>CBZS010000664.1 GCA_000613065.1 Richelia intracellularis | reverse complement strand
ATATTGAGACGGTTGTTACAAACAAAGATATTTTGATAAACGCACTCAAGATGAAATAGAGGGAGAGTGTGCAGGCACACACTCAGTAAGCAGAAGACACAAGAAAAAATTGTCGCGGAAATTGACCACATTATTTGGCACAGTAATCGCCAATAGAATCGGTTATGGAGGAAGAAAGATAAATACCCTATTTCCTTTGGATGGGGAGTTTAATCTACCAGCACAGCAATATTCTCATGGACGAAGACAGGGATATGAACCATGTAATTGAGTATTTGTGGAAAGCTGCATTTGTCTTTTATTATCAGACTTCAATACAGGCAGAAGCTTGGGAGAGCAAACGTTTACAGCTTATCCTTGAAGGTAAATCAAGTTCAGTTGCCCCAGGTATGTGCCGGAGTGCTACTTTACCCAAACTCACCCCCCAACAACGTAAACCCATAGATACCTGTGCTAGATATTTACTTAACAATGCCAAATACCTCAAATATGACGATTACTTAAAAGCTGGATTCCCCATCGCCACGAGGGTGATTGAGGGTACTTGTCGCCAGCTGATAAAAGACAGGATGGATATCACTGGGGCTAGATGGACCATCAGGGGTGCTGAGGCTGTTTAACCCCTGGGTTCTTTATACATAAGTGGCGATTGGGATGACTATTGGCAGTTTGATCTACAACAAGAACATAAACCCAATCAGCTGGCTTTGTACTCTAGTGGTATTCCTTTGATTAAGCAAGTTCTCAAAGCTCGTTGTTCTACTACCCCTCCACCTCTTCCAATACCTGTCTAAGTTCCACTCCCCGTCTGACTAAAAGAGTCGCACCCAAATTTTAATGAGTCTGCCCTTGTTCTTCTTTGTCTTCCAAACGCCTTTGGGCCATTGCGGCCTAATACCACGTCTAGGTAAAGTACCGCGCTTATGCTTTGAATCGTAGCCTTTCTCAGCAGCAAGCACTTTCAGGAGTTTACGGGGTATACCGGGTTTGTTAGTCTTAACCTTTACACTGTCTAGAAGTGGTATCACCTGATCTGTTTCACTACCATTGGCAGGTGTGGTGCGATTGGATAAAGGCATTCCTGAGCCTTCAGTAAGAGTGTGTATTAAAATACCCTTTCCTTTCCCACCGTAAGCAGCACCATCACCACCGCCCTTTCCAGGGAAAAAAAGACCCGTCCACCGCGCCATAACTTCAGATGATTAACCCTTTCTCTTGTCCAATCCCCAATATTCGTGCTTCTAAAGCCTCTAAGGTCCCGTCCAACTGCCAACCTTTGAGCCATCGATGTGCAGAGCTCTTTTATGCCCATATTTCTCCTTTTGGAACCTCACACCAACCACACCCTGTTATTAATATATACAGTAAGGTATTGAGTACATAACGAAATGAAGAATGTGGCATTCTTCGTTCGCGTTTCTCTAGCGGTTTCGGAAAAATATCCTCAAACAAAGACCACTCCAAATTACTCAGTCCTTCAAAAGGTCCAGCCATCAGATGATAATATGCCTCTTGAGTCAGAGGCATATTATCACCTTCCGTCATTAGTGGGATATATTCAAGGCTTTAAAGGTATTATCCATAGTTATGATAAACGGGTAGAGAAAGGTCATCATCGTACTCAAAAACGTCAAATTTGGTGTGTTCCTATTTCTCAACTGCAAACTTTGCATAATCAAGACAATTGAGTTGCTCTTAAATGCGTTTTCATGGTTGTGCGGGTACCACATTTTTGGAATCAAACAACCCGTGAAGTTCAGTTTTATCTAACTAGTTTAAATTGTGTTCCTCGTAACTTAGGACAAGTGATTCGTCTTCATTGGGGTGTGGAAAATGGGTTGCATTGGAATTTATATGTCACTTTTTCTGAAGATGCTTGTCGTGTCCGTACTGGTCATGCTCCACAAAACTTCGCACTTCTGCAGCGAATAGCTCTTAATGCTTTAAACCTAGAGCAATCTTTGAAACGTAGTAATGGCCAAATATCTAATCGAGCCGCTATGGATAATAATTATATGCTGACTGTTCTTACTGCTTATTTATCCCAACATGATGATACCTCTCAACCCGCTTTTCAATAGAATTTGAGATGGGCTTACCCTGGATTAATATGAATACTATTTCGGCAATTTAAAACAAATCAAAATTATATAATTTTCACCTAATGATTTAAGGATAAATTGTATAATTCCTATTTCTGTTGTTTGTTGCTAAGACGGAAAGCTAGCTTTGTAAACATAGATACGATATGGTTTATGTCAATTTTATCATGCCGGAAATTTTGAGATTCTTTTTGGATTAAAATTAAAATTTACTCATATCTTTTGTGAATTTCATCCTGTCTTTTTTTTTTGATTCTTCCAGACATTGTTCTCTTAACTCTCTCTGGGTATTATTCATCTGCTCGTCAAATTGTGATAATTTTTGTTTTGAAGAATTGAGAAGTCTCCTTTGTTCGGAAGCTAAATAATTAACACTACTATCTCGCTCTGATTTGTAATTTTTTAGCCGTTCGTTTAAGGCAATAATCTCAGTCTTTAAATAATTTTATAACAAATTCAAACGTTACTTAGTTTCATCCCTTAATCTGCTACATTCCTGGAAAAGAAGTGATTCTAAACTAACAAACTTTTGCTAGTGTTATCCAATCTGTTTGCCGAAAAGAATATCCCTAACTTTTTATAAATTATTGCTACTGACTAAACCATTACTCCTAATAGCACCAGAACAAGGATAAGCAATTGAGCTGTTATCTACTTCTTTGTAATTATTTTGCTCATTTTGAGAATAAGTCATATTTCAAATACCTGTTATGAATTGAGTAATTTTTATACAATATATTGTTTATTTATTTTTGCCAAAGCATTTTTAGCAGCTGACTTTTCTGCTTCCTTCTTATTATTTCCTCTACCTTCTCCAAACTGTTTTCCATTGACTAAAACTTTAGATAAAAAAACTGGTTTATGGGATAAACCACTGACTTGTAAGGTGACATATTTTGGAGGTTTTGGAGAGATATTATGATGTACCCATTCTTGAAATTGATTTTTGACATCTAAATTAGAACGAGACAAAACAATTTCTTCAACTACAGAATTGAATAATGGTTGGACAATCAACCTGACAGCTTCAATATCATAGTTGCAATCAATATAATAAGCTCCTAGTAATGCCTCAAAGGTACTACTTAATAAGTTTGGGTTTTCTTGACCTTTTTCTAAAATTGCTCCTTTACCTAAAAGCATCTGTTCAGGTACACCTACATCAACAGCAAATTTTGCTAACTGTACTTCATCTACTAGTGCTGATCGCATTCTTGTCAGTTCGTCTTCTTCTTTCTCCGGATAACGACTGTAAAGATATTCTCCGCTTAAAAAATTTAATAAGGCATCTCCAAGAAACTCCAGACGCTCATTATGTTTATGAACGTGGGGATTTTCATTGACATAAGACCGGTGCGTAAGGGCATGGTTTAAGAGTTCTTGTTTACGGAATCTTAGAAGTTGGTGCATTTTTATAGACCCACTAACTTGCTGTATATCACTGTACCCCAAAAA
>CBZS010000663.1 GCA_000613065.1 Richelia intracellularis | reverse complement strand
TTTGATTGCTCTCGAGGGAAAATTCTAAACCATCATTTTCTATTTCCACATAACGGCAAACTATTTCCAATATTTCCTGCCGCATTTTCTCCATCATCTGGGGGCTTAAATCCGCGCGGTCATGGGATATTACCAATTGTAAACGGCGTTTGACTTCAGAGCGACTATTGTCATTACCGCGAGAAAAAAGTTTTTCAATAAGTTCAAGAATCATTGCTGATGCATGTGCATAGGGCGAATTAAAGAAATTAAACTATCTTTGTCCATAACAGCTTACGTAAACGGGCAAAGATATTATCTGCGGGTGCATCTAGATCGATAAACTCTACTGCTTCCCCTTCTAACCTCCGGGCAATATGCTCAAAAGCAATACCAGCAAGAGAGGCATTTTCTTTTTCTGCTAGCACTAAGGGTTCACCACGATTAGTAGAAACAATTACCCGCTCATCATCAGGAATTACACCGATTAGAGGTATTGCTAATAATTCTTGAACATCTTCTACCGACATCATATCGTTTGACCTGACCATTAAAGGCCTGATGCGGTTAATGACTAAGTGAGTTCGCTTAACTCCTTGTGCTTCTAGTAACCCCACCACGCGGTCGGCATCACGTACCGCAGAAATTTCTGGGGTCGTGACAATTAGAGCTTCTTTGGCAGGAGCGATCGCATTTTTAAACCCATTTTCAATCCCCGCAGGACTATCAATAATTACATACTGATACTTCTGTGCTAGTGCATTGACTAGCAGTTTCATCTGCTCGGGAGTGATGGCATCCTTAGTTCGGTTTTGGGCTGCTGGTAACAAAACTAAATTTGGCTGTCGTTTATCTTTGACTAAGGCCTGTTCTAAACGACACTCCCGTGCCAGCACTTCCACCGCAGTATAAACAATACGGTTTTCTAGTCCCAACAATAAATCTAAATTTCTCAGACCAAAATCTGCATCGAGCAAGGCTACTTGACGACCGATTTTAGCTAAAGCCATGCCCAAATTAGCAGAAACTGTGGTTTTACCCACCCCTCCTTTACCGGAGGTAATAACAAAAATGCGAGTCATGATCGAAACGCGCTCTCAATAGGGATGAGGATAAATGGTATATGAAATAGTGGACGAAAGGATGAATTATCAAGTATAAAGTGTAGGGTGGTAATTATAAATGTTTTCACTCTACACTGAATAATTCTTTATTCTGAGCCAGATAAATTCAGGTTACTTAATTGGGGTCTGGAAAAATAAGTGGTTTTCGTAATCCGAATTCCTTCTTGTGTGATAAAAGCCACTTCTGGGTAGAATTGAGTCAGTGATTTTTCTGGTGATCTAGCCACAACGTCGGCAATTCGCAATTGGGTTGGTTCCATTTGCAGCGCCATAATCAGACATTGACGATTTCCCCCTGCGCCAGCATGGGAAATTCCACGTAAGCGCCCCCAAACCAAAATATCACCGTCTGCTACTACGTTACCACCAGGATTTACATCTCCCAAAATAATAACGCTTCCTGGGTGACGAATTTCAATTCCAGAGCGAACTGTCATTTCTAAATAGAGGGCATCGGCTGGGGAATTATGATCAGATTGAGGCTTACGAAGTATGGGAGCTACTTGTACTTGCTCTACAGAATAACCCGCAGTGGCAGCAGCGATCGCAGTTTGGCGACGACTAGTAGATACGGATTTGAGTTGCATTTGATGCTCCCCTAGGATTTCCCCTAATTCCTGTAGATGTCTCACATCTAGTAAACGGTTCCCGGCAACTAAATATACTGGGGTATTGGCAGATTGTAAGCGAGCACTGGCATTTAGGCGTAATTTAAGTTGCTGCCAGATTTCTGATAAGTTCGCTTCAGAACTGGATAGTTGGGATACTGTGGGCAAAGTTAACAGTAATTTGCCGTCTCCTCGCTTGAAGTGGACTTGCAGCTTGGGATTAGGGTTCGGATTGGGTAATGGAGGCAAATCTCCAAGTTCTATGTCTAAAAATGGGTTGTTCCCATTGTCGGCTTCACTTTCACTAATTATGGTTTGATTTGCATTGCCATCTTGAGTGGAAGTTGTTTCGTTTTTATTCACATCCTCAGTAGTATTTGTTGCATTTATATCAACTTTCCTGGGGGAATCCATATTCCCGTTGATATTACTGATATTAGTTGTCTGATTAATAATATCTGGGTTTTCAACAGGATTTTCAGGAATATTTGATGGTGGTTGGTGAACCCTCATTGTAGCGTTATTTGATCGTAGGTAGAGGAGGACGGAATCAACCTCTGCATCTGGAAGTATAGGATTATCCTGTACCTCTTCTGATGGAGAGGTACAGTCAAAATTAATGTTGGGGTTGGCAGAATCAGAATTCATGCTGTACCAGCCAAAATAAGGACAATAGGCAATTATCCATGTTAAAAGATTTATACTCCCTTGGAACGCTGTTACTAATTTAAAATTAACCCCTAGTTTTGGCTCAATCGTTGATAAACAGTAGCCAAAGCATATGCATCACCAACATTACCGGGAAATAATACCACTGGTAAATTTGGAAACTGGGGATGGTCATCAGGAGTACGCACCATAGAACAGCCAGCTAAGATTTGACCAAGTAACCGCGCAGAAGTCAAGTCTAAACCTGTACTTAAAACGTCGTTGGAAGTAATACCACCCTTACTAATCAAGAAGCCAATATCATGGGGTAATCCCTGAACAATTGCCATGAGTAAACTAGAAACCTGGGTTCCAAATGCCAACCGCGTTTCTACATCGGTAAAAGTTAATTCTTCACGACTTGTGTATACTACGGGGGTTTTTCCTTCTTTATGTATCTGATGCGCCATAGCTAAGGTTGATTCTAGAAGAACCGTTGATGCATTGCCCCCATTGAGCAATTTTGATACTTCGACTTCAATGCCAACTACTCCTTTTGCTTGCAGTAATTTTTCTAACTGTTGGGTAGTTTTATTGACATGGGAACCGACGATTACTGCCCCTAGGTTACCTCCCCGTACATATTCCGCCATATTTTCGGCAGCTATTTTTTGGGGTGGTAAGGCAGCTAAGGCGGTTAGAATACTGGCAGCAGAACGGAACAGAAATCTCTTACCCTGGCTAGCTGCAGCAAGGATATCTCGAGCAAATTTATCTAAATCTGCTTGGTTTTCTCCATCCACCACACAACATTGATTGTTAGTTAATTGCATCAATCTTGGTTCGCTACCACTACGGATATCTGCAAGTAAAAATCTTTTCACAGATGCTTCAGAAATCTGCCCATTGGTTTTTTCTTCTACATACTTGGGCAAATAACTATAGTGATAGCCAAATACGGAATCTTTGGCAAACTCTGTTTCATGGACTGGGGTGGGAACACCATCAATCATGAGGTAATGGATGCTCTCGCGGGTGATACGCCCCCCTTCAAAGAAAGCCGGGACTAGGAAATGAGCATCAAAATCACCTAACTCTTGAGCGATCGCATCAGTCTCTATGGGATAGTGTCCCCGCAAGGTGGAGTCAGAGCGACTAACCACAAGAAAATCCTTGATTCCTTCTGCATCTAGTGCCAATTTCAGGTTATGACATACTTCCTTCGTGACGCTATTGGCTGCCTCTGGGGTTAATGCCCTAGTATTTGTGAGAATAAAGAAAATGGGCGCATCATCGCGCAATCCTAGACGTAAAGTATCTAGATCCCACCGCATTAATAACAAACAACTATGGACTGTTTGGGAACCAGTGGGATCGTCATCCAGAACTATAATTTTTGGTTTACTGCTCATGCTAAAGTCAAATTCTTTTAGAGGTGCGATTGGATAAATCTACCTAATACAGCATGACAGAAATCACTATCTAGTGGGATACAAATTACATCATTCGATTGTTGGGGTTTTATTCAGTTCCAAGGATATGTGACATTTTTTACTATTATAAAAGTTATTGGAAAAAATTAACGAAATCTCATCTATATTGAAACCTGTACGTCCTGAAACTATTCTGGGTTGGAAGTTGCACGGATTAGTGGAGCAAGGCATTAAGGGTTGGCGACCTAAAGATTTGTATGATGTAATGTTGTTGACTACCGAGGTAGAACTGGATGAAGATGAAGTTCCAGGAGCGATTACCATAGCTTTTGAGACTCGTAATACATCCTTGCAAGAAGTATTAGATATATTATCTATCCCGCAGTGGTGGAATAATAGTAGAAATCGCAGTAATTGGAAGTGGTACACCCGTCGCATGGGCAAGCAAATCATGCCAGAAGATTATGCAACGGTTGTCAATATTGTTACGGCAGATTGGTGGCAGGTAGTTAAAGCACTTATGTGAAGATGGGGTGAATGTATAAATAGTAGCTCCTCACAGATACCCCATTTCTCTAAGAAGTAGGGTATCTCTAAATAGCCGCCACTGATTAAAATGTATGTGTTGGACTATTAACCCCTTGATTTATAAGTGGGAGCAATCCAAAATCTGTCTTGAAAAGTTTTGTGGACGGAAACCATCCCCACAAACTTTTCGCAAAATCCAAAATTAAAAGTTGCCAACCGTGAGTTCAGAAAGTTTAGAAATTGCCAAGAATCGCTACCAACAGGGGAAGATTGCTTTTGAAAATGGGCGTTACCGAGAAGCGATAGAACAATTAGAAAAGGCTGGTGCTTTGTTAGCTCCCCAGACGAGGTTAGCTGGTGATGTCAAAATTTGGTTAGTGACAGCTTATGAAGCCGCAGGTAAAAACGAAGATGCGATCGCTTTATGTGAAAAACTGAAAAGACATCCCAATTTTGAAACTAGTAAGGAAGCCAAGCGTTTACATTACATCCTCACTGCACCCAAGTTACAACGTCCCCAAGAATGGATGACGCAAATTCCAGATTTTTCTAATATCTCAGATAATAAATCCCAAGCAAGCTTTGCTGTGAGAACTTCTTCATCTTCCCAGGGTAAAACCTCAACTCCCAAGGAAATTGTAGATTTGAGTCAGGTGAATAGCAAGGATAATCAGTTTATTTGGGTAGCCTTAGTTGCGATCGCTGTTATTTTTGGCAGTCTAGTTTGGTTAAGTTTGTAAACAATAATCCCCATAATCGGATGATATCACTGCATAAAGCCATATATTTTTAACTGATTTAGGAGGGTTGATAGTAATGAAAGGGTTAGCGAAACTCAAAAGTAGATTGCTGCTAGTTCTCAAAGATGTACGAAAAATTACTTCTACAACAAGTGAAAGTAACCATGTATCTATTGTCCGTTTTATATTCATCTTTTTATTTGCATCCTTACTATTATCTGGCTGTGTAAAATACGATGTTGGTGTCAATTTCGAGAACTCCAATAGTGGGGAATTAGTACAACATATCCAACTGGGGGAAAGGCTAACCAGTTTTAGCAGTGAAACTGTTTATGAATGGTTAAATAGCATTGAACATCGTGCTCAAAAAATGGAAGGGAAAGTAAAGCGGATTTCTCAGGAAGAGGTGATTGTGCGCATACCTTTCAGTAATGGTGCAGAACTACAAACCAAGTTTAATGAATTTTTTAATCCCAACGGGCCTCAAGGCAATCAACCAAGTGAGGATACAACAGACCCAGAAACTACAACCTCAGAAATACCCCAACTAGAGTCAAAATTAAACCTAGAGCAAAAGAACTTTTTCCTGATAGAAAAGAATCATCTAGTTTATGACTTAGATTTGCGATCACTCTCTTTTATTTCCAGTCAAGGTAATATATCATCTGACACCGAATCAATCCTCAACTTAGAATTTAGCTTAAAAGCCCCTTGGGCAATCAACAATATTCCCACCACAGAAGAAGCGCTTTCACCGGAAAAACTCAACAATCAACTGGTTTGGCATTTAAATCCAGGGGAAATTAATCATATTGAAGCAGTATTCTGGCTTCCCAATCTTTTGGGTATTGGCTCGTTATTGATTATCTTCTTTATAGTGGGAGGAATTTATCTGCGATATTACTATATGACTCCTCCTCAAATAAAACTGGCTGCGGAAAAGCCTGCTACTTCAGGTCTCGGTTAAAAAATAAATTAAATTACTAGGGAAGGAAGCAGGGGAGGGAGAATAACTGCCAACTAAAAACTGTCAACATGAATCATTCTCAGGTAAGAGAATTTCTGCTGAGAACAGCTTTGTGTTGCTTAAAAGTGGGGAATGTGCCAGGAAAGTCAGTAGACCCAGAAAAGATTGAAGAGGTAGAAAAATATAGACAATAAAAGCTATAACCATTATTGGAAGAAGCTATTAGTGGAAATAAAGTAGTTTTTTTGTTGACGCACCCCACTTTGTACATCGAGCATACTTAGGATTTTTATGGTGTTTTACAAGAGCATTTATCTGTTCACCTTCCGGTCGAAAACGATTTAATGTTTTAGGAGCAGTTAATGCACTTACTAATTCCATTCTTCTGTGAAGCTGCACAGAATTAATGGGGTAAAAGCCTTATATATAGGTACTAGTTCTATGCAACTTCATAAAAAATTGGTATAAGGAAATAATTACAATTACAAATGAAACTTATATTAATTCAGAAAGTCTGTGCTAGTTGTTATTTAAATTAGCTAATCTGGGGCTAAATAAACCAATTGTTATTGTACTAGATAATGCCATCTATCAGAAGTGTAAATTAGTACAAAACTATCGACCTCAGTAGGTATACAACTATGTTTTTTAACTTGCTATTCCCCACAATTAAATTTGATTGAAAGATTTTGTAAATTTATTAGAAATGAATGTTTATACTTTAATTACTATGCTCATTTTGCAGATTTTAAGGCAGCAATCTCTAACTGCATTGCTACCGCTAATACTGATAAGCAGAAGAAGTTAAACAGCTTATTGAATCTCGAGTTTCACACATTTAAAAAAGTCAAAGTTTTAGCCGTTTAAAGTATAAAAGGGAAGCACCCGCTCCCCAAAATGGTAGGGAAAATAGAAGAAAAACCATATTAATTGGGAATGGAGCTACGAAAGCGCTCAGAGTCCAAAATATGATGAAAAAATTCCAAGCGATCGCAAATAAGCCTACAGATAGGGTACTCCAATCAAATCCCAAGGGAGGAATGATAATTTCTAACTTATTTTCCCGTTTGTGTAGTTGAATTTCACTCCCAGCAGGTTGACTAACTACTAAATCATCCCCATGACGATTGGTTTGAGGTTGTTGTAATGCCTGTATTGCTTATGTTGCGGTGGCAAATAGCCGTTCTAAACTGGGTGGGATCAGTTGCTTTAACCATCGTCTCAAATCCGGAGTAATATGGCTAGTGAGGTGCTGAAATTCAATTTGTAAATCCTTTTGTGGTAAATCAGCCGGATGGGTTCCCGTGAGGAAATAAATTGGGTGCGACTCTTTTAGTAAGACGGGGAGTGGAACTTAGACAGGTATTGGAAGAGGTGGAGAGGTAGTAGAACAACGAGCTTTGAAAACTTGCTTGATCAAAGGAATACCACTAGAGTACAAAGCCAGGTGATTGGGTTTATGTTCTTGTTGTAGATGAAACTGCCAATACTCATCCCAATCGCCACTGATGTATAAAGAACCCAGGGTAAAACAGCCTCAGGAGCCCTCATGGTCCATCTAGCCCCAGTGATATCCATGCTGTCTTCAATCAGGTGGCGACAAGCACCCTCAATCACCCCCGTGGCGATGGATAATCCAGCTTTTAAGTAATCGTCATATTTGAGGTATTTGGCATTGTTAAGTAAATATCTAGCACAGGTATCCACGGGTTTACGTTCTTGGAGGGTGAGTTTGGGTAAAGTCGGACTCCGGCGCATACCTGGGGCAACTGAACTTGATTTACCTTCAAGGATAATCTGTAAACGTTTGCTTACCCAAGCTTGTGCCTGTGTTGAAGTCTGAGCATAAAAGACAAATGCAGCTTTCCACAAATACTCAATCACATGGATAATATCCCTGTCTTAGTCCATGAGAATATTGCTGTGCTGGTAGATTAAACTCCCCATCGAAAGGAAATAGCGTATTTATCTTTCTTCCTCCATAACCGATTCTATTGGCGATTACTGTGCCAAATAATGTGGTCAATTTCCGCGACAATTTTTTCTTGTGTGTTCTGTTTACTGAGTCTGTGCCTGCACACTCTCCCTCTATTTCATCTTGAGTGGGTTTATCAAAATATCTTTGTTTGTAACAACCGTCTCAATAGTTGGTATCCATTCTCAAGTAACTTACTCTCTATCTGGGAGTGTTCTAACCCACAAATGCTGTCTGAGTATAACCAACTAACTATCTGTTCAAATACTTCTCGTGCTTGTGAGCAAAACATACCTTGATTTGATGTAAAACCTTGCATAGGGTGTGGAACTGTTCCTGTTTTTTCACTTTTTACAAGCCAATTCCATCAAGTACATTTTTGGCTGTCAATACTACTCTGGTTGACTTGTCATTTATTATTCTTATATCATACTGTGTACTACCAAAAGAGTCGCACCCTAATAAATTAGGGTTGCCCCCAAGCTATGTAAATCAGAAGCCCGAACGGTACAACTACCAAATTGTTCTGGTGGCATATAACCATAGGTTCGCACCACCGTCATGGTTCCTCCTTCCTTTGCTGCGTCAGTCTGAACAGAACCAAAATCAATTAAGTATATTTGCCCCACACTATTCCCAGAGCGATCGCCTAATAAAATATTGCTAGGTTTGATATCCCGGTGAATTACGGGTGGATTGAATCCATGGAAATAAATTAAGATTTCTAAAATTGATGTGGCTATTTGTTTAATTTCTGCTTCTGTGAAAGTGCGTCCTGAATCTAAATTTTGTTCTAAGGTTGGTGCGGAGATATAGGTTTGTACAAGAGCAAATCCTTGGGTCTGTGGTGAATCTTTAATTTCAAAATAGTCTAAATAACGAGGAATGGAAGGGTCGGACAAACTTTTGAGAATTTGGGCTTCCCTTTCAAATAATTTCAGTTCGTTTCATTCAAAATCGCTGCCAAAAGATAATACCTTAATAATTACCATCTCTTGGGTGAGGCTATCCCTCGCTAGCAAAGTCCTGCGCCCTGCTTTTTTCCCCAATTGTTGCTGGATTTGATAACGTTCAGCTAGTATTTCCATAATTAATCGTCCCCATGGATGCTGACGAGACTGTGTGCAAAAATTAATTTTTCATCAAAGAAAAGGGTTCTAGTATTTCCCAATTGATGCAACAAGTTTATTTTATGCCGTAATTTCCTAAAAAACCCATATATTTAAATCATAGTTGTTTAATTTTATGCCTTCCCAACTTTGGCCATACATTACTCCTGGTGTACCAGATGAACTATTTGAGCGTTTACCCGGTATTCCTCTAAGTAAGCGAGAAATTCGTCTATTAATTATTGCCCAATTGCGACTCAAGCCAGATTCAGTTCTCCTTGATATTGGTGCAGGTACGGGAACAATTCCCGTAGAAGTTGGTTTGTTATCTCCCCATGGAAAAATTATTGCCGTAGAAAGAGATGAAGAAGTTGCTAATCTAATCCGGAGAAATTGTGATCGCTTTAGGGTAGAAAATGTACAGGTAATTGAAGGTAGTGCTCCAGACTGTTTATCAGAACTCAAGCAAATACCCGATCGCGTTTGTATCGAAGGTGGACGACCTATTCAAGAAATCTTACAAGCTGTGTGGGATTATTTACCAGAATCCGGTCGTATTGTAGCTACGGCTGCCAATTTAGAAACTCTCTACTGTATTTCCCAAAGTCTTTCTCAATTACAAGCCCGCAATATAGAAGTAGTACAGTCCGCTGTCAATCGCTTAGAAACCAGAGGATTTTCCCAAACCTTTGCTGCTGTTGATCCCATGTTTATCCTGAGCGGAGAGAAGTTGGAGTAAAGATATTATCCCTGATTTAGAACCCCGACTTCCCCCAGAAGTCGGGGATCTGTCGAACGACAAGATAGGATAAAGGATAAGGAAAACTGGCGTTGCATAAGTGCGGGATGAATTAGCGTTTGAAACTATTGATAAATCGTTGAAAATTTAGTGAAATCATCCCCTGATTCAGCAACGCCGGAAAACTTTATACTTAACACTTCACAAACTTATCCTCTATCCCTCATATTTAATACTTTGTCTATGCCTTGGTCTCGGATTATTAGTGGAATTGTAGCAATTTTGGTGGCACTCACAGCCACCCTTTTGGGTGGATGGTACTTTACCGCTATATTTGCAGTAATTATATTTTTAGGTCAAAAAGAATACTTTAATTTAGTGAAAGCAGCAGGAATAGCCCCCACGGTGAAAACTACTATGATTGTTAGCCAACTGCTATTAATCATTTGCACCATGAATGAGAAATTAGCTGATGCAGTGATGCCATTGGTGGGTACGTTTATCTGCTTCTACCTCTTATTCCAGCCAAAGCTAGCTACAATTGCTGACCTATCCGCTTCTATTTTAGGATTATTCTATACTGGTTACCTACCAAGCTACTGGGTGCGATTGCGAGCGATAGATCACCATATAGTGGTCAACAATCTTCCTTTAGGTGGTTATTTCCCCGAAGACTGGCAAAATATATTATTCTCATTAAAATTAGCTGATTTACCTCGAGGTTTAACGGCTACCCTACTGACATTTCTATGTATTTGGGGTGCAGATATTGGAGCTTATGTCGTTGGTAAATTTTTTGGTAAAACGCCCCTTTCAGAGATTAGTCCCAAGAAAACTGTAGAAGGTGCTATTTTTGGAATTGCCGCCAGTGTCGTAATTGCGATCGCTGGCACTTATTACCTACACTGGTCCAAATTCTTGATTACAGGTACTGCATTGGGCTTGTTAATCGGTATCGCAGCATTATTAGGGGATTTAACAGAGTCCATGCTAAAGCGGGATGCAGGGGTAAAGGATTCAGGACAGTTGATCCCCGGACATGGAGGTATTTTAGACCGCACTGATAGTTACATTTTTACTGTTCCTTTAGTTTACTATTTTGTCACTCTCCTATTACCCTTACTTGCTCAACAACATTAAGGTATGGGAACACGTAAAAGTAATAAGTTTACCAATCAAAAGTTTGGGCATTCAATAATGTCATAAACCGTACCTAATTTAAAATCCCTTTTTTGAGGACTTACGTTAGGAGACAGGGAATTACATTCCCTGGTAAACCGGAGGTTTCAATATAGATGAGGTTTAACGTAAGTTATGGGTGCTACAGTTGTTAAAACGTTGCCCCAATCAAAATAAATTCACGGATTTACATTGATTCTTCCGCTACACACTACTTTTCCAGGAACTACTACTAATTCTTGAATATCGACATCACTGCCTAAATACAATTTGTATACTTCATCACTTTCTACATATATCTTGGTATTGTCCTGGATAGTAATTGGATAAATTTGTAATTCATTACCACTGTACAAATTCAAACCGAACCTCACTTCTAAGGGTTGGGGATCAATTTGTAGCTCTTGAGTCGCCGCGAGTATAATTTTTTTCTCTTCGATACAAGTATTTCGCCAAATAATTTGCTTGGTTTTTCGGCTATCTTCTGGTAAAAGTTTATGCAGGACTTCATTTAAAGCTCTTGATAATAAATCAGAAGAGAGGGAAGCATTGAGTGCTTCTTCCTCAACTATCAGCTCGCCAAATACGGGTACCATTTCTGATAATCGCAGTGGTTGTCCTTTAAGAATAGAGCGAATGTCAATCTGAATATTTTCTGCTACAAGTTCTATCTGTGTGAGATGGATACCTTGATAAATAGCATGAAGCGCAAAAATCAGAACTCTGGGTATACATCCAGATAAAAGTTGCTTGTCGCTAGCTTGTATTTCTACCTCTAGTTGAGATATGCCGCTAACCTGCGATCGCAACCAAAATTCCAGAGCTTTAGTCAACATCTTTGTGACTATACGTATTCTCTTGCTACTTCCAGTTTGAGAATCTGTATTTCTCATATAAACATCTTGATTAAAAGTTTTTCCGCAAAAAATCAAAAGACTTAAGACAAAAATATATGTTTTTACTACAAATATGGCGATTTAACAAAAAGTAAGGCTAAGATTAATTATCCATTATTTAATTTACTAAAGAATAATCAATAATTTCTACATGGAGGCAAGATTACAAAAGATTTTAGCTCAGTGGGGTATTGCTTCACGCCGTCAAGGCGAAGAGATGATTCGGCAAGAAAGGGTCTGGGTGAATGGTGGGGTTGCACATGTAGGACAGAAAGTTGATCCCCAAACAGATGCGATCACCGTTGATGGAAATTTAGTCTCACCATCAACTCGTCCTGAACCAGTATATCTATTAGTAAATAAGCCAGCAGGTATTGTGAGTACATGTGACGATACCCAAGGAAGACCAACAGTAATTGATTTACTTCCAGAAAACCTCCGCAATGGTCAAGGTATTCACCCTGTAGGTCGTTTGGATGCCAATTCAACAGGAGCATTAATTTTAACCAATGATGGAGAATTAACATACCATTTAACCCACCCTAGCCATAATATTCCTAAAACCTATGATGTTTTCGTTCAAGGAAGTCCCACAGCAAAAGTATTGCAGGAATGGAGTCAGGGAGTGGTGCTGGATGGGAGAAAGACTCGACCTGCTATAGTTCGCTGCATCAAAAATCTTCCAGGTCAAACCCGTTTAGAAATTATTTTAAAGGAGGGTAGGAATCGTCAAATTCGTCGCGTAGCCAAACAATTAGGGTATCCAGTCATTACCCTACATCGTACTGCGATCGGTACGATTAAATTAAACACGCCAAAGAAACAAGGCTTAGAAAGTGGTGATTATCGTCATCTACAAAACTTTGAACTGCGCTTTTTGAAGCAAGTCATATCCCCATAGTCCTAATTTTCCTATTAATGATTCACTCAGTTTGAAGGAGTTCAAGACACAATGAATATCAAGGGCTTAACCAGGAAAACTCAGCCTACTAAGGCTACTATTTTATGGCAGGAACAACGGCAGAAACAGTTAGTTAAAATAGGTGCAGAGATTCAGGCATCTCGGGTGTCAAGAGGTTTGTCTCTAGAAGACTTAGTGATGTTAACTATGATTCCCCAAAGGCTATTGGAAGCAATAGAAGTGGCGGATTTGAGCCAGTTACCAGAACCTGTATATACTCGGTCTTTAATTAGGTTATCTGGGGATGCTCTTGGTTTAGATGGGATGGAATTAGCTAATCGTTTTCCTACCAATGTTGACCAGGTTGTCAATGAACCTGTGAATGAACAATTAATAACTAATCCTTTGCGTCCTTTTCATCTTTATTTAATGTACACAGGTTTAATTTTTTGTGCTGTGAGTGGCTTGTCACAATTGCTAAATAATAGTTCCCTACAGGTAAGCAATATTCCTCAAGTACAAGCAACAGATATTCGTCCTCAAACCAATAAAAAATCTGCTTCAGTTTACCAAAATCAACAAGCAGATAAGGAATCTGTACAAATTGGTTTGACGATGAAAGAAAAATCCTGGGTTAGGGTGATAGCTGATGGCAAAGTTAAATATGAAGGCAATCTCCCTAAAGGCTATCATCGCACTTGGGAAGCAGAAGAAGAATTAAGTGTGAGAACAGGGAACGCTGGTGGTGTAATGGTCAGTGTGAATCAAAAACAAGCAAAAACTATGGGGAAACGAGGAGAGGTAGAAGAAATGAGAATTGCTGCTAAACCTCGTAATTCTTGGTAATAAGTCGATCATTTGTAGTTTTGAATGGTGATAAGTTTAATTTAATCATAATATATATAAATCATCATTCTTGACTACATAGTGATGATTAATAGCCTATCATTTCATAGATTTAGCTGTTATTCATACAATTAGTATAGTTATATCAACTTAACAAACAATGGGACGCATAATTAATCCCTAGGTATGGAATGTTCCACTTTTGTAAATGTTTGATTTGCTATTAGTTTATAGTGATCGCAATGTTTTATTTTTCAACCTGTTTATAAATTAAATATCCCATGGAGAAAGTTTACCTATCTAGTTGGGTACCCTTACTTTTGGAGCGATTATTTAATCGATGGGTGACAAAACATGTATCAGATAAGTCTAATGAATAAGTATTTGTACGGCTTGCGCCGATTCATAGTTGTATGTTCTTCTGCTTTAGTATTGTTTATAGCTTCAACAGTAATAGAATTACCCCACAGCAAGTTACTAGGTGAAGAAGAGGTGGTATCCGGTATCCCAAAATTTAGAAGCAGCAGGCTTCTTTCAGCAGGGTGTTATGCGTTATAATCGCAAGGATTTACCAGGAGCGGAAATTGCCTTTCGCGATCGCTTTACGAAAGGCCCCAAAATTGGAGAAGCACGTAATTATTTAGGCAACATAATGTTGCAAGAAAACCGGTTATATTTAGCTGTACAAGAACATGGTGAAGCTATCAGACTAAACCCCGATTCAGTCCAAGCTTACAATAATTTAGGGGTGGTGTTGCAAAAGCAAGGGCAACCAGAAGCAGCTATTACAGCGTATCGTCAAGCTTTAGTAGTAGATCCTGGTATGGCATCTGCTCACTACAATCTGGGAACACTTTTATATAAACAGGGTCAAATTGCAGAAGCGATCACAGCTTACAAAGAGGCTGTTAATCTGAATAAGAGTAATGATAAAGCTTATTTTAAGTTAGCAATTGCTTTACAGCAGCAAGGTGACATAGAATAAGCGATAGCAGGTTATCGTCGAAGGATACAAAATAATCCAGATAATGCTACTGCTTACAATAATATAGGTAGTCTGTTAGTCGTTCAAGGACAAGCCCAAGAAGGGATAGCTATCTATCAACAAGCTATTCGTCGCTTACCCGACGATAGCACTGCTTACTACAATCTGGGAGTAACTTTATATAATCAAGGTGAATTAGCACAAGCAGATAAACGACTCAAACAAGCTCAGAAAAAATTCCAGGGACAAGGGAAAACCCAAAAAGCTGAAACAATTGAGCACATTATTAAATATATCGCCTACATCCAACAACAACCTTCATCACCGATACAAACCGCAGCTTTACCTACAGAACCAACACCAGAAAACGATTCGCCAGAAAATAATACCCAAGTTTCTACCCCAGATAGTCATGAATCCGAGATAATTGAGTTTTCTATCCAACAAACAGAAACTCCTCTAGAATCACCGGAGGAAACTTTTATTAATAATTAGCAGGGTGTACTAAACAATTATTTTAGTGAGCAGAGGAAATGGGCAAAGTCTTTAGCCTTACGCTATTGCTTTCTCCCGACTATCTCCAGTTTTTTGGAGTCGAAAGAATTGAATTAAGTAAGTATTCCGGTTTCGACTATGGTAATTAATTGGAATAATTATAAACTCCCCATTCATCTAATTGAAAATGGGGAGTTTATAATTATTATTGTGAAGGGCTAGGAATTACGCAGGATTATTTTGTAATGGTTTTTGCAATTGGTTAATAATTGCAGCCTTTTCTAAAATACCTACCAACACTCCATTGTTACTAATTACAGGTAGACCAGACAGTCTCTTTCCTTTCAATAGTTGAATTACTTCCCATAAAGATTGATTGGAGTTGATGGTTTGAGTATACTCAACTGGTTGCATTACTGCTGTAACTTTAGTCTTACACCATTCTGCAGTAGGAATAGTTCGCAAATCATCCACTGATATGGTTCCCAGTAACTGCCCATTATCATCTGTAACTAAGAATCTGTACCAGCTTTGTCCTGACAGTATACGTTGATCGGCAAATTCCCTTAAGCTTAGGCTCTCAGATACAATCGGACTATTATCAGTAACAACATCTGTTGCTGTTAAACCTGTTAATTTCTCTTGTAATTTGGCATATTCAGCCGGATTACCAGCATTTTGTAACACAAAGAAACCAATTAGCAGATTCCAGAAATTACCAAAGCTACCAAACAATAGTAGGGGAATAATACCAGAAATGATCGCTAACCAACCAAAAGCTTGTCCGATACGACTGGCAAAAACCACTCCTTTATAGGGACTTACAGTAATTTTCCATACTACTGCTTTAAATATATTCCCTCCATCTAAAGGCAGTCCGGGAATCAAGTTAAATAGTGCTAAAGCCAAGTTGACAGATGCTGCAAGGGCTAAAATCGCTGCCAGTGGCCCAGATACAGCCGTTGTAAAACCAATCACTGTAAAGATTCCGAATAGAATAGTATTAAACTAACTAAAGGTCCTGCGAACCCTACCCAGAAAGCTTCACCAGAGGTTTGTGACTCTTTTTCTAAACTGGCTAATCCACCAAAAATGAATAATGTGATTGATTTAACATCTATTCCTTGGCGCAGGGCAACAAAGCTATGCCCCAATTCATGGGCAATCACAGAACTAAGGTTATTTTTGAAAAAAACCTAATACCAGCAAAAGGGGTTGAATCAAGATATCCCATTTTGGCAACAGTGGATTTCGCTCTAATCTAGACTCGACTTG
>CBZS010000662.1 GCA_000613065.1 Richelia intracellularis | reverse complement strand
GGAAAAGTCAAGTACAGTATGGCAGGGATAAGCAGATCTTAATAAAGATTAAAACAGTTTTACTGATGGGCTTTTACAATCTTTTTCCCCTGTCTCCACAATAACCATTAGCTATATTGTTATATCTATTCGATGATGAAATTTTCCAGGATTCTGCATTCTATACGACATTTTTGGCTACCGATGTTCCTAGCTGGCATCACATTACTTACCGTTGTGGCTTGTAATCCAGCTAACTTCCAATCACAGGCTGCTAAAGTCCCGCAATTAGTAACAAGTATTCTCAGCGATCCCAAAACTTTTAATTCTGCTTTGAGCCAGGAATCGCCGAATATCTTTGGTTTGACTTTTGAGGGCTTAGTAACTCAAAATCCAATTACTGGGGAAATTGAGCCGGCGTTGGCAGAATCCTGGAAGGTGTCCGATGACAAGTTAAGAATTGTTTTTACTCTCCGTCCAGGGTTGAAATGGTCTGATGGTAAACCACTGACTGTAGATGATGTGGTGTTTACTTACAACGAGGTTTATTTTAATGAAAAAATCCCTGCGGACGCGAGGGATGTATTACGCATTGGTCAAAGTCGTCAGTTGCCTAAGGTGAGAAAGATTGGCGATCGCCAAGTAGAATTTGTTACCCAAGAAGCTTTTTCACCGTTGTTACGCACCACTGGATTGGTTATTTTACCAGCCCATGCTTTACGGGAATCTGTTAATGCAAAGGATTCTGAAGGCAAACCCCAATTTTTAACTAAATGGAGTGTAGATACTCCTCCAGAGGAATTAATTACCAATGGTCCATATAAGTTAGAACGGTATGATACCAGTCAAAGGGTAATATTCCGTCGTAATCCTTATTATTGGCGTAAGGGAGAGCAAGGGAAATCTCAGCCATATATTGAAAGAGTTATTTGGCAGATTGTGGAGTCTACGGATACTTCCTTGTTACAGTTCCGTTCTGGTAGTTTGGATGCCGTGAATATTACTCCAGAATACTTTTCTTTGCTCAAGGGCGAAGAAAAACGGGGTAATTTCAAAATTTATAATGGTGGTCCCACACCCACAAGGTTATTCATGTTCTTCAATTTGAATAAGGGTAAGAGGGATGGAAAACCATTAGTAGATCCCATAAAATCGCGCTGGTTTAATAACGTTGCTTTTAGGCAAGCCGTGGCTTACGGCATTGATCGTCAAAAAATGATTAATAATACTTATCGCGGTTTGGGTGTGTTACAAAACTCTCCCATCGCTGATCAAAGTCCTTATTACTATTCACCGGAAGAAGGACTAAAGGTATATAAATATAATCGCGCCAAAGCCAAGCAGTTATTAACCAAAGCTGGATTTAAATATAACGAACAAGGTGAATTATTTGATCAAGATGGTAATCGGGTTCGTTTTACTTTACTGACCAATGCTGGTAATAAAATTAGGGAAGCGATCGGTGCTCAAATTAAACAAGATTTAAGTCAAATTGGCATTCAAGTTGATTTCACTCCTCTAGCTTGGAGTGCTTACACTGATAAGCTTTCTAATAGCTTGGACTGGGATGCGGGAATTATTGGTTTCGATGCTGGGGTGGAACCGAATGATAGTGCCAACTTGTGGACTGTTGATGGTGGGTTGCATATGTTTAACCAGAAACCACAAGCAGGACAAAAGCCACTCCAAGGGAGAGAAATAGCTGACTGGGAAAAGGAAATTGAGCAGCTTTATATCAAAGGGGCGCAGGAATTTGATGATGCCAAGCGCAAAGAAATTTATGCTGAGACTCAACGGATTACACAGGAATATTTACCCTTTATTTATCTTGTGAATCCCTATTCTATGGCAGCTGTGAAAAATCGCTTCGAGGGTATTGAATATACAGCCCTTGGTGGTGCCTTCTGGAATATTAATGAAATCAAGATTGTGGAGAATTAATTGGGTTGACAGTTGATCCTTGACTAATTTATAGAATTTATATTTTTGCAAAGTCACAACCCGCGCCTTCCCTCGTCCATTTAAAATCCACAAACCAAAATCTAAAATCGGATGACTGATGAAAAAACATTGCGATCGCTCTTAGAATCCATTGCTAGTGGTAACATCTCCCCAGATGCAGGTTTAGAGCAAATCAAAAACTTAACTTATGAACCCATCGGGGAATTCGCCAAAATCGATCATCACCGTGCCTTACGCACTGGCTTTCCAGAGGTAATTTGGGGTCCAGGAAAAACCCCTGGACAAATTGCCCAAATTATGAATGTGATGCGCCAACGCAATCCAGTTGTGATGGCGACACGCATTGAACCAGAGGTGTATGTTGCATTGCGATCGCAAGTCCGGGATATACGATATTATGAATCCGCAAGGATTTGTGCGATTGCTCCCTCCACTCTCGAAACAAATTATCCCGGAAATATTGGTATTCTCTCGGCTGGTACTGCCGACTTCCCTGTGGCTGAAGAAGCTGCTGTCACCGCCGAACTATCTGGTTTTCAAGTCCAACGTCTTTGGGATGTGGGAGTTGCTGGTATTCATCGTTTACTCGACAATCGCCATCTAATTGCCTCGACATCTGTATTAATTGTTGTAGCTGGTATGGAAGGAGCATTACCCAGTGTTGTTGCTGGTTTAGCCGATACTCCGGTAATTGCCGTACCCACAAGCATTGGCTATGGAGCAAGTTTTAATGGGTTAGCTCCACTTTTGACAATGCTGAACTCTTGTGCAGCGGGTATTGGCGTGGTGAATATTGATAATGGTTTTGGTGCTGCTGTGTTGGCAGGACAAATTTTACGCACGGGAGCTAAATTACACCAAGGGTAAGATTCTGAATTTCTCCATAATTTAGGCTACAAATACTGGCAAATGAGAATTATCAGGTTAAAGTTGTGTTGATAAGTAGGGAAAATCTTGAGTATGATTTGTTTCTAGTTATCAGAAAAATCAACTAAACTATATAAACCCTGATTTCTATGCATCTGTATCAAGGTTCCGTCTCTAGTATGTTTGAATATTCCGCCGTGCATGGGACTTTCATCGCACAAACAGTTAACGATCCCGATGTTATGGGACAAATGCAAAAATCCTTCAGCAACTTTGTCGAATCCGGTCAAGTCTGGGCACTGTTGATTGGAGTGGTAATTGGCTATCTATTTCGTAGTCTAACTAGTTACGGTTAAATTGAAAACCTCACCCTGCCCTCAACACCTCTCCTTGTTCTTAAGGAGAGGTGTTGAGGGCAGGGTGAGGTTTCATATTTGATATTGAAGCAAGTATATCCACTCATATAGAAACGCTTAGTGTAAATTGATTGCTGAAACCATGTAATTCGTTGATAATTCAAAAAATTTGATTCTGGACCAGTCTCAAAACCCTTATAGCAACAGAGAAGTTTTTAATTCATACCAGACGTATAGAAAGTAACTTATATCTCTGAGAAAAACATATTATTAATTTTGAATCTATTGGCTTTGTAAGTGTTAACAGCTATTCTGTGACAAAGCGTAACAGAATAGCAAAGCACCTACACGCTTAGTAATCTAAAATATAGAATCCCAAATTGAATGGCTGAAAAAAAAACTTGGAGTCAGAGGTTTGAATCTGCCCTACATCCTGCGCTCGCTCGCTTTAATGCTAGTATTAATTTTGACATAGAATTAATTGAGTATGACCTGACTGGCTCCGTTGCCCATGCTAAGATGCTGGCACATACTGGTGTAATTGAGCCATCAGAAGCAGAACTGTTAGTCAATGGCTTGGAACAAATTCGTCAGGAATATCGCCAAGGCTCTTTTAACCCTGGTATTGATTCGGAAGATGTACACTTTGCAGTAGAACATCGCCTCGTGGAAATTGTGGGAGACGTGGGCAAAAAGCTCCACACAGCCCGCTCCCGAAATGATCAGGTCGGTACGGATACTAGGTTGTATCTACGGGAACAGATTCAACAAATTCGCCAACAGTTAATAGCGTTCCAAACAGTTTTACTAGATATTGCTGAAAACAATTTGGAAACCTTAATTCCCGGTTATACCCACCTACAGCGCGCCCAACCCCTTAGTCTAGCCCATCATCTCTTAGCCTATTATCACATGTTACAAAGGGACTGGGAAAGACTAGGGGATGTGTATAAAAGGACAAATATCTCACCCTTGGGCTGTGGTGCATTAGCAGGAACTACCTTCCCCATTGATCGCCATTACTCTGCTAATTTACTAGAGTTTGACCATGTTTACCAGAATAGCTTGGATGGAGTGAGCGATCGCGACTTTGCTATTGAGTTCCTCTGTGCTGCAAGCTTGATCATGGTTCACCTCAGCCGTTTCTCAGAGGAAATTATTTTGTGGGCATCAGAAGAATTTAGCTTTGTCATCCTCAAAGACAACTGTGCTACAGGTTCCAGCATTATGCCCCAAAAGAAAAATCCCGATGTGCCGGAATTAGTGAGAGGTAAAACTGGGCGAGTATTTGGACACCTTCAAGCTATGCTAGTCATAATGAAAGGTTTACCCCTAGCATATAACAAGGATCTACAGGAAGATAAAGAGGGTTTGTTTGATGCTGTAAACACAGTCAAAGGCTGTTTAGAAGCCATGACAGTTCTACTCCAAGAAGGTTTAGAATTTCGCCATCAACGCCTTAACACAGCAGTTGCAGAAGATTTTTCTAACGCCACCGACGTTGCTGATTATTTGGCTGCAAAGGGCGTACCCTTTCGAGAAGCTTATAATTTGGTTGGAAAAGTAGTTAAAACCAGCATTGCTGCTGATAAATTACTTAAAGATCTGACTATGGAAGAGTGGCAGCACCTACATCCAGCATTTGCAGGAGACATTTATGAAGCTATATCACCACGTCAAGTGGTTTCAGCCCGTAACAGCTATGGAGGCACAGGATTTTCTCAAGTGAAGCTGGCAATAGCTGAGGCTCGTCAACAATTGACCGTTTCTTCTTCCTAAATAAAGTGATTAGGGGCGCACATGTTATTTGTATGCCCCTAGAATTAATTTCACGTCAAGAATAATCTATTTTTCAACATTTCATTTGGCATGGGAGCCACAAATTATGGTTAACTTGGTGTAAACCATATAAAATTGCCGAACTATGAAATATTTATAGTTCTGTAATTTTTTTCTTGATAGACCTTGAGGCATCGCCTCCCACCAGTCAAACTTGGAATGAAAATATTGAGGTTGGCTAACTTAATTTATCCAATAAACCTGAATCTTTAATAATCCAAGTTAAGGGAATTACTCAGTATCAGCTGCTGCTGTGATATTTTCCTCTTCAGGCTTAGTTGTTCTCTGCTGGAACCTTCTTTGGAAACGTCCTGTATTAGTCCGTTTACGAAACTTACGGGCATACGCCTGGTTTCGTAGCGCCTTTTCTTTTTCGGGTTACGGCGCTTTGCCATGTTCACCTCATTAAATAAACAACAATCATCTAAATCTAGGTAACTTCTTGCTAATCTCAGCTACCGATGCTTTTTGATGTAGTTTGAGCCTAGATTTTTTCTTAATTTGTTTTTAACAGCAATCTAGCATATCGCATATGTTAAACATATGTCAATTAGTAATAATTCATACTGCAAAAAATAGCCAAAATGAACCTCGTACACCGTCAAGTATGAAAAAAGATTTTTCCTACTCCCGAACACACAGTTCCAATGTTCTAACAAGAGAAGAAGGATGAAAGTATGCTCCATATTAAAAAATGAATAACCGCCATTAAGCTATTAGTGCAAAATATACTCAGATACTGGATCTGCTGTGAGAAGTTGTTAAGATTTGGGAAAAATTCTTTTAGAATCATCTGGCAAGATCTCAGAACGTGTATTGATTCTATTCAGGGTTAATACTAGTATCAACTTTTATTCTTGAGTAAAAATATTAACATTAAGTATAATTTAAGGTTAAGTGTCTTGGCTTTTTTCACTGTGGCAATCCAATCAACTCGTGGTTTATGGCGTTTTGGGCAAACTGTACTGGGGGTAATTTTTCGCCATCCTGTACCGGGAACTAGTGTGATACCTATTATGCCTGATGGTCGAATTGTGCTGATTCGTCGCCGAGATAATGGTCTCTGGGGACTACCTGGGGGAATGATTGACTGGGGTGAGGATATTCCGACTTCTGTAGAACGGGAATTAAAGGAGGAAACTGGGCTAGAATTAGTCAAAATTCGACGACTGGTAGGGGTATATTCTTCACCAGATAGAGATCCAAGAATTCATTCTATTTGTGTGGTTGTAGAGGCAGAAGTGAAGGGAGAAATGGAAGTTCAAGATACTTTAGAAGTAATGGGAATTCAAGCTTTTACGACAGATTCTCTGCCCCCTGGAAAGATGTCCCATGACCACCGTCGCCAATTACAAGACTACTTACAGGGCTTAACCAAATTAGCTTAAATAATCATAAGGTGATTTAGAAGAAAGAATTTACCAATGAAAGTAAGATGTAATGTTGATGAGTAAAAAAACAGGGGCAAGTATTTTGGAGTATGCTAGACCCAGCAGAGGAACCCAAATCATTAACAAGATCACAAACAAATATAAGACTTGCGGTTGGCAGCATCGAAAATGAATGGAGTAGAACGTCGGGGCTTTCAACCTGAAATGACGTTGAAATATTGCCAAGGTAGAGCAAAGTTAGCACAAACAGTATTCAGTTGGGGTAGAGAAAATATAAAGTTAGGGTTAGGGGAAAAAAGAACAGGGATAATCTGTGTGGGATTACAATCAGCCTTTAGCACAGCAAAGTGTTGCCAGGAGAAACAACCTCTTCTGTTGTGGCATTATCCCTGGGACAAATAGCAGAATCTGATTCTCAACAAGACCCAACATTTAAAACTTCCTTAGCCTATACCCGCTTAACAGCAACATCCGCACTAGAAAAACTCAAAGAACAGGGATTTAGCCAGGAGCAATTGCCTTGCCCCAGTACAATGGCACAAGTATTGAATCGAATGGGCTATGGTCTTCGTAAAGTAGTAAAAGCCAAACCTCAAAAAAAATTGCACAAACGGATGATATCTTCAACAACATCAAAGAATTTGAGCCGCAATCAACAAACAAGCCTCAAAGTCAAAGGACTAAGCATGGATTGCAAAGCTACCGTTAATATCGGGGGTTATTCTCGTGGTGGAAAAACCAGAGGAGACAATCGAGGTTCATCAAGAATCCCACAGAAAAATATATTCCCTGTGGGATTCTTGATGAAGATAGTGGGCAATTATTGTATATTAACTTTGGTAGTTGTTCTTATAAAACCAGGGATTTTATTGTTGATACTCTAATTCAATGGTGGAAGACAATGACACCAGAACAAAAGCAGGATACCGAACTGATACAAATTAAAGTTGATAATGGTCCGGAAAGTAGTGGAGTAAGAACTCAATAAAAAAAAAGCATGGTTGAGTTTGTTGATCTCCTAAATATAGCAATTCAATTGCTTTACTATGCTCCTTACCATAGTAAATACAATCCCATAGAGGGTTGTTGGGGTATTCTTGACCAGCATTGGAATGGGGCGGGCGAAGCTTGTTGATGTTGAAGTCATGGTTTCCTGGGCTTCGAGTATGACTTGGAAAGGCTTATATCCTATCTTGAGTTTAAATAAAACTGTTTACCAAAAAGGGATTTCTCTAACAAAGAAAGCTATGAAACAAGTCGAGTCTAGATTACAGCGAAATCCACTGTTGCCCAAATGGGATATCTTGATTCAACCGCTTAGCTGGTAATTTATTTTTCACAAATCACCTAATTACACGCAAGTTAAGAAGTAAAAAGTAATATTTAGAGGTCGACGAGCGACCCCGTACTGCCTATAGGCGTAGGGAAACAGGCGAGTGTTGGCAGTTGACTATCAAAACTATTCTCCCTGTTGCTTACTCCCGTGTCTTAATAGAACCAAGAATTTTGACATTACCAAATTGGTCTTCTAGACGAGAGTTTTAATTTATTTAATTTCACGGATACTGGCAATTTTCAGATTTTAGATGGAGAATTAAGTCTACAATTTTAGGCTGCGATTGTATAGAAGCCATTTGGGATATTTTATTGAAATGCCAAGGCTTTAGTAAAGCCGTTTTAACCAACCTAGTAACTATGGGGATTCAATAAACCGAGAAATCATGATAAATGACTGTAAGAACCATAAAACCCAGATGGGTATTGGACTTTTACCTTGGTAAATAGATCCCAAATAGGTTCTATAAGTAAACAAATTAAAATGAGTAATTTATCCCGTAATTCCCGCATAAAGCTCTCTCAAGGGCTGTTATTTTGGCCAGAAGTGGGAGAAGGTGAACCAATAGTTTTCTTACACGAAGCTTGGTATGACAGCAGTCAGTGGCTTCCATTTATGGACTTGCTAGGAGGAAGTTTTCACTGTATTGCTCCTGATTTGCTAGGTTTTGGGGAGTCAGAGTTGCCTAATGTTCATCACTCCCCCCTACAAGTAGAATGCTTAGGAGAATTACTACAGGTTTTGAAGTTAGAGAAGGTTCATTTGGTAGGAGCTTCTGTTGGTGCCTGGATTGCTGCTAGTTATGCTATCCAATATCCAGATCGAGTTTCTAGTTTAGTATTGTTAGCACCGGAGGGAGTAGCAACTGAAGGATACCAAAAACGCTGACAAAAGATGCAGGCTTTGATTAAGCGTGCACCATGGGTGTTTAAGTTATTACAACTTTTACAACCGGTCGCAAAAATTTTTGGTTAGAAAACTAACATTACCGAGGATTGGCAGCAAAAACAAATTCTTCATGAGCACCCCACTGCTAGTCAATTATTAGGCGTTGCATAAGTGCGGGATGAATTAGCGTTTGAAACCATTGAGAAATCTTTGAAAATTTAGTGAAATCATCCCCTGATTCAGCAACGCCAATTATTATTCTTACGCCAATTGCCAGAAATTGAAGCCGAATTGTTACAAGATAAATTAAATGGGATCAAAGTACCTACTTTGGTATTACAGGCTGGTAAAGATGATGACAATACTTTACATCGCAGCAGGATCTACGCTGATTTAATTCCTACTGCAAGATATAAAATGATTGCCCATGGAGATGAGCGGTTCTTAGAATCTTGTGCTGCTGTTGTCGCTGGAGATATTCAAGATTTTATCCAGCAGTTTAATCTTTATGGGTATTAAAAATAATCTCTTGCATCCCCATAAAGATTAAATTTTTTTCCACAATCATATGTTTAGTGATCGCGGGATACTGAATTTGAAGATAATGATATAACTGGTGGCGATCGCCACCAGTTATCATTACTGGACTGTGGGGAAAATCCTCTAACCATGCTTCAATAAAGTCTTTTATACCTGCAATTAGAGTATAAATTACCCCACTTTGGATTGCTTCTTGCGTATTCTTTGCATATCTCTGGGGCAATGATTTGGGAAGAATTACATTTGGTAATTGCGCTGTTCTCTCACCTAAGCTGGTTAATTGTAAACCCAAACCAGGAAGAATTGCTCCCCCAAGTAGGGTCTGTTTAGCATCAGCACCAGTGAATGTCAGGGCTGTACCTCCATCAATTACTAATACCGGGAATCCCCAATAATTACCTGCACCCCACAATGCTAATGCGCGATCGATGCCCAATGTGATATACAATCGTTGCAAAGGGACTTGTTCTAAACTAATAAGGTTAACATTATATTTACCTTGCCAGTGTAGAGTTTGACTGGGAACCACAGAAGCAAGAAATAAAGATGTAGGTAAATGATAATCCTTAGGAAAACCAAAAGGCAAAATATGGGATAACAAGCCTTCTAGGGTTGGCAATTGTAGAAGCTGATGAACAATATCAGGTGTAAGATAATCCGTATCCCAAGTAGTTTTAAGGTTTTGACGGGTAAGTAATCCCCAGTGAAAGCGGGAATTGCCTATCATTAAAGCCAAGTTAGTTTCCACTGATAATTAAGCTATATAGAAATCCTAATTGATTTTTTAAATATGCCCTAAAATGTATTGCTGCCAAGCATAATGCATTACTATGCAAGTGTTTCGGTCTATTATGATGCTAGTCTAATTTTACCTACAAGTACCTAATTATTTTCACTATTCAAACCGGATTCCTATAGAAGGATAAAAGAGTAAGAATAATCACACACAAATTTTATCCATTTTCCACAAATATCAACCAAAAGTATTGTCATTTACCCAGCCCTTGCAAATTCTCCATGAGGTGAGAGAATCCGCTATTTTTGTACGGTTACAACTACCGTACAAAGAGAAATACCTTGCTAAATTAGTTAGTAAGATATAGGTAACTGTAATCGTAAATATATTAATTAACTAGCTTTGACTATTTCTCTTATGAGGCTGGAGGTTAAAAGTGAGCAATAAAAACAACAAAGTATCGGAATTCTTTCATAGTGATGCGGAAGCAGAGAACTTGTTATTGCAGTATGTAAAATCCTTAAGTCCAGAGACAGTAAACCACTTATCTAAACCAACTTCCTCAGAGGTTTTCCAAGTGATGGAACGTAATATTGTTGGACTTTTAGGCAATTTACCACCAGAACAATTTGGCGTTACTATTACCACCAACCGGGAAAGTTTGGGTCGTTTATTAGCATCGGCAATGATTAGTGGTTACTTCTTGCGTAATGCCGAACAAAGAATGAATTTTGAGGTTGCTCTACAAGGTACTGCAACTGATAACCTGGAAACTGAGTAATTCTTAATAGATGGGAAATTTTAAAGCCTGGCATTTAGATGATTTTTGTTTAAATAAATGTAACTTTAAGATTTATGATTAGCGTTCGCGGTTGAGTTTGGTTGATTATTTTCCAGTCAATTAGGGCTGGGTCAATTTTTGAGTTACCAAACCTTAAGTAAAATAAAATACTCATAAAAAGCTTGCAAGGGACACCAAGCGATACCAGCTATTCCATCCAAACAGGCACCCAAAAGAAAATAGATATAAATGAAGCGTATCAGTGATATAGCCGGTAATAGCAGAGAGAAGTCCTTCAATGCGCGTCGTCTTACTACTTCTGATTTACCGAAAAAGAGTTCGTGCAAATTAAGCTTACTGTGTTCGATTTGATTTAGAGTCTCTCTAGCTTCATCAGTAGAATAACGGTTATGCTTTTCTATCCATCGGCTAAAGCCCTTGCTACAGGTATAGTGGGGATATGTTTCCTGTAAAAAGCTAGTTTCACCATAACAAACTTCCCGTTCTGTATGGCCATAATCGGTAAACCAAACCTTCCCGTGGCGAAATAGTCGTAGTTGGTAAGGGGGATATTGGGTACTGTGGCGAATCCAACTATTCATAAACAGAACCCGTTCTGCTACGTAATAAGCAATGTATTCTGGATTTTTCATTGCTTGCTGGCATTCAGCAAATAATTCTGGAGTCATGCGCTCATCAGCCTCCAAAATATACACCCACTGGTACTTTAGGGGTATGGATTCTAACATCCAAGTGCGTTGTTTCCCGTGACTTACAAAGGGATGCTGCACAACCCTTACTGGGTAGGTACTAGGGCGTTGCATAAGTGCGGGATAAATTAGCCTTTGAAACCATTGAAAAATCGTTGAAAATTTAGTGAGGTCATCCCCTGATTCAGCAACGCCGGTACTAGCAAATTCTACAGTGCGATTGCTACTACATGAATCCACTACAATAATGTCATCAGATAACATGGCTGAATCAATACAAGCAACAATATCTAGTTATTCGTTATAGGTCAGTATATAAATAGAAAACATATAACTTTAATTAATATAAAAAATATTGAGTAGTTGTCATTAAATATATTTTAGATTTCAGATTTTGAATTTAATCCAAATGTTCAGTCTGGAAAGGTTTTGTGGGTGGAAACTGTGCCCACAACTTTTCACAAAACCTCACAACCTACAATTTAACGCATGGCAGGTTTACGTTTATTACCAGAATAATTATTCATTCCCCTTAAACCACTCCAGCCAATTATTGTATAACCAATAGATAACAGCAAACTACTCAAACCATTACGCAAGCTGGATTTCCAGGCTTCCTGCCTAGCACGTTTTTCTAATCTTTCCTTACTACTACGGATTTTGGTCAATTCTTCATCCGCACTTTTTTGTGCTGCTGAAAGGGGATCGGTTTGTTGACTGATCAATTTATCTAACTCTTGAGGATTTGCCTTAGCTTTTTTGAGTACCTCTTTCACTGCATCTGGTATTTGATTACTTGCTAACGCCTGCTTATACTTGTTTTCATCCTTGATTATTTCAGATAATTGAGTTTTAGTTCTAGTTCTTAACTCTTCTAGTTGAGCTTTCCCTTGAGCACTATTTAATTGAGCTTTTGCCTGGGATAACTGTGTTTCTAGTCGCTTTTCTGCCCTATCTGCTTCTTGAGTAATTTCCTCTACCTTTTGATCGCTAGCTTGGCGTATATTGTTGAGATGTAAAGGGAAAAATAACAAAAATACTAATCCCAGTATCGTAGCAAAAATGAGGGCAGGGAATCTCAAGTCAAATATAACTCTGTTATTGTCTTCTGTAGTATCAAGCCAATAGCCAATAAATAGCATACCTAAACCCACCATGGGTACAATTCCTCGGTCAACTAACGCTGTTACTAAACCGATTTGCCATCTGCTATGGGTGGGTTGGAAAGGAAATATCAAAATCAAAACATCAAGCAAGAAAGATAAAATCAAAACGATGCCACCAACCTTTAGGGTTCTAGCGGCGATCGCTGTGGTAAAACGGTTAATCATAAGCTTTAATTGTCAAACTGGCTACGGTGCTTGTTTACGTTAGTAAAATTGTCTCAACAGTAACATTTAGTATATGGGGCGTTAATACATCTGTTATCCATACGAGAGAGGATTAATTTCTATCTTGAGGTGAGTTTATTAGGTTGATAATGATTTAATACTGAAGAGAAATAGTAACAATTAATATAAGCTGGTCATAAATTGGCACTCATGACAAGTATTTATACGGTTGAGCGAGATTGCCAAATTGATAAATCTTCTGGCCTATCAACATCTGTGAGGGTTTGCAACTGCATTGAGGATAAACTCAGTTTTTGAGCAATACTTATAGTCTCTTGTAATACCGCTGCAGTTCCCCAATTGATGTTAGCAAATAATTCTGGTATGTATTTCTTTAACCCTATTAAATAGTAGCCACCATCAGTCGCAGGACCAACTACCAAATCATGAATAGTCAGATTTTCAAAGGCTGCGGTGAGAATCTCAGGGTTGACTCCCGGACAATCAATACCGATAAATATGACTTGTTGAGCCTTCTTTTGTAATGCACTTAAAAGCGATCGCTCCATGCGTTGCCCTAAATCCCCTTCTCCTTGGGATTGGTAAATCAAGTCATTCCCCAACCAAGCTTGCATTAGTTCTAGGCTCCCACCAGCAAATCTAATTTCTATGCATGTAGAGTTGATATTTGATAATTTTTTGGCTTGAGCAAGGGTATATTCTGTCATTTGGCGTTGCAAATTAGCAGCACCTTGTGCGCCCAAGGCAGGTATGAGTCTGGTTTTAGTGTTCCCTGGTTCTGGATAACGGGTAAAAATGATTAAATGCCTTTGATTGATTTTTGAGTTATTCAGCAAATCAGCATCCCATGTAGCTATAAACTTCAATACTCTAGGAAAAGCAAACTACGTAGAGTATAAGTTGAAATAAGCCAAGGCGTTAGCATTTCCTTCTCGTTTATCCTTAACCTATGTTGATTTAATAACAGTATTTACCACTTTTGGCTTGTGATTGTTCTTTGGAGGTTCTCATTGCTCCCAAAATGGTGGAAAAGCTAAACACGCAACGTTTAGCTTTTCCACCATTTTTGCTAGAGATTATAATTCTTCTCAACTGATTTACATGACCAATATGGTTAAATTGAATTTTGCGTACATCACCAGACTGCTGTAAAGTTGTTTCTCCATCTATACGCACATTTGTGTCCAGATTATTCCAACTAGCATTAGTAGGGCTAATAGTAGTCGGATGTACAGCCCACTGCACAGTACTATTTTGTTCGCGGGGCGTTGCTGAATCAGGGGATGATTTCACTCAATTTTCAACGATTTCTCAATGGTTTCAAACCCTAATTCATCCCCTGATTCAGCAACGCCGTTCGCGGAAACCAGCTTGCCAATTTAATTTTTGTAACTTAGCTTGAGTTTGGGCTTGACGCATAGCTAAGTAAATTTAATTTTGAGCTGCATTCAGTCGCATGCTATCGGTAAAGGATAACCAAGTTGGTGCTGCGATCGCGCTTAATGCTCCCATAGCGATAGTTACTATTAGTAGTTCTAGTAAGGTAAAACCACTGGTAGATGATTTTCCAACACTTTGATTAAATTTAATATGCATGGTAGATGCTATCTTGAACTATTTTTTTACATAAATTATCTATTTATAGATGACCTGATAAAGATTTTAATAGTTTAGATAAAACTAGGGTTTGTTAAGATTTACTTTCTAACTATTGAGAGAAATATCCATTAAACCATAGAGAAAAAGGACTAATTAAACTATTGAGGAATAACTGCATTTCACAATCAATTATTAAATCATTTATTCCTGTTACGTACTACTAGCAAAAATTCCTAATAATTTTACGTAAATCATTCATTATATATCCAAAAAAAAAGGCTGTTCTCAACCATGGCTTAACATCAATCATGCTAGTCACATAACGGCTTAAACCAATACCCTTGAAAAACGGAATTAAATAGTCGCTAGTTAAACGCCATTGAGGGATTTGATGATAAATTTCCATTGCTGGGTTATACCAAATTTTCCAACCTGCTTTTTGAATATGAGCTAGTACTTCTATATCTTCTCCGGTAAGCATATTGCCGGAAATTATACCAGATAAAATAGTTTGCTTGGGCATAGATTCAAACCATGCTTGCTTATTAATAATTAACCCCGCACTTGGAGGTAATAATTTTTGACTTCTATGATATAAAAGGGGCTGATTTCCACGTTCAGTAATGGCTAAAAAAGGAGCTAGTTGAATGAAACTAGCTGGAGGCTCTACCTCCCATTGTGGATAAATCTGGCTACCATAAGCACCAATATGGGTATGATTTTGGGCAAACTTATAGGCAGCATCAACCCAGGTTAATTCGGGATAACTATCATCATCAAGAAAACCAACAAATGGACCATTAGCTTCCTTCATAGCCAAAACAAGGAGCATATGCTGCCCCTTGTTTTGGCTCGAAAACATAATTGAGTTTAACGCCAGCTTTCCAGTTAGCTTGATAAGTTTTAATTACAGTTGCAGTGTTATCACTACTATTGTTATCTATAATGATGATTTCCCAAGTAAATGATTCTGTATTGTCTTGATTCTCTAATCTTTATAATAGCTCCAGTAGGCGGCTTTCACCATTATAAGTGGGTACAGCAACTGTGAATGGAATACTTTTATTCATGATTAATTCTGTATAAAAAATACCAAAATATCTAGCGAGATAAATCAAGATGTATCGATGATTATATTGACCCGATGCAAATATATTTATTGCAATTAATTTAGTAAAAAAAAATACAAATTCGTTATTTTATGAGTCAAAAGCAAGCAAAACACTAAGTGAATACTAGTGGCTTATGAGTAATTAAATGGAACTGTTAAATATGACAAGATTATCCGGCATAAATCAAATAAATTAGAAAACCGGATACCTTTATTGTGCAAATCAAAGACTATTTTTGCTTCCGTATTTATTTCTAAATAGATAAAAAAATACGGATGAAGCGTCAATCATCAGAACAATAGAGTAACCAATGGTAGCTCCTAACTTAGGGAGTACCAAAAAATAAATTACTCAATTTCTGGACTTGAACTAATTGCTTTACTCTTCCTGCTCACTTCTACCTCGCGCATTTCCTTGCAACTGAAGACAGTTTGGTGGAGCATTCATAAGATTTTGGTGGTTTCCCAAGGAGAAACTAGTTAACCTCTCTGGGAGATAACTTGTCTGCTCTCTTGTATTTTAAGCTATTGATTATTTTTTGTTTGGAAGTCCTTTATCTCTCTTTTTCCAACATCTCTAAGTACTCCTTCCACACCACCAAACCCAGCATAGGATCTTTATTTACATAAACTTTAGTCACTACTGACGGTATTTTGATAATCGTTCACTTCCCGTGGTTGATAATCGCGGCAACCTTGACAGGGGCCATTCGGGTTGATAGCACAACGAATATGGGCAGAACGAGCATTATATTGGCAACTAATATCACCAATGAGAAAGCCTACACCTTCTAAATAATAGCGATCGCTGTTTTCTGTACTAGAATTATATCTCCTCTGAATGCGGAAAAAATTCATGCTTAATCGCCGTAACCGCGATCGAGCTCTCACATGGGCTTTACGAACAATCCATAACGATAAAATGGATGGGACAAGACCAATGGCAATTAATAAAAGCGTTTTCCACACCTTGTTACCTCTTTGAACGTTGACTCACTTTCTCTAGGGTATCTCTACTCTCAGGATACAGAATGAAAAAGCTATTTTTTACTCGGTAGGATATCAGAACAAGTGTTTTAAGTATATTTATTATGACTGTCCTTAGCATAACTGCTAGGGACTGATGAGGTAATGGTTATTTGAATATTTATAATATGTTCAGATAGGGCTTAACTTCATGAAGAAATTGAACCATTCTTACCAAATTTAGCAACAATATAAATAAACAAGAACAAATATATCTTTATTCTTGTTTTAACTTTTATAAATTTGCTGTATAAAGGCAATTTATAACTTTAAGTGCAAGTCAAAATAAAAACAAACAAATAAAAATCTTATCTATTTATGTGTTTTTACCCCAGGCAAATTTTTATGAAAATGTTTATTAAATTTAAGCCTATTAGTATATCTT
>CBZS010000661.1 GCA_000613065.1 Richelia intracellularis | reverse complement strand
TTACATCTAGTTAGTGCATGGTCGATTGATTTATCGTCTTGTTTTAGGACAAGTAAAAACAAGACGATAAATCAATGGAATGAAATTACAGCAATCCCTCCATTCTTGGAATTATTAGACATGGCTGGATGTATGATTACCATTGATGCCATGGGTACACAACAGCAATTGCATCCCAAATCTTTAATGCAAAAAGCAGATTATGTTTTAGCACTCAAAGGTAATCATCCTACATTTTACGGACAAGTGAAAAAAATTGGTTTGAGTCAACAGTTCT
>CBZS010000660.1 GCA_000613065.1 Richelia intracellularis | reverse complement strand
ATTTATTATCCAATCTGTAGGATTGTTATACTGCCCATGTTTGACAATTTAGCGGTAGTTAGCTAAACCACCGCATACAACGTCACCTAATACGTCGTAAGATACGAAATCTAAGTCTTGGTAAGCACCGTTTTCTTCCAAGAAGTTAATAGCGGTGATAATACCACGACCCGCACAACCAACACCAGGCTCAGGACCACCGGATTCCACACAACGTACACCACGGAAACCGGCTAACATTACTTCTTCAAGTTCTAAGTCTTCAACTGCACCTCTTTCTGCTGCTAAGTGCAGCACGGTGGTTTGAGCTTTAGAGTGCAGCATCAAACGTGTAGAGTCAGCTTTCGGGTCACAACCGACAATCATAATGCGCTGACCCATTTCAGCCATAGCAGCCAGGGTGTTTTGAGAAGTGGTAGATTTACCGATACCACCCTTACCGTAGAACGCTATCTGTCTAATGTTCTCGTCGGTCATGATTAATAATTCTCCTGTAATTAGTTTGCTTGGTGGGTCTTAAAGTTTGTGTGAGTCGTCACCCCTGTTGGGTTATAGCTACAGTAGTGACAGATTGTAGAACTGCACCGGTGGTGCTCGTTCCACGCCTAAAATATTCATGGTTGTTAACATACTTATCAGCTGTTGAATAATTAACTAGAAAGTAATTTCTTGACCTACTTAATGCTTGTTGGCTCGACTGCTTCCACTACTAGGTCCTGGCTGACACGCTCTTTCAATCTAGCTTCGATCGCTACTTTTAAGTTGCCGTACTACTAGAGCAAGAACCACAAGCACCTTGTAGTAAAACCTTGACGCTATTGCCTTCTACATCGTATAGTTCCACATC
>CBZS010000659.1 GCA_000613065.1 Richelia intracellularis | reverse complement strand
GTAAATTAGCAATCAAGAGTATGGTTAGCTACTGAACAAAACAGCAAGAATCAGCTTGATTATCTATTTAAAGCTAAGCTAACAGTTAATGGTGTGAAAGGAGTGCTAGAGGTAGGATTAGGGAAAATAAACAATTTTTGATGGCAGAAACAGCCCAGCTGTTCTTTGACAGTAGGATGTAAAATTTCCCATATTCCTGACTAAAGCATCTACCTGGTGTGTATAGCCTAGAAAAAGAGCACTGAGTAAAGTGTTAATTCGTTTGGTGGGCATTTTATAAATTGCTTTACCCACCCTGAGGAAGATAGTGATGACCCCTAGCATTACAGATGCAGATGATAAGCGAAAAAAGTCTATACAGTTGCATCAGAGTTGATAAAAGAGAATAAAATTCATACCCTCATTGAAATGGCAAAAGGGTTGCAAGAAAAGCCCCACAGCACTAAGGATTTGCGTAATGCAGTATCCTTATATTATCGAGCTTACCAGATGACTGGTGACGATTATCCCTTACTTAAAGCTCGTACTCAGGTGGGCATGGCAAGTGCTCTGCAACTTATTCCTGACAAGAATAGTGGTTTGCTATTGCAAGCCAAAATCTCCTATGAAGAGGTACTACCAATCCTGCAACAGTTAGCTGCCAAAGAGGAAGTAGCAGAAGCAAAAATGAATTTGGGATTGGTACTACAGTCATTGGCACCTTTCAATTTAGCGCGCATCACTGACAGCATTCAGGCTTACCAAGAGGCGTTGCAGGTATTTACTTGGGAACATTATCCCCAACAGTACGCTATCTTACAAAATAATATTGCGAACGCTTACCTTTCTAAACCCATGACTAGGGAGCAGCAATATGCACAACAGGGTTTAGCTATACAGACTTTTGAAGCAGCACTACAACACATTAACAGTATCGATCATCCCAGGGAATATGCTATGTTGCAGAGCAATTTAGGCAATGCATGGCAATATGTACCCACAAACAACCTTCGGGATAACTTACTAAGAGCGATCGCAGCTTACGACAGAGCCTTAAAAGTACGTAATTATCAAGATACCTCTCTAGAATACGCCAATACAATTGCCAATAAAGCTAATGCCTTGTTTAACTTACCAGATGACTTGGCAAAACCAGATATGGGAAATCCTCAAAACCTAAAAAAAGCAAGGTATTATTATCAACAAGCATGGAAAATATTTAACACATATAAGCAAGTCAAACAAGCAGAAATTGTTGCTCAAGCAATACGAGAAGTTGAGCACAAAGTTATTAGTTCCGAACCATCATTTACTAGTTAATTATGACGGATACACTGACAAATTTGGTTTTTGGTGATATTACCCTAATTACGGGCTTAATATGGTTACTAATTGCGATCGTTATATCTATGATTGGTGGTGCAATTAGTGGAATGATTATTGCTGGCGGAGAACTTGGCTATTCCTTTTCTGCGATGTTGGGTAGCTTATTCGCACCTGCAGGTGTCATTCCTGCCATGATATTGGGACTATTTATTCTC
>CBZS010000658.1 GCA_000613065.1 Richelia intracellularis | reverse complement strand
TCCAGGACTTTGCCGTGAGCATCAGCCAAATGGGCATGGATAATTCATTGTAAAGATATTGTTTGCTAGTGTCTCTACTCTTTATGTATTTATATGGATATGGATACTGATTGTTAATAATTGAACAGATAAACCTGTTTTTCTTAACCACCATGAAATAAATTTCACGGCTAATAGCCCAAGTCTACTCCACCATATTAGTTTTGATGTGTAAAACAATTTTAGTGAGAGCTTCTTGCTCCCTATTTCTATGCGGGGAGCAAAATTGTTTGAGAATTTCAATTATAAAAACACGCCAAATTTAGCCTACCTGCATGAACTACACTACAGAAAGCCGCTCCGCGTCTATGTTTGTATAGGCGGGATTAAGTACAGTCTCATACAGAATTGGTATAAGTTTCAAATGTGTGAAACTTATACAAATTCTGTATGTCTACCCTCTTTCTGTGTCGTTGTGTCTTTGAAACCCCCTCATCTTTTCACACGACTACCACTATCAATTTATTTTGTGGGATGAAGTATGACTTCTTCTCCCTGGGATAATCCTGTAGTCACCTCTGCAGAGAAGTTACTGCGGTGGGCAATTTGAATTTGTTGGGGATGTGCTTTCCCTTCTTTGACTGTAAACACACACCAGGATTTACCACAACGAAATAACCCACTGAGAGGTACTTGCAAAACATCTTTGTCTTCCCACACTACAATTTGTGCATCAACGCGGTATGCATCGCTCAAAACCCTAGAATCACTAACAAAATCACCAATCACATTCACCCGTTATTCTTCCACTTCCAAGGCGGAAATTGTAGTAAATGCTGATGGTTCTACTAACCTGACTTTTCCTTGGAGTTGTTTTAGATCCCTGCCTCCATTAATAATGAGGATAGGATTGCCGGGTTTGATATTCACCGCGTCTGTTGAGAGGACATCAATAACTAATTCCAACTGGGAAACATTACCTAATTATGGTACGTGTGTACTGTATAGGACAAATTGGGCACTTTTCTGATTTATCCGCAGAACCTCACCCCCTACTGGTGCGCGAATATCAGTGCGATTGGCATCATCCCTTAATTTTTCTAACTCTGCTTCTACACTAGCAATGTGAGCGTCATACATTTTGAGGAGATAGTCAGGATCTCGCTGCTCTTGTTGTAATACTTTTAACGCTGCACGAGCTACTTGTACCTCCGATGCGGCTGATTTGGCAGCTAATTTGGCAGTTTCTAATTCTTTGGCTTTGGTCGTTTGATTTAATTGGGCAGTTTCCCTATTTTGGCTAGGAATGGCTCCACTACCTGCCAATCTGCGAGCACGTTGATAGCCACGTTGTGCTTGTTCTAGTTCTGCTTGAGCTTCTGCAACCTTCGCTTCAGCTTGTTTTTGTTCTGCGAACGCTTTTTTTATTCTAGTCCTTGCTTGGTCTAAACTTGCTGTTTTCTGTCGTTTTGTGGCTACCCGTTGTCGTTCGGCTTGCCATTGCGCTAATCTGCCCAACGCTTCCTTAACGGAGGATTTCAGAGGCAAAGGCTCAATTTGAGCGATTAATTGTCATTTTTTAACTCTATCCCCTTCATCTAGTCGAATGCGCGTCAGTCGCCCATTTACCGGTGCTGATACCACAAAGCGATCGCTTTGGTTTTTCCTTCTGCATTTACTGTAACCTGTAGGCGAGCGGAAGTTACTTCAGCAGTTTCCACGGGTATAGGTGCAGGACTAAATGCCCAAACTATTAAGACAAATACACCAATAGCGAGCGCTCCGTAAATTATTTTTTTGGTTGACAGATGAGGGAAATGCAACCTTCTCCTTGGATGTTCTGCTGAGGAGTCCTCATCCTGTTTGAGTAATAGCTTCATGAATCTAAAGGATTTTGTTATATCAATGCTTTTAGGCTATCTAATATAAATTCTAGACTGAAATTAATTTACCGAGATTCAATGAAAATGGCTGTAATGCCTATTCTTTGTTTCTGAACTTCAGTGGCCTGCTATATAATAATTTCAGGTGTTTTTATCTCGCGATTTTGCAATTTTTAATACCCATTTTGTCTGACCTTAGGAAACCGCTTCTGGA
>CBZS010000657.1 GCA_000613065.1 Richelia intracellularis | reverse complement strand
TTTTATTGAGGAGACAATCGTGCTTAAATTACTAACAAAACTTGACTATCTACTCAAAGAAACATAGCTGGGTTTACAACGGCGAAGTTGGATGAACTGGGCAGCCATCAGTACCGTTACGGTGTTACTGTTTTTATTTGGTATGAGTCTGCAAACATCCTGGCAATTAGAAACATTGCTGAACCAGTTTGGCAGTCAATTGGAAGTATCGGTATATCTGGAAACAAATGCCAGGGTAGAAACTATTAAACCCCTAGTGGCTCAAATGTCCGAAGTTGCAGATATTCAAACCATCACCAAAGAACAAGCTTGGGATAAATTGGTGAATGAATTGGGAATTACTGATATTGCAGCTGCAACTCAACAGTTAGGGGAAAACCCCTTAGTGGACGAGTTAAAAGTTAAAGCTCTTAACTCTGAAGCAGTACCCACTTTAGCCACAGAATTGGTGAAAATTAGGGGAGTGGATAATGTACAGTACGTAGATGAGGCGGTACGTAACATTTCCCGCTTACATCAAGGTTTAAACTGGGTCAGTTTAACGTTCGCAATTATTTTAACTGTTACCGCGATCGCTGTGACTACGACCACCATTCGTCTAATTGTTACGGCAAGACGGAAGGAAATAGAAGTAATGCAAGTGGGAGCAACCTGTACCTGGATATATCTACCCTTCATTTTACAAGGTATTACATTTGGCGTGCTTGGTGGTGTGATCGCTTGGGGTTTGATTAGTCTGATTCAGCAATTTATCAGTAAGTTAATAGCCCAGCAAGCAGAGTTTATTCAATTTCTCACCCATGGTTTTAAACTGAGTTTGGCACAAACCATCCTATTGCCTTTAGTTTTATTAAGTTTTGGTTCTATTGTGGGGTTAATTGGTAGTCTATTAGCTGTGCGACGTTTCGCTAAAGTTTGAATTTTCCCTATCCCAAAAATTACCTAAAAGATTTAAGCAATCGCGGTACTCAATACGACTCATCCAATCATCAGACCACGCATCTATTCCTAAGTAAGCACCGGCAAACGCACCAGTTAAGCAAGCTATGGAATCAAAATCACCAGAAGTTACAGCAGCCCTTTGTAAAGCTTTCTGGGGTTCCTCTGGATAAAGCAAAAAACATAATAATCCGGTGGCTAAAGCTTCTTCAGCAATCCATCCCTCACCAGTTACCTGACAAGGAGCCTCCGTATAATCTGGGTTCATTACTGCTGCATCTAGAGGCTCAAATACCTCTAAACATTCATCCCAACCCCGACTAATAAAAGCTTCTGGTGTAGTAATATATGATCTTTCCCACAAAGAACCCAACCAACCACCATGGGAAACATTTCTTTGACTCAAGCCATAATCCCGCAGTAGAGGTACCAGTTGTTGCGGCTTTTCTCCGTTTATCAAGAGAAAAATCGCCCAAGCTGTTAAACCCGAAGCAGTCAGTGCGGTGGGATGTCCGTGGGTAAGTGCAGCCTCAAACTGAGCAGTCGCGGCACGAGTGTTTAAATCAACATGGGATGGCAGTAATCCTACAGGTGCAACCCGCATATTTGCCCCACAGGCTTTGGAATCTTTCCTTGTTGCTTGGAACCATGGGACACACCGTTCTAAGTCTTCGCAAGCTCGCAAACAAGTCATTCCCGGAGCGCGGTTATTATCTGGACTGCGTAACCATTTCACAAAGGCTTGTGTTAAAGGTTTTTCTAGGGTAGTGACATTTAAATTATGACTATCAACCTGGATTAAAGCCTCTCCCACTGCTAAAGCCATCTGGGTATCATCTGTCATTCGTACAGGATTGCCGAGAATCTCCAACGGACCATGTGGAGGAAAATCGTGTAAAATTTCTGCTACTGACAAAAACTCTGTAGGAGCAGCGAGAGCATCACCCAAAGCTAGACCAAATAAACATCCTCAACCACGACGCATGAGATGCATAATAGTTAATATTCTAGATTGAATTTGGGTGCGACTCTTTTGGTAGTACGGAGTATGATATAAGAATAATAAGTTAAAAATCAACCACAGTAGTATTGACAGCCAAAAATGTACTTGATGGAATTGGCTTGTAAAAAGTGGAAAAACAGGAACAGTTCCACACCCTATGCAAGGAGCTACATCAAATCAAGGTATGTTTTGGTCACAAGCACGAGAACTATTTGAACAGATAGTTAGTTGGTTAGACTCAGACAGCATTTGTGGGTTAGAACACTCCCAGATAGAGAGTAAGTAACTTGAGAATGGATACGAACTATTGAGACGGTTGTTACAAACAAAGATATTTTGCTCAACGCAGTCAAGATAAAATAGAGGGAGAGTGTGCAGGCACAGACTCAGTAAACAGAACACACAAGAAAAAATTGTCGCGGAAATTGACCACATTATTTGGCACAGTAATCGCCAATAGAATCGGTTATGGAGGAAGAAAGATAAATACCCTATTTCCTTTGGATGGGGAGTTTAATCTACCAGCACAGCAATATTCTCTCTCATGGACTAAGACAGGGATATTATCCATGTGATTGAGTATTTGTGGAAAG
>CBZS010000656.1 GCA_000613065.1 Richelia intracellularis | reverse complement strand
TTAATCACCTTGGCAATCGGTGCTAAACAATTTGTAGTACAACTAGCGTTGGAAACAATCACATCTTTGACAGGATCAAATAACTGGTTATTCACACCCATTAACAAAGTACGTACCCGTTCTGGATCCTTGGTGGGAGCAGAAATAACTACACGTTTCGCTCCAGCCTGAATATGATTTGCTGCACCATCATAATTTGTAAACAGTCCTGTGGATTCCACCACATAATCTGCACGCAATTTTCTCCAAGGTAATTCTGCCGGGTTCCGCACAGACACGCAAGGGATAAATTTACCATCAACCACCATGCCATCTGATTTTGCCTCCACCGTACCTTTGTAACTACCGTGGGTCGAGTCATATTTTAGTAAGTAAGCCAAGTTATCAGGTGGTACTAGGTCATTAATTCCCACAAATTCCACATTAGGATTATTAATTCCCGCACGAAATACCAATCGTCCAATACGACCAAATCCGTTAATCCCAACTTTTAACTTGTTCAAGACCATAACTCCTGTTCATCAAGTAAATACCACTTGGAAGAATAATTGTGACGCTTAGATTGTGGAAAGTATTACTGTATAGTCCTTTGACAATTCCACATCGAAAATTATCAATCCAAAATGGTCCTACCCACATCCTGACAGTCCCAGATGCCAAAAACCGTTTTGCTTGGCATCTTTTAAGATTAAACCGGAGAAAACTTATTCCTGATACAACATGACGAAAATAGCATACAAATAAATTTATACCTTAAGATAGATGACCAGCCTAGAAACAGTAGAATCAGCAATAAAGGTAGAATCAGGAACAAAGAATTATGCTTTTTATTCAGAATGGGTGATCGCTTACCTGTCTTCTACTCACGTACGCATAGTGTTAAATTCCATGAACTCAGGCTGAAAGAGGAGTCTGGCATTTCTAAAAAATTATGGTCAAAAGTATAGTTTTGAATTTATTGTATGCATTTGTGCCGAAATTAAGCTAATATCGTTATTCTTGACTGTCAAATTCTTTCTGAATTGATTAAAATATCGTTGTATACAATAAAAACAACTTGTCAAGTTTCATAGGGCTGAATTTTCAGCAGTGCGCTAACGTGTGAATAGAGGTTCTTAAGTCTAGACTAGATTGAATTACTTCATCACTGATTCCAGCAGTAATTCAACTCATATCAGGACTTGTATCAAAGGGCAAGTAATGGCTTTTCAAAACCTAGCTATCACTGTTTAGTCGAATCATCAAATCGCTGGGGTGATCTAAACACAAACAGGTAAATATCTGAAACTGCAACTTTCTGGTTTTTGTGGAGACCAAATGAACCGAATTCTCGTAATAAGTACATCTCTCCCCCCACCAAAGGTGGATTTATGCTCGATATATTATAGTGAACCAAGGTCAGAAATAGTGAATGCAACTGCATGAAAGTTTTTGCCCATAATACAAATGAGACAAAAATACATTGTGTGTCATTCATGGACGTTTTTTAACATACACTGAATCTGACAAATACAAACTTACCTGATTTTGAAGATATTGAAAATATCATTACAATTCCAACAAGTTTTGGATAAATTTTCAGTAAATGACTACCGTTTGTAATATCTTTTTGCTACAACCAACTAAAAGGGCCTAATTGTTTTACAGAGTTGATACATAAAAAGAGTGCAATTTCTGTGAAACAGGCTACAATCGGAACAGTCTTTACTAAAAAAATATTCCCATAGTCATATTTTGTGTGTAAAGAGTAGTAATCTTCTTGATGAATCAAGTTGTGCTTGAGACTATTTTGCCGACGGTTGTCAGTACAAATATCAACATTAGTATTGTCTTGAAATCGAAAAGTTTATCTACTAAGCATACCCTCTGCTTAGAGGTAAGACTAGAATATTAAACTGAGAATAAATATCTCTCAGTAATATCCACCAAGGAAATTAACAAAACCCCTCTTAGAAAAAATAGCCAATTCATTTTAAGAGCGGTAGTAAAAATCTTGAGTAATTGATTCTGCAAGGAGCATGAGGAACGCGGCATGAACCAGGCTAACAACGTACTCGAAAATATATATCAGCCTGAACTAATAATAAATCAGCCTGAAATCGAGTTAGAAGCACTCTTAATCGAAGAGGACGAAGAAGAAGACTTACTAATTGTCGATGATGGTGAAGTAGATGATTTTTTAGAGCCTCAGTCTGATGGGGACGACGCAAAGTCTGGGAAAGCCGCCAAATCGCGTCGTCGTTCACAAGCCAAGAAAAAGCACTACACTGAAGACTCTATTCGTCTTTACTTACAAGAGATAGGCCGTATTCGCTTATTAAGAGCCGATGAAGAAATTGAGTTAGCAAGAAAGATTGCCGATTTGCTAGAAATGGAGCGTGTACGCGATCGCTTGTACGATCAACTTGCACGAGAACCACAATACAGCGAATGGGCAGAAGCTGTCAAAATTCCTTTACCACAATTTCGCTATCGCCTCCACGTTGGTCGCAGGGCAAAGGATAAAATGGTGCAGTCCAACCTGCGTCTTGTAGTGTCAATTGCTAAAAAGTACATGAATCGGGGCTTGTCTTTCCAAGACTTGATTCAAGAAGGTAGTTTGGGTTTAATTCGGGCTGCAGAAAAGTTTGACCACGAAAAAGGCTACAAGTTTTCTACCTATGCTACTTGGTGGATTCGTCAAGCAATTACCCGTGCGATAGCGGATCAATCCCGGACTATTCGTCTACCAGTTCACCTTTACGAAACTATATCCCGAATTAAGAAGACTACTAAGTTACTTTCCCAGGAAATGGGCCGGAAGCCAACTGAAGAAGAAATTGCGACTCGTATGGAAATGACCATTGAGAAGTTAAGATTTATTGCTAAGTCTGCTCAGTTACCCATTTCGTTAGAAACACCCATTGGAAAGGAAGAAGATTCCCGCTTGGGAGATTTCATTGAATCTGATGGTGAAACCCCTGAAGACCAAGTTTCTAAGAACCTATTAAGGGAAGATTTGGAGAAAGTGCTTGATAGCTTGAGTCCCAGGGAAAGGGATGTTTTGAGATTGCGCTATGGTTTAGATGACGGGCGGATGAAGACATTAGAAGAAATTGGACAAATTTTCAATGTCACCCGCGAACGCATTCGCCAAATTGAGGCTAAAGCATTACGTAAGTTGCGCCATCCGAACCGCAATAGCGTTTTAAAGGAGTACATCCGCTAAATATTTGTCCTGAATTAACAAAATATTACCTTCAAATCAAGTTCCGCAGAAGGAGAATTCGGCGTTGCTCAATCAGGGGATGATTTCACTAAATTTTCAAGGATTTCTCAATAGTTTCAAACGCTAATTCATCCCGCACTTATGCAACGCGGAAAATTCATTCTCCTTCTACATATTATGTTTAGGGTCTACATTTTTACGTATATACGCTTAAACATGGGTAATAGGAATACAACGAATTATTTCCAGAATTTTCCTAGTAAGACAGCCTGTAGCTTCTTTCATGGTTAAATTTAAGCTATTTAAAAAACTAGGAAATTTTTACTGGGCACCTCGAAAAATTGAGCAAGTAGCTCGCGATATGAGAGTATAGGGAGAGCAGAAGCTGGGGCTCAATCGCCATGAAATAAAAAAAGTCGGGGAACTTAAACAGGGATACCAGAAGTTAGAAAGCAAGAAGACCCTGTTGATGAAGTTAGACGAGACGGTGCCGTGGTCATAATTTCGTCCGATTTTAGAACAAGTGCATAACAAGCCCAGAAAAAATAATGTTGGCCGAAAGCGCATAGATGCAATAGTCATGTTCAAAATGCTTGTGCTGCAAAACTGTACAACATCAGTGATGAAGAACTGGAGCACCAGGTCAATGACACACTATCGTTCATGAGATTTTTGGGCTTGGGAGTACCAGAACCAGTACCAGATGCAAGTACAGTTTGGTTATTTCGGCAGCAGTTGAAGCAGCAGGGTCTTATTGAAGAACTGTTTGAGCAATTAAGGTGATTTATAAGAAAGAATTTAGCAATGAAAGTAAGATGTAATGTTGATGAGTAAAAAAAACAGGGGCAAGTATTTTGGAGTATGCTAGACCCAGCAGAGGAACCCAAATCATTAACAAGATCACAAATAGAAGACTTGCGGTTGCCAGCATCGAAAATCAATGGAGTAGAACGTCGGGGGTTTCAAGCTCAGATGACGTTGAAATATTGCCAAGGTAGAGCAAGGTTAGCACAAACAGTATTCGGTTGGGGTAGAGAAAATATAGAGTTA
>CBZS010000655.1 GCA_000613065.1 Richelia intracellularis | reverse complement strand
TAAAAAGTGACATCTAAAGTCCAATGCAACTGATTTTCCACACCCCAATGAAGACGAATCACTTGTCCTAAGTTACGAGCATCACAATTTAAACTAGTTAGATAAAACTGAACTTCACGGGTTGTTTGATTCCAAAGATGTGCTACCCGCACAACCATGACAACCCATTTAAGACGAACCCAATTGCTTGGTTATGCAAAGTTTGCTGTTGAGAAATAGGAACACACCAAAAATGACATTTTTTCTGTGAATGCAGTGGCATTGGCTATACTCAAATTTTTTGAGCTTTTTATCTTTGGTTTTGAAGATTTGAAGCCCGTAGGCGCAAGGCTTCTTGTAAGAGATCCCATTAGACTAAGCCGTTCAGTTAAGATAGACCCTTTGCGTCTTTAGCATACGACTTAACTTCTTTAATACTGAAATCTCCATTTTTGTGCCCCACGAGTGTTCCAGCAACTGGGGAAGATTGGGTGGCGTAGGGGAGTGCCAGGTGGGGGTATGAGAGTTTATTGGGCTTACTCAAGGTCTTGATGCCCCTAGCTGGCACCACGGAATCTAGGGAAGCGTTCCCCAATTGGGTCAACTTTTTTTTTGGCGAAGCCCCTCCAGTACCCCCCCAAAGGGCGTTGGCATAGCCTGGGCTTAGCCTCGAACTGGCCGTCGTTGGCATTCGCACTTGAGAATCAAGACATACATCACAATTCTGTACAAAAATCTGTAATCTTCACTACAAAATTAGATGCGCTTACCCTGTCTATAAAACGAGCATCCCAAACAATTCAAAATCAGTTAGGTAAACCAACTGCCACTCCTACTTTACGTTGGGTGTTTCAATGTTTCATGTCAATTCATTTATTAACCTTCGCTTCTTTGAAACAGATTTTCAAGCTCAGTGAGGAGCGGTGCTGGATTCTACAGTTTTTTGGTGCTCCCTGTCGTAAATATTATCTTCTTTGCTAACTAACCTGGGGAATGTGGGATTATTAGATCCTTATAATATATAAGTTAAATTTTTCACAGTTATTAGGCAAAGTTAAGGGGAAAGAAGAGTTAGTAGTTGGTAGTTGATCATTAAAATTTCTTCTCCTTTACCCCTTGGGCTAGGTGACGTTATTCTGGCTGTGTCTGCTATTGCTGTTTGATCCCAGAATCCCACGGCTTTAACGAAGTGAAGGCGGGGGAGTACGTCAATTAACCAATGGCATTGTAATAGCGATCGCTCATTGAATTGTGGTTAACTTGAACGATACTTTGATGATCTGCGGTTGAAATTTGCAATCCTTTTTCCTTGCTAGCAACAGCACCTAATTTCTGCCAAGCACCATTTAAATTTTCCCGTAGATATGTCTCCCAGGCTTCCTGTTGTGAAGGTACAACAGACACAATAATCCTTGCTCCCCCTTCCCCAAATAACAACTCATCCCACCGGAAATTTTCTGGTTGTTGGGAGGATAAATTAAAGGTAATCACTGCACCTAGTTCTCCATTCAAACAGCATTCTGCTAAAGCCACAGCTAAACCACCCTCTGCACTATCATGTGCGGAATTTATCCAGCCTTGACGAATGCCGAAGCGACAAGCAGCTTGTACCCTTTTTTCTAAATCAAAATCGACTCGCGGTGGTTTTCCTGCAACGGTGTTGTGGATGGAAGCTAAATATTCTGAACCACCCAAAGTCACTTGCGATTGGATGGGCAATCCCAACAAAAAAATGCCATCCCCTTGATTCTGCCAACCTTGGCTACACATCTTAGTTAAATCAGGGATTAAACCCACCATACCCACTACGGGAGTGGGATATATGGGTTGGGGATTACCTTCAGCATCTAAGGTTTCGTTGTAGAGAGAAACATTACCACCAGTTACCGGAGTTGAAAATTCTCGGCAACCTTCTGATAAACCCCGGCAAGCTTCTGCTAATTGCCAATAGCCAATGGTTTTTTCCGGACTACCAAAATTTAAGTTATCTGTTACAGCTAAAGGTTCCGCACCCACACAGGACAAATTTCGAGCAGCTTCGGCTACCACAGCTTTTGCACCTTCATAGGGTTCGAGATAAACATAGCGGGGATTACAATCTACTGTAGCCGCTACTCCTGTATTGAAGTCGCGGTTTCCCCCTGATTCTGCCAATGGACGTAAACGGACTACTGATGCATCTGCTCGACCAGGTAAGATAACAGTATTATTTTGTACTTGGTGGTCATATTGCCGATATATCCAACGCTTAGAAGCAATTGTAGGTGTAGCGAGTAAATCTAAGAGAATATCCTGCCAATTTTTTCGTTTTCCTGTAACTTCAATACCAGTAATATTACAACCAGGTAA
>CBZS010000654.1 GCA_000613065.1 Richelia intracellularis | reverse complement strand
TAAGCACTCAGTCAAGGCGACTATTGGAGTGAAGAATTTAGTCTACAACTTCAAACGTTATGCTTTTTGAGAGAATAAAAATCCTAAAGCTGTGGGATAATTGCGTCTAAATTGGCTCTATTGAGCCAGATTTCAACTATAAATCGTTCCGGTTGAGCTATTTTTTGCCCAAGTTCACTTTCTTGTAGTTCTTCCAACCCCCTCAGATTACCTAAGACTTGATTAATCGAGGTGCCCAGATTATAGTCCCGACATAAAAGCATCAAACAAATCCACCCAAGTTAAGTTTTGGCAAGTATTACAGCTAAAATTTCTATTTTTTGGGCGAAATCAGCATCATCATATTTCTTCCTTCTCTCTTTGGTGATTGTTGCAGTTCACCTACTTCTTGCAAGTGTTCTTCCATTCGTTTCAACAGCTTATAAGCCAAATTACTGTGGTGAATTTCCCTACCCCGGAACATCACAGTTGCTTTTACCTTATCTCCATCCTTGAGAAAGCGAGCAGCTTGTTTAACACGGACATTATAGTCGTGTTCACCAATTTTGTAGCGCATTTTCACTTCTTTTACATCAGCAGTATGCTGTTTTTTCCGTGCTTCCCTTGCTTTTTTTTCTTGTTCAAACTTAAACTTCCCGTAGTCCATAATCCGACAAACCGGCGGATAGGCCTTGTCACTCAGCAGCACCAAATCTAATTACTTGTCTTCTGCCATTGTGAGTGCTTCCTGTGGGGTAATAATTCCCAGTTGTTGAGCATCGGTAGCAATTACGCGAATTTTAGGGAAACGAAAGAATTCGTTTATTTGGGGTAAATCGCGCTTTCTTCTTTTCTCAATCACACACATTTATGATTCGTGCAAACTGATTTTTCTGAATGTGGTTTATTTGCTTAATACTCAGCTTTAGCAATAGAATTCCAGAAACTATTAAGGTAATTATTAGGAGCTATTTATTATCAATATAGTTTTACCCGACTAGACTATTAGACTTATATCTTTTAAGATTCTACTCATTCTCAGAATATTTCACATGAATTGTGAATCTTGGTTACATTAATGCAATAAATTTGAATTTTTGTATCGCCTGTATGTTCAAGTTTACTACCGCTTAGTATTAGTTCTTATTCGGGTACATCAGATAGTAAACTAGTGGAAAAACGGCTACTGATTATTTGTCCTCGTTTTTGTTCCAAGAAGCAAATCCAGGCTACAGGTATATCTGTATGATTATTACTCTGAAGATGCCATTAATAAATATATTAGTTAATTTGAGCTAGATTCATTTAAATATCCACCAGCTTTTCTAACAAACTTCTCCAGGAATGGCAGCTAGGGAAGCATTAAAATGGTAAATATATTTATCCATGATAATAATACTTAATAGTAAATTGCTAATGATAATAGAGACTTTATTCGCAGAGGTTCTTTAGGTTACTTATTGTGGGATTGTGGGATAAAAATATCTGAAAGCAAAGAAAACGTTGATAGTGTAGCCGGGTGCAACTACCGGGTTAAAACACCGTAGTATCCTTAGTTCGTTGTGAGGGTTTTTTGTGGATATTAGCTTAAACACAGTTGTAAAGTGGCAAGAAAAATTAGGAAACCAGAGAGACTGGGTGTGGCGGGGTTGGCGAACTCGCTACACTTTCATTCGTCCCCACGAACATTCTCCTCAGGAAACGCCCATGATCTTAATCCATGGATTTGGTGCTTCTATTGGTCATTGGCGGCAGAATTTAGAGGTATTAGGCGATTGTCATACGGTTTATGCTTTAGATATGTTGGGTTTTGGTGCTTCCCAAAAGGCTCCTGCAAATTATAGTGTCCAGCTTTGGGTGAATCAGGTTTATGATTTTTGGCGGGTTTTTATTCGTAAACCAGTAGTTTTGGTGGGTAATTCCATTGGTTCACTAATTTCTTTAGCTGCGGCTGCAACCCATCCAGAAATGGTACAGGGTGTGGTGATGATGAGTTTACCTGACCCTTCTTTGGAACAAGAAGCGATCCCCGCTTTTTTACATCCTGTAGTAGCAGCAATTAAAAACGCGATCGCGTCACCATTATTATTAAAACCCTTATTCCATATAGTAAGAAGACCTAATGTATTGCGTCGCTGGGCTGCGATCGCTTATGCTAATGCAGAAGCTGTCACTGATGAGTTAATTGATATTTTAGCTGGACCACCCCAAGATAGGGGTTCTGCCCGCGCTTTTGTCGCTCTGTTTAAGGCTACTATTAGTGCGGATTTTGGGCCTAGCGTCAAAGAAATTTTACCCCATTTAACGATCCCCATGTTATTGATTTGGGGTAACCAAGATAAGTTTGTTCCTCCGGTTTTGGCAGAGAAGTTTGCCCAATACAATCAGAATTTACAGGTCTTAAATTTGGATAATGTGGGTCATTGTCCCCATGATGAAAATCCAGAGGAGATTAATCAAGTAATTTTGGATTGGATCGATCGCACTTTGATTAGTATTCAAAAATCAAATCAGGGTTAGGTTTGTTACCCACATTCCGCAGGTTAGTTAGCAAAGAAGATAATATTTACCACAGGGAGCACCAAAAAACTGTAAAATCCAGCACCGCTGTTCACTGAGGTTGGAAATCTGTTTCAAAGAAGCCAACGTTAATAAATGAATTGACATGAAACATTGAAACACCCAACGTAAAGTAGGAGTGGCATTTGCTTTACCTAACTGATTTTGAATTGTTTGGAATCCTCGTTTTAGAGATTGGCGTAATGCCCTCTGACCTAGGCTGTAAACTAGCAAAGACAAACCCATAACCATTGCCAAAGCCGCCACTCTTTTCCTTGAATTTAGAAACACAGTGGAAGTAAAAAA
>CBZS010000653.1 GCA_000613065.1 Richelia intracellularis | reverse complement strand
AATGAGTTTTCTGTACCTACCCATGGTCCTCGGTAATTTTTCAAAATAATACGAATTTGACGAATATCATTAACCGTGTCACTGGTACTTCGTTATCTAACATAGATGGCTTAATTCAAACCAAATGGTAATGCCAACTTTTTCTTAATTAATCCTAATGGCATTATTTTTACGTTCCAATGCATCTTTGAATATTAATAGGCTCGTTTATTGGTACTACTGCTAGTAGTATTAAGCTTGATAATGGTCACGAATTTAGTGCCATTAACCCCACTCCGCCC
>CBZS010000652.1 GCA_000613065.1 Richelia intracellularis | reverse complement strand
CTACTTTAGGAAGACCATAGCCCGTTCGATTCAATACTTGTGCCATTGTACTGGCGCAAGGCAATTGCTCCTGGCTAAATCCCTGCTTTTTGAGTTTTTCTAGTGCCGATATAGCTGTTAACCGGGTATAGGCTAAGGAAGTTTTAAATGTTGGCTCTTGTTGAAAATGAGATTCTGCAATTTGTCCCAGGGATAATGCCACAACAGAAGAGGTTGTTTCTCCTGACAACGCTTTGCTGTGCTAAAGGCTGATTGTAATCCCACACAGATTATCCCTGTTCTTTTTTCCCCTAACCCTAACTCTATATTTTCTCTACCCCAACCGAATACTGTTTGTGCTAACCGTGCTGTACCTTGGCAATATTTCAACGTCATCTTAGGTTGAAAGCCCCGACGTTCTACTCCATTCATTTTCGATGCTGCCAACCGCAAGTCTTCTATTTGTTTGTGATCTTGTTAATGATTTGGGTTTCTCTGCTGGGTCTAGCAGAGAAACCCAAATACTTGCCCGTGTTTTTTTACTCATCAACATTACATCTCACTTTCATTGGTAAATTATTTATTATAAATAATCTTAACTTAAGCAAGTATTGAATGGTCAGGCTATTACAGTAGTAATAGATGAAAACGGCAGGGTAAGCGCATCTCAAATTCTATTGACAAGCGGTTTGACAGGTATCATCATGTTGGGATAAACAAGCAGTAAGAACAGTCAGTATATAATTGCGGCTCGATTAGATTTTTGGCGATTACTACGTTTCAAAGATTGCTCTAGGTTTAAAGCATTAAGAGCTATTCGCCGCAGAAGTGCTAATTTTTGTGGAGGATGACCAGTAGGGACTCCACAAGCATCTTCAGAAAAAGTGATATCTAAAGTCCAATGCAACCCATTTTCCACACCCCAATGAAGACGAATCACTTCTCCTAAGTTACGAGCGTCACTATTTAAACTAGTTAGATAAAACTGAACTTCACGGGTTGTTTTATTCTAAAAATGTGGTATCCGCACAACCATGACAACGCATTTAAGACTAACCCAATTGTCTTGGTTATGCAAAGTTTGCAGTTGACAAATAGGAACACACCAAATATGACGTTTTTCAGTACGATGATGACCTTTCTCTACCCGTTTATCATAACTATGGATAATAAATACCTTTAAAGCTTTGAGAGAACTATTGCTCAAACCAATTTTTCACTTGTCCGTAAAATTTAGGATGATTACCTTTGAGTCCTAAAACATAATCTGCTTTTGCATTAAAGATTTGGGATGCAATTGCTATTTGCGTACCCATGGCATCAATGGTAATAATACATCCAGCCATGTCTAAGAATTCTAATAATGCACGAATTGCTGTAATTTCATTGGATTGATTTATCGTCTTGTTTTAGGACAAGTGAAACAAGACGATAAATTAATCGACCATGCACTAACTAGATGCAACGCCGCACGTCTGCGCCGGAGTCGAACTTTACGCAAACTCACCCCCCAAGAACGTAAACCCGTGGATACATACCTGTGCTAGATATTTACTTAACAATGCCAAATACCTCAAATATGACGATTACCCCACATTCCGCAGGTGCGATCGCAAAATGTTGTCTTTTTGAAGTATGAGTTTTTCAGAATCACAAATCAAAGTACAATATATCGAGCACTTAGGCATAGTGGGAGGGATTATTGATGAAATGAGTTTGGTTAAACAAATCAACTAACTGCTTAGAAATTATTTCCAAGAAATAATCAGCGCAGGCCAAGTAGTCAAAGCAATGATTCTCAATGGCTTAGGCTTTATCTGTGCACCACTATATTTATTTGAGAAGTTCTTTGATGGTATTCCAATGGAACATTTCTTGGGAGAGGGAATACAACCAGAGCATTTGAACGATGAACCCTTGGGCAGAGTCTTAGACAAACTATATGATGTAGGATTAACAGAAATTTTTATCCGAGTCCCACTATCAGCAGTAGATAGATTTGGAGTTAAAATGGACAGCTTCCACTTGGATTCAAGTTCATTTCATGTACATAGGGATTATGGAACTGGTATTGATGATGAAGCATCAGCACAATCACGATTTATTACAATTACATATGGTTATTCTAGAAATCACCGACCAGATTTAAAATAATTTATCCTTGACTTGATGTGGACTGGTGATCGAGATATTCCTTTATATTTAAGAGTTGCAGATGGGAATGAAGTCGATTCTGCCATGTTTGGAACACTGATGGCACATTTCCACAAACAATGGCAAATTGATGCTTTATTTGTTGCGGATGCAGCCCTTTACACTGAAAAGAATTTGCAGATGATAGTCTCATTCAGATGGGTATCTCGAGTTCCTGTAAGCCTAACTGCCGTAAAAGAATTATTAGAAAAGAACAGTATTGATGCATTTGTACCAAATAAAATTTCAGGATATCGTATTGCCCCCTGTTCTAATGATTCTGGTGGTGTGCGACAACGGAGGCTAGTGATAGAAAGTGAAGCCTGTAAACAATCTGACTTAAAACAACTGGAAAAACGTCTGACCAAAAAATATACCCAGGCACAATCTCAACTACCAAAATTTTGTCAAGAGGAATTTGCATGTGCCGAAGATGCATTCAACGTAGCCAAATTACTTCAGAGTCATTTGCCATTTCATCAACTTGCATGCAAATATTGAAGTTATTGAATATGGCCAAAATCGGGGACGTGGTAGACCTCCCAAAGATTCTCAACCTACCCTAATTTCCCATATTCAAGCTGAAATTGTACTCAAAGAAACTGCAATTACCATTACCACAGAACAGGCTGGCAGGTTTCTTCTTGACACCAATGTTCTTGATCCCGACAAACTTAGCAACGAAGATGTCTTACCTGAATATAAGGCACAACAATCTACAGAACGTGGTTTTCGGTTTCTCAAAGACCCATTGTTTTTTTACTTCCACTGTGTTTCGAAATTAAAGAAAAAGAGTGGCGGCTTTGGTAATGGTTATGGATTTATGTTTAATAGTTTACAGCCTAGGTCAGAGGGCATTACGCCAATCAGTAAAACGAGGCTCCCAAACAATTCAAAATCAGTTAGGTAAAGCAACTGCCACTCCTACTTTACGTTGGATGTTTCAATGTTTCATGTCAATTCATTTATTAACCTTCGCTTCTTTAAAATAGATTTCCAACCTCAGTGAACAGCGGTGCTGGATTTTACAGTTTTTTGGTGCTCCCTGTCCTAAATATTATCTTCTTTGCTAACTAACCTGCGGAATGTGGGATTATTTAAAAGCTGGATTCCCCATCGCCATGGGGAAAATTGAGGGTGCTTGTCGCCACCTGATTAAAGACAAGATCGATATCACTGGGGCTATATAGAGCATGAGGGGTGCTGAGGCTGTTTTATACCTGGGTTATTTATACATCAGTGGCGATTGGGATGAGTATTGGCAGTTTCATCTACAACAAGAACATAAACCGAATCACCTGGCTTTGTACTCTAGTGGTATTCATTTGAGCATGCAAGTTTTCAAAGTTCGTTGTTCTACTACCCCTCCACCTCTTCCAATACCTGTCTAAGTTCCACTCCCCGTCTTACTAAAAGACTCGGACCCAAACGAATTAAACTGTTCAATAATTCCCCCTCCTAAAAGCTTATCACCGTCATACCATACGGCTGCTTGGCCAGGAGTTACACTAAACTGGGCTTCGTCGAATACTACACGCGCGTGAGACTGATCCAAAGGAACTATAGTAACGGGAATTGGCACACAACGATAGCGAATTTGCACCTCTGCCCGAATCGGACTTGATGGTTCTGCGATGGAAACCCAATTCACCCTAGACACTCTACATTCTGGTCGGGTGGCTTTAGTGCGATCACCAACTATAACACGATTATTCACTGGGTCTAAAGCTACTACATATAAGGCTGCAGGGGCAGCGATCCCTAGTCCTTTACGTTGTCCAATAGTGTAATGATGAACACCATCATGCTGTCCTAAGACCTTGCCTTCTA
>CBZS010000651.1 GCA_000613065.1 Richelia intracellularis | reverse complement strand
AATGGTTCCTATGATAGAGAATAGGGTAAATCAGCGTTACATCTAGTTAGTGCATGGTCGATTGATTTATCGTCTTGTTTTAGGACAAGTAAAACAAGACGATAAATCAATGGAATGAAATTACAGCAATCCCTCCATTCTTGGAATTATTAGACATGGCTGGATGTATGATTACCATTGATGCCATGGGTACACAAACAGCAATTGCATCCCAAATCTTTAATGCAAAAGCAGATTATGTTTTAGCACTCAAAGGTAATCATCCTACATTTTACGGACAAGTGAAAAATTGGTTTGAGCAACAGTTCTCTCAAGCCTTTAAAGGTATTGGTATTATCCATAGTTATGATAAACGGGTAGAGAAAGGTCATCATCGTACTGAAAAACGTCAAATTTGGTGTGTTCCTATTTCTCAACTGCAAACTTTGCATAACCAAGACAATTGGGTTGGTCTTAAATGCGTTGTCATGGTTGTGCGGGTACCACATCTTTGGAATAAAACAACCCGTGAAGTTCAGTTTTATCTAACTAGTTTAAATTGTGATGCTCGTAACTTAGGACAAGTGATTAGTCTTTATTGGGGTGTGGAAAATGGGTTGCATTGGACTTTAGATGTCACTTTTTCTGAAAATGCTTGTCGTGTCCGTACTGGTGATGCTCCACAAAACTTAGCAATTCTGCGACGAATATCTCTTAATGCTTTAAACCTAGAGCAATCTTTGAAACGTAGTAATAGCCAAAAATCTAATCGAGCCGCTATGGATAATAATTATATGCTGACTGTTCTTACTGCTTGTTTATCCCAACATGATGATACCTCTCAACCCGCTTGTCAATGAATTTAAGATGCGCTTACCTTGCACTATCATA
>CBZS010000650.1 GCA_000613065.1 Richelia intracellularis | reverse complement strand
TACAGAAAATTCCCAACAGGAGTAAATCTAGGTTTGCCAGCATCAGTAATGTTGCTGCACAAATATCTCAATGGTTTAAAAATCTCTCCAAAACAGCCCAAATAGCGGTGTTAGGTACGGGTTTTTTCATCTCTCTGGCTATGGTACAAGCTATTTTTAAGCTATTGTCAGCAGCAATTAGCTTGACAATATTGGTGGTGCTAGTATATCTAGGATATAAATTTTTCGTATCCAAGAGTTTGAAAGGAAAGTAGTAATATTTACTTATTACGGAAAATAATCATAATTTTTATTCAGTGGGAAAGGCCTTAATAGTTCAAGCATACTTGGATTTTCTCTTTTCTCCAGAGTCTCATACTTGTGTATAAAAGCTACTAACGTGGCACTTAAATAAAACAATTTAAAGAGAACTATTCATGGCAACCCCAATGGTGAGGAGAAGTAGTAATCAATCCAATAAGTCCAGCACAGCAGGTAAATCTAATTTGCTACCCGTAAAAACTAGACGTTTTGCGGTTTGGGCTGTTGAATTTAGTTTATTGGTGATTAGTGGATTGGTTCCTTTTGGTATTGGAGTGTACGCCAATTCCAAGAGCGATATGAATCGTACTCCCTTGCACCCTATTTTGGTTTTAACAGAAAGAGCGATCGCTTATCCTTTAGCGTTACCTGTGAGTTATGGTACTCGTAATGTAGCTTGGGTAACTAATTTTGCCTGGTCGTTGGCTATATTGGCTCCTTTAGGCTTATCTGGATGGCAGTTATATCTACTAGCCACTACAGGTAGTACCACTCCTAAACGTTGGTTTGGGGTACGAGTGGTGAATGAACAGGGAATGCCACCAGGTTTCTTAGCAGTTGCACAACGGGATCTAGTTGGTACGTGGACAATACCAATATCCGTTACTTATATTTTGTGGCAAAATAGTTTTGCTTTCCCCAACTTAGGGGTATTTACGTTCATTGCTGCTCTGGTATGGCTAGCAGATGGTGTTGGCTTTGGTCAAAGTAAGCCCAGACGAGCTTGGCACGATCGCCTAGCAGGTACTTACACCATTGATGCTACAATTCCCTTTACTCTGTCACAAATAGACAATCAAGGGCAATGGTCTGATGAAGAAGAAGAAGCTGCAATCGCATCTTTGGTCATTACCCCTGAATCGGAAGAAGAAAAAAGTCCTAATAACTCTTTCTTACAGTATATTCAAAAACACCCCAACCTTTCCCTCATTGGAGCTGCGGTCGGTAGTATTATTCTGGTATTAGGGACACTCATTAGTACGCAAGTTTACATTCAAACTCAGCAAAACCGCAGAGCTAATCAACAGCGTAATAATCAACAGTTTATATCTCTACTGCAAAAATTACTGCAACAATTAAATCCTCAATCAAAGGCTAGTAAGGCAGAAAAACAAAGTGCTATTTTGGCTTTAGGAAGCCTCAACCATCCTGAAGCCAATAACTTTTTAGTTGACTTATTAGTCAAGGAAGCAAATAACCCTAATTTAACTCCTGTTATTGAGCAATCTCTAGTCAACTTGGGAATCAAAATTATTCCTGATTTAAAACGTGTAAATCAATTTTTGGCTAGTCAAATCGAATCAGGGGCAAACACTTCTGCTTCAGCCAAAAGATTGCAGCAAGAAAGCTTGAAACTAAATATTCAAGCCATTAAGAGGATTTTAACTGTACATAGTGGTAATACTTACAATACTGACCTCAGTAGAGTAAAACTAATTACAAGTAAGAATGCGAAAGGTCTGGTATTAGACAAGGTTGACATCTGGGGTGTCAATTTCAAATACGCCAATCTCAGCCAAGGTAGTTTTAAAGGTAGCCGCTTCCGAGGACCTGGTAAAGATGGTCGCTGGGATACCTACGATGATTGGATTACTGACTTAAGTGGTGCCCAAATGCAACAAACAGACTTAAGTGATGCGAACCTCAGTCGTGGGTTGATGGTAAGAACTAACCTCAGTCGAGCCACACTGAACCGAGCAAACCTACTTAATGCCCGCATGGTATATGCCAATCTTAGCAGCTCTCAATTAGTAGGGGCAGATTTACGGGGCGCAGTTCTAGAAAATGCCAGTCTGACAGGAGCTGACTTAGGAGATGCCAAATTAGACAAAGCTGACTTATATGGAGCGCGTTTAGGTAGAGCGATCGCTATTGGTGCACAATTGCCTTACGCTAACTTAACCAACACCGATTGGCAAGCTGCGGATTTATCAGGGGCAAATTTACACAGGGCAAATTTGCAAAATGCGAACTTGAGTGCTGCTAGCTTGAAAGGAGCTATCTTAAGTCATACCAACTTAGAAAATGCCAGACTGAGGAATGCAAACCTGAGTTTAGCTGATTTACGAGGTGCTAACCTCACAGGAGCAGATTTTCAAGGAGTAATTTTCTCCTCAGGACAGCTACATTCAACGGATAAGTTTGTAGAAACTCCTACTGTGGGTACACAATCCGCAGTGGTACAGGGAGTCGATTTTAGCCAGGTAAAAAATTTAGACCCCAGACAAAGAGCTTATATTTGCACCCAAGGAGCTCTTCATCCCAAGTGTCCGTAATTTAGGGAATCCCAAAAATAATTTGGGTGCGACTGTTTTAGTAAGACGGAGAGTGGAACTTAGACAGGTATTGGAAGAGGTGGAGGGGTAGTAGAACAACGAGCTTTGAGAACTTGCTTCATCAAAGGAATACCACTAGAGTACAAAGCAATGTTCTGGTTTGGGAAGATACGTTGAAAGCGGTGTAACAATGCTTTGGGTTGATGGGCCTAACTATTTGAGCGATTTGCTAGAAATGTCCACAAGAATGGAACCGCAACTCCTTTATAGGCAATACTCAACGTTAAAACGTTGTGCATTTGATTGCCAAATTCACACTGTGTTCTATCTAGTATTACTACCCAATCTTTCTCTACTCCTATCCAAGTAGTAATGCTACCTGCAAATTCGACATAATCAATAGGAAACTCCCGAAAAAACCTTTGTAACCGCTTCTAATTTGATGCCACAAGTGTCTTACCCACGAAGGCTGTTGACACTTGAGATAAATTAACACTGCGTACTCTTATCACTGGTACTAAAAATTGTACCAAAAGTGTTAATCGTGCACCATGCCACTGAAAGTGCTTTCCTATAATTAGGCGTAATCTATTAAACTCGGACATAGGGTTTCGTTTTGATTTTTATACCAATTTAATATGAAACCCTTTTACTGGCTTGTTTACACCTTTTTTGTCCTGTACCGAGGGCTCCGCAGAACAATTGTGAAGGCAACGAGCCTAAACGTTTGGCTAAAGTATTAACTGTGCTTGAGGGCATTGCGGCGGATACCGGTTCCAGTATCGCAGATGTTACCGTTCCCTTCTTCCCTGGTGATAGTCATGCAACGGATGAGATGACCGATGCCGAATCCTTTGAAGTACTGGAACCCATCCATGACGGCTACCGTAACTGGCTCAAAAAAGATTATGCCGTCAGCCCCGAAGAGCTAATGCCTGATCGCACACAACTGATGGGATTGACTGCTCCTGATAGTCTGGCACAGATTGAGAATTAATTTCTGTTTCTAGATCTTTT
>CBZS010000649.1 GCA_000613065.1 Richelia intracellularis | reverse complement strand
GATACAAATGCATCAATACTGTCTTTTCTAATAGTTCTTTTGCGGCAGTTAGGGTTGCAGTCACTCGAGATACCCATCTGAATCAGACTATCATCTGCAAATTGTCTTCAGTGTAAAGGGCTGCATCCGCAACAAATAAAGCATCAATTTGCCATTGTTTGTAAAAATCTGCCATAAGTGTTCTAAACATGGCAGAATCGACTTCATTACCATGTGCAACTCTTAAATATAAAGGAATATCTCCATCACCACTCCACATCAAGTCAAGGATAAATTGTTTCAAATCTGGTCGGTGGTCTCTAGAATAACCATATGTAATTGTAATTAATCCTGATTGTGCTGATGCTTCATCATCAGTACCAGTTCCATAATCCCCGTGTACATGAAATGAACTTGAATCCAAGTGGAAGCTGTCCATTTTCACTCCAAATCTATCTGCTGTTGATAGTGTGACTCGGATAAAAATTTCCGTTAATCCTGCATCATATAGTTTGTCTAACACTCTGCCCAAGGGTTCATCGTTCAAATGTTCTGGTTGTATTCCCTCTGCCAATAAATGTTCCGTTGCAATCCCTTAAAAGAACTTCTCAAATAAATATAGTGGTGCACAGATAAAGCCTAAGCCATTGAGAATCATTGCTTTGACCAATTGGGCTGCGCTGATTATTTATTGGGGATGAGTTCCAAGCAGTTGGTTGAACAAATCAACCAAACTCATTTCATCAATAATCCCTACCACTATGCCGAAGTGATCGATATCTTGTAGTTTGATTTGTGATTCTGAAAAACTCATACTTCAAAAATACAACATTTTGCGATCGCACCTGCCGAATGTGGGGAAAATAAACATTGTTTCTCCTGGCAGATGGTAAAGAGGGCCCAACATTCTGTAAAGGAACTGCGTTTGGGGGTGTGGAGTGAGAGCTACCAGGAACCTTGGGCTTACCGTAGACAGAAGAAGGGTAAGTGATGAAAGCTTTTGTGTACCCTATAAGTATTAAAGCACTGACTCAACCAGTTTTGGTTAGGGTGCGACTCTTTTGGTTGTAGGGAGTATGATATAAGAATAATAAATGACAAGTCAACCAGAGTAGTATTGACAGCCAAAAATATACTTGATGGAATTGGCTTGTAAAAAGTGAAAAAACAGGAACAGTTCCACACCCTATACAAGCATCTACATCAAAACATATCTTGATTTGATTTAGATTTACAAAGTGATAGAACAAGTACACATACATTTGAGGGGAAGCAATTACGTTTATGCTTTACAGCTATTGCCTACATTTTACTGAATAACCTGGGAGAAAAGTGCTTAGTAAATACAGAATTCAAAAATGCAACAATTGGAACTATACGCACAAAATGATTAAAGCTAGAGGCTGTGATTACGATTTGCAAACAACGAGTTTTAATTGCAATTAGTAGTGCTTGCCCTTAGAAGGAAGTTTTTGCAATGATTTATGAGGGTTTATCTCGACTACCTTGCCCTGCTTAATGAGATGATTGGATTAATAAGTAATAGCGCTCTGTGATTTGAAATAACCGTCCTGCTGGGTTAATTTACTTGATTGAACCCAACAATTTGTTGTGTCAAATTTTATGACTATTTTGTTCTAATTTAAGTATATTTCAATTTCCATGTATTTTATATATCTTTTGTATACTCGGTTTTTACTTCGTAGTCCTTGTCATCTGCAAGGAATTTGACAATGTGCCAATTAATTTATCCTAAATCTGGCTCATCCAAGTGTTTTTTTCTCACAAGTGAGAAATCCGGGCAAAGTACGAGAGAAATCCTATGTACTTCCCATGGGAAGGGGAAAAAGCATGATTTTCGCATATTTTCAAACAGTCAAGTTAGGTTAAGAAAAGATATTGAATTGTTAGGCGATAAAGGATATCAAGGAATTGGTAAACTTCATACCAACAGTAGAATACCAAAAAAGGGCGTTGCATAAGTGCGGGATGAATTAGGGTTTGAAACCATTGAGAAATCGTTGAACATTTAGTGAAATCATCCCGCACTTATGCAACGCCCAAAAAAGAAGTCCAGGGGTGGTGACCTTAGTCCTGAAGAGAAAAAGAGTAATCAACAGTTGCCCAAAGTTCGAGTTGTGGGTGAGCATATTGGTCGGAAACTGAAGATATTGAAAATTTTCTCCGACCGTTATTGTAATCGTAGAAAAAGATTTAGCTTGAGATTTAATCTCATAGCTGGTTTGCGCAACTATGAACTTCGTTTCCCAAAAACTGAATTTGCCTAAATAACTTTTGCAAGAACTATAATATACTCAAACTCCTCTATATATTCAAAAAAAGATTGAAGACATAGACCTTGATTCTTTATACACAGATTTGCCAAAAATTATCAACTCTATAGAGGTAGGAGCTGAAAGAGTTGGCAAAATCGTGATATTTTTACGAAATTTTTCCAGATTATATCAAGCTGAGTATAAAGCAGTTGATTTCAATCAAGGAATTGAGAGTACATTAATAATTCTCAGCCATAAATTTCATCAACAAGAGATTGATATTTAATTAATCAAAGATTATGGAAATTTACGTCCATTAGGATGTTAGCACAGTCAGATAAATCAAGTCTTAATGAACATTATTGGTAATGCGATTGATGCTCTTGAGGAAAAAGTATGTACAGACTGACAGTCTCTTCCTCCGATTATCATTCGTACTCATCAAATTGACAGTAATTGGGTTGCAATTCACATTTATGATAATGGAATTGGAATCAAGTAAATAATACGCCCTAAGTTATTCGATCCATTTTTTTCCACCAAGCAAATAGGGAAAGGTACCGGATTAGGATTGTCTATTAGTTATCAGATTATTGTGGAAAAAGATGGTGGTAAAATAATTTGTAATTATCGTTCAGGTCAAGGTACGGAATTTATGATTAAAATTCCCATGAAACAAACCATTGAGAAAGTTAGGGAGTAAAAGAGGTTTGGCAAATTTCTATGCCATATAAAAAAAACAACTCCACCCATTTGATGATTCACTTAATATTGAAAATTGTGCAATATGAATCGATTTTCCGTTGGGGTTACTAAAAAGAGTCTATCATGCTCAATTATCGGTGGAGGAATTTCTGGTTTGATTGCTGGGAAACTACTTCAGCAATACGGATTCAATCTAACTATTTTAGACAAAGGGCGCGGTTTGGGGGGACGCATCGTAACTCGCCGCATTCGTAATACTGGAGCTGGGGAGGGGATATTCGATTATGGAATACAATATATTACAGATGTTAGTCAAGAGTTAAAGCGTTGGTTGGGTGATTGGGAAGCTGTTGGGCTTGTGAGTATATGGAACTGGGAGTCTCGAAGTTCAGAAGATATGAATATCCAGAAGTATGGTGGCATCAAAAGCATGAGAAGTATTGCCCAACATATTGCTGTAGATTTGAATACTTATAATTCGAAGAAAATTACGAGTTTAAGCTGGGATGGAACTAGTTGGAATATTTCAGCAGATGATGAAAGTTCTTACATCATCTGCTGAAATATTCTTATTATGACTCCTCCGTTACGTCAAACTCTTCAATTGCTAGGGGAATCAGGTATTTCACTGCCTAGTAATTCATTACAAGAGTTGGGCAGGGTTTCATACAGGATCTGTATGGCTGTGTTGGCTATAGCTTCTGAGCCGATTCAAATTAATCATTCAGGAGGTTGTAGTATTCAGGATGATAAATTACTTTGGATTTCTTGTAATCATCAGAAGGGTATTTCACCAGATTGTTATGCTATTACTCTACATGCCAATCCAAACTTTAGTGAATGTCATTATGATATGTCTAAGAGAGAACAAGCTGTTCAGGAACTAATTGATGCAGCAACAAGATATTTTACCCGTGAAAGTATTATTGATTACTAAGTACATTTATGGCGATATAGTACTCCCATAAACCACTTTAATGACGTATTCTTTTCACCTCAAAGATTATCTGACTCAGTTGAACATATTGGACCACTTTATATAGCTGGTAATTCCTTCCCCTCTAGGGATGAAGGTACTTCCAACTTCGAGAATGCTTTTTTGTCGGGGCTTGAAGTGGCAAACCACATACACAATCTGTATTAATTACCTTATCAATAGATAAAGTCTATTCCTGCTAAGCCCAACAGTTCTTCTGATGATATTGACTATTAAACATAATTAATTACACAATGTCGTTGCGTAGCTGCTTGTAGCTTACTTAATTGCGATCGCTTTTCTATGTATTACTGACATAAATTGATTGTTATACTATTAACCCGCAACTCCCAGCTACTTGTGTAATTGATAGAAGTATTTTAGAGTCAGCTTTCAACTCAGGTTTAAATCAATATGGATGTACCCCTTATCTTATGGAAATATTTACACTTCCGATCAAGATTGAACGTCTCGAGAAGGAAGACAATGAGCGAGTCCCGAACCTTTGTGCTTGCCTTGGGTAGGAGAAAAAATGCTACCACTAGAGAAAGTTTGGTGTCTTTTACTAATGAACCCTGCGGAATATAGGTTTAAACCCTTTGTTTCGGAGGGGTTGCATAAGTGCGGGATGAATGAGCTTTTTAAAGCATTGAGAAATCGTTGAAAATTTAGTGAAATCATCCCCTGATTCAGCAACGCCGAATATCTAATCCCTGACGAATCCAATCAATGCATTCATATTCTGAGTAAAATAGCTTAGAGGATGTTTTAAAAGTCGAAGTGAGTTACAAATCATGCAAGTCGCCTGACCATGATACGTATAATTGCAATATAGATTAAAGTCTCAGAAGTTTCAGGTAGCCTTTCATAGTCCTTACTTAATCTTCTACACCAATTGAGCCACCCGAAAGTTCGTTGTACAACCCAAGGTTTTGGTAAAAGGGTAAAACCCTTCTTTTCTAAGGGTCTGAGAACCAGTTCCACAATCCAACGAAAAACATCGATTATCCAGTGGGCAAAATCTTCCCCCCGATATCCTCCATTCATCCAGATAGTGTGCAGTCTTTTAACTTTATCTTTCATCTGATAAAGCTGCCAGAACGTGCACGTTTAGTTTAGCCCCTGCAGGTTCTGGCACAATTGCAGAAGTAACCAAGACTCGCAAAACTAGCCCTAACAAGTCAACCGTAATAAATCGCTTACATCCATGTATTTGTTTTCCTGGGTCGAAACTAACATCCGTACAAATCATGGTTGCGGTTTCAACTGATTGGCTATCAAAGGCTGCTTCCCATGGACTTGGTTCTCGACTGGCTCCTACCCGAACCCATTGATATAGTTTGTCATAAACCTGAAGCCTAGTACGGTCTTTGCCCCATGTTCTGAAATAGCCATAGACTGTAGACCAAAGTGGTAAATCTCCTGGTAATACCTGCCATGTACATCCTTGACACAGTAGGTATAAAATCGGGTTTACTACTGGCTACATACATCTTGTTGTAGGTGCACGACCACCTAGTTTTGCCTCTGGAAACAGCTCTGGGATTAACTCCCACTGTTCCCACGTTAAATAGCTAGGATAATTCTTAGTCATTTGCTCACGGGGTGGTGTTTTCTATAATTCTCAGCATATGCCTTGTGAGCTTTTTGATGATACCTCCCACCTTTTAAAACATCCTCTTAGGTGCAGCAATATTATTAAGTGAGTCTGGTGCATAATGTTCATAAAAATATTTATCATTCTCATGATCAATAACAATTAAGTTATGGCGATAGACATAACGAGATTTAAAGTAATCTATTTGAGCAATCGCTTCTAAGTTTATATCTAGATGTTCTTTGGCAAGAGTAATAATATTTTCCACGCTGTTACCATATATAGACTAAGAGCGGTTAAAAGCTGGACTTTTGTATAGCGGTAATAATAACTATTATAAATTAATGGGCACCTCGAAAAATTGAGCAAGTAGCTCGCGAGATGAGAGTATAGGGAGAGCAGAAGCTGAGGTTTAATCGCCATGGAATTCAAAAAAATAGGGGAACTTGAACAGCGATACCAGAAGTTAAAAAGCAAGAAGACCCTGTTGATGAAGTTAGACGAGAGGGTTCCGTGGTCATAATTTCGTCCAATTTTAGAACAAGTGCATGACAAGCCCAGAAAAAATAATGCTGGGCGAAAGCCCATAGATGAATATATCCCACTAATATAGTTTTGTTAATCCAAATATAGATTGTTGCAAGAGACAAAAAAGCATCAAAACACGCTGAAATTCTTTCCCATGTGACAACAAACAAGACGACGATATTTTTTTTGAACCCATGGGAAACAACCTTCTTGTTGTCACATGGCACGGAAATTTTAATGGGTCTGCCCTTGTTCTTCTTTGTCTTCCAAACCAGCTTGGGCCATTGCGGCCTAATACCACCTCTACGTAAAGCAGCGCGCTTATCCTTAGAATCGTACCCTTTGTCAGCAGCAAGCACTTTCAGGGGTTTACGGAGTCTACCCCGTTTGTTGGTCTTAACCTTTACACTGTCTAGAAGTGGCATCACCTGATCTATTTTACTACCATTGGCAGGTGTGGTGCGATTGGATAAAGGCATTCCTGAGCCTTCAGTAAGAGTGTGTAATAAAAATACACTTTCCTCTTCCACCGTAAGCAACACCATCACCACCGCCCTTTCCAGGGGGAAAAAGACCCGTCCAGCGCGCCATAACTCCACTTTATTAACCCTTTCTCTTGTCCAATTTTCAATATTCGTGCTTGTAAAGCCTCTAAGCTCCCGTCCAACTGCCAACGTTTGAGCCGTCGATGTGCAGAGCTGTTTGATCCCCATATTTCTCCTTTTGGAACGTCACACCAACGATACCCTGTTATCAATATATACAGTAAGGTATTGAGTACATAACGAAATGAAGAATGTGGCATTCCTCGTTCGCGTTTCTCTGGCGGTTTCGGAAAAATATCCTCAAACAAAGACCACTCCAAATTACTCAGTCCTTCAAAACCTCCAGCCATCAGATGATATAACCACTCTTACTCAACAGGCATATTATCACCTTCTGCTATTAGTGGTATAGGTTCATGTAATAGTTATGTTCAAAATGCTTGTGCTGCAACAACTGTACAACATAACATGAGTGATGAAGAACTGGAGTACCAGCTCAATAACCGACTATCTTTCATGATATTTTTGGGCTTGGGACTAGCAGAACCAGTACCAGATGCAACTACAGTTTGGTTATTTCGGCAGCAGTTGAAGCAGCAGGGTCTTATTGAAGAACTGTTTGAGCAATTAATTTGATAGCCACCTGAGAGACCAAGGCTACCAAGCTAAGGGGGGTCAAATAGTAGATGCCACACTGATTCCAGTTCCCAAGCAGGATAATACTAAGGAAGAGAAGCAAAAACTTGCCCAAGGAGAAATTCCCGAAAGTTGGTAGCAAAAGCCTCATGGCTTGTCCCAGAATGATACCGATGCTCCTGGACAAAAAAGAATGGTCAGAGTTCCTTTGGTTATAAAAACCACATCAGTATCGATGTGGAGTACGGTTTGATTCGTCGCTATCAAGTCACGGATGCCTCAGTGCATGATTTCCAAGTGTTAGGGGCACTGTTGGATGAGCAAAACCAGGGGCAAGAGGTTTGGGCAGATACTGCCTATGGTAGTGAATCTATTGAATGGATTCTACAGATTTTACAATTCCTCAGTCACATTCATGAACGAGCCTACCGCAATCATCCATTGACTGCAAAACACAAAGAAGATAATCGAGACCATTCTCAAGTCAGAGCTAAGGTCGAACTCGTTTTTAGTCAATGGGTTAATGAAATGGGAGGCAAGTTAATGGGTTCCATTGGTAAGCAGTCAGTAAAGGCGACTATTGGAGTGAATCATTTAGTTTACAACTTCAAACGTGATGGATTTTGGGAGAATAAAAATCCTAAAGCTGTGGGATAATTGCGTCTAAATTAGCTCTCTTGAGCCAGATTTCAACTATAAATAGTTCCGGTTGAGCTATTTTTTGCCCAACTTCACTTTCTTGTAGTTCTTCGATCCCCCTCAGATTACCTAAGACTTGATTAATCGAGGTGCCCTACAGTAACGTCGTAAGGTTGTAGTATATCTATCACCTTTGTATGAATGATGTAATGAATCCAATGAAATCTAGGATCAACCTATCACAAAAATATAAATGTCAGTGATACATTAAAATATTTTGATTTCTATAGATATATTTTTAAATATAACCATAGATAACCATTATTATGATTTAACTTATGTGATAAGTACCCACAGTTAATACATGAATATTAGAGAATATAGAAGAATAGCGATCGCTTTGACAAATCCTCTTTGATCTTAGTTAAATATCACAGGATTAAAGTGTAGGGTAACACCCCTCTAATGTTTCCCATAAACTCAACTGCTGGGGATGTTGTTTAATCTGATTCCATGGGAAAGGTGGAATATCAATACCTGTGTGGTGTAGTAGATTATAAAAGTGACGGGCAGTGTGTGGCGATCGCTCTTCTACTGGACAATGGACAAAGAAGTAAATTTGCTTTCCCTGTTGCAAGCACTGTTGAATATAATTTACCCACTCCAGCAAAAATGGTTGATTCATTTCCAGGGTGGGATGGTAAATAAGGTGATTTATAAGAAATAATTTACCAATAAAAGTAAGATGTAATGTTGATGAGTCAAAAAACAGGGGCAAGTATTTTGGAGTATGCTAGACCCAGCAGAGGAACCCAAATCATTAACAAGATCACAAATAGAAGACTTGCTGTTGCCAGCATCGAAAATGAATGGAGTAGAACATCGGGGCTTTCAAGCTCAGATAACGTTGAAATATTGCCAAGGTAGACCAAGGTTAGCACAAACAGTATTCGGTTGGGGTAGAGAAAATATAGAGTTAGGGTTAGGGGAAAAAAGAACAGGGATAATCTGTGTGGGATTACAATCAGCCTTTACCACAGCAAAGCGTTGCCAGGAGAAACAACCTCTTCTCTTGTGGCATTATCCCTGGGACAAATTGCAGAATCTTATTCTCAACAAGACCCAACATCTAAAACTTCCTTAGCCTATACCCGGTTAACAGCAACATCCGCACTATAAAAACTCAAAGAACAGGGATTTAGCCAGGAGCACTTGCCTTGCGCCAGTACAATGGCACAAGTATTGAATCGAATGGACTATCGTCTTCGTAAAGTAGTAAAAGCCAAACCTCAAAACAAATTGCACAAACGGATGATATCTTCAACAACATCAAAGAATTTCAGCCGCAATCAACAAACAAGCCTCAAAGTCAAAGGACTAAGCATGGATTGCAAAGGTACCGTTAATATCGGGGGTTATTCTCGTGGTGGAAAAACCAGAGGAGACAATCAAGCTGAGGAGCATCATATGGGATGCACAGAACAATATAGTCTCTGTGGGATTCTTGATGAAGATAGTGGGCAGTTATTGTATATTAACTTTGGTAGTTGTTCTTATAAAACCAGGGATTTTATTGTTGATACTCTAATTCAATGGTGGAAGACAATGACACCAGAACAAAAGCAGGATACCGAACTGATACAAATTAAAGTTGATAATGGTCCGGAAAGTAGTGGAGTAAGAACTCAATAAAAAAAAAGGATGGTTGAGTTTGTTGATCTGCTAAATATACCAATTCAATTGCTTTACTATGCTCCTTACCATAGTAAATACAATCCCATAGAGGGTTGTTGGCGTATTGTTGACCAGCATTGGAATGGGGGGGCGAAGCTTGTTGATAAGGCTTATATCCTATCTTGAGTTTAAGTAAAACTGTTTACCAAAAAGGGATTTCTCTAACAAAGAAAGCTATGAAACAAGTCGAGTCTAGATTACACCGAAATCCACTGTTGCCCAAATGGGATATCTTGATTCAACCGCTTTAGCTGGTAATTTTTTTTATAACCTTAACGGAATTAAGGTAAATGGTGCTGTGGTTTGAAATTATAAGGGTAATTTGGGTTTACGTCTTTCTGAATGCACTTGGGGATCGTCATCTCCTGAATAAATAGGACGTGTATCTAACAATACTCTGGCTATATTTAATTTTGTTAAGAGTGCGGTCAAATTACTAGCATGGGGTTCTCGAAAGCAATCTGGATGCCTAACCTCTAAAACGAGAGAGCTTGTATTTGTTTCCCAAGCAGTAAGAAAAGTATTTAAATCCTCTAGGAACTGAGGTGAATAACTGGGAGGTAGTTGGGCAAACATTGGCCCTAAGTGTTTACCCAAGGGAAGCATTCTCTCTAAAAAGTTTAGTGCGTCAGGAATATGGAGTTGTAGTAAACCGTTATGTGTGATTTTTCGCGGCAATTTCAGGCACAATTAAAAGCCTGGGGGTATTTGATTTGTCCAACGGGTAACGGTTTCATCCTTGGGTACGGCATAGAAAGTAGTGTTTCCTTCTACCGTAGTAAAGCGACGAGTATATAAATGTAAGAAGTCACCAGGACGAGTTCCGTGGGGATAAAATTCACCCATCCAACCTTTATATGCCCAAATAGGACAACCAAGAAAGAAATTCACAAGCTTTAATGTATACGTATACAAGTATTATCCAAGAAAGCTAGCCGGAAAGTAAGTATAGCTGGTAAGCCTAAGATTTTGTACTTATATAGCAATATAAATAAAACCTAAATGAGAGTAGCTGATTTACGCTAGCATTTACACCAATTAATTTTTTCAAATCTATAAAAAACAATCTAAAAATGACCGGACGAACTCAATACTAATGCGTAAACAGAGAGCATGGTACACAGATTTTAAATCAAATCATTACCCTGGATTTTCCCCTTGCAGACATACCATATCTGCTTGTGGACATCGTATCTAATGCAACCGAAAAAACCTTTTGTTGCTTAAGGAACCCAGATACTTGAATGCTGGTGATTCCGTAGAGTTTTACAGGGTTTGCACAGTCACAGAGCTGTAAGTAACAATTAACATGTATTGCACTTAAATTAATTCATTAGTCTTCAGTACTTAAAAATGGGAATCAAAATGACACGTCAGGGATTAGATATTCAGCAAGGCAAAAATTTCCGCTTCTTATCTGCAGGAGTTTCTGCTCTATTAATGGTTTCTGGTGGAGCAATGCTATTACCGACTGAGGTAAATGCCAACCAGCAAGGAAGCAACAACATTTTAATGGCACAGACTCCAGTCACTGGAACGGGAATGTATGTCAATCCAGAAACTGGGTCAGATACTGATGGAGCTGGAGCTACAGCTCAAGCTCCTTATAAAACCATCTCCTTTGCTCTTTCCAAAGCTCAAGCAGGTACAACCATTCAACTTGCACCTGGAACCTATAGCGCAGATACTGGAGAACAATTCCCTCTGAATATTAAATCCGGTGTCACTCTCTTAGGTAATGACAGCACTACAGGACAAGCAGTACTAATAAATGGCAGTGGTAACTATATCAGCCGTACTTTTGCTCGACAAAATGTAACGATTTTGGCTGAAAACAACAGTGTAATTAGTGGCGTTACTGTGACAAACCCTGCGAGTCGCGGCACGGGAGTCTGGGTAGAATCAACTAACCCAATCATTAAAAATAGTACATTTATTAATAGCCTCAGAGAAGGGGTATTTGTTACGGGTACAGGTAATCCCATTATTGAAAATAATGTTTTTTCTGGAAATCAAGGTAATGGGGTTTCTATTGCCAGAGATTCCAAGGGCGTAGTTCGTAACAATTTATTCCAAAGTACAGGTTTTGGCTTGGCTATTGGTGACAATTCTACACCTCGTCTAGAAGCAAACCGAATTATTGAAAATACAGATGGTATTTTTATCTCCAATTCTGCAAAGCCTGTTTTACGTAAGAATGTCATTAAAAATAACAGCCGCGATGGTATTGTTGTAATTTCTCAAGGTTTACCTAATTTGGGAACCAATGAAGATCCTGGTGAGAACTTGATTAGTGACAACAAACGCTATGATCTCAATAATGCTACCAACAATGTGGTTGTAGCTATTGGTAATAGCATTAATACATTCCAGGGTAACGTAGATTATGTCGCTTCTGATGTGGAAGCACCTCCTGGAGCGCCAGTTACTTTCAAAGACGTACCAACTAGTCACTGGGCAAATAACTACATTAAGGCTTTATCTGCAAAAGGTGTAATTGCAGGTTTCCCTGATGGAACTTTTAAACCCAATGATAGGGTTACCCGTGCTCAGTTTGCAGCTATCATCAACAAAGCCTTTACACCTGCAGCCAAGCGCACAGCAATCAACTTTAGTGACGTTAGCACTAGATATTGGGGATATCAAGCAATTCAAACTGCTTCCCGTGGTGGCTTCCTCTCTGGATATCCCAACAAAACCTTCAAACCAGAGGTACAAATCCCTCGGGTACAGGTTTTAGTATCCTTGGCTAATGGCTTGGAGCTAACTGCACCTGATCAAAATTCCCTATCTTTCTATAACGACGCTTCCCAAATTCCATCTTGGGCTAAGAGTCCTGTATCCGCAGCGACAATGAAACAAATTGTGGTTAACTACCCAACTGTTAAACAACTAAAACCCAAGAATCAAGCCACCAGAGCAGAAGTTGCAGCTTTTGTTTATCAAGCACTTGTGAATGCTGGTAGAGCGGAAGCGATTCCTTCTGCATATGTAGTTAAAGTTCCTGGTTCCGAAGCTGCTGCATCTATGCAAAATTAAGCAAATATTAAATTTGGCGTTGCTGAATCAGGGGATGATTTCACTAAATTTTAAACGATTTATCAGTGGTTTAAAACGCTAATTCATCCCGCACTTATGCAACACCTTAAATTTAAGCTTTAGGGGAGAAGGTAACAATATAGCCTTCTCTTTTTTTATTGAGCAGTTGATACGGTTTTATCCCATCTGCCGTTTTTGGGTTTGCGCTCGCATTATATATAAACTACCATTTTTGTCTTTCCTAATAGGATGATGCTAATTTTAGTTTCTGCTTTATACTTTCTGAGTCTAGATAGTGTTGCTTGTTATGCAGACAGCGAATACTAAAAAAAGCGTGGTGTGAGCCAAGATGAAAATCAAGTATTTTATAGCAGATCACTTACTGCTTATTCTGGCAGTCTTAGTGCTATCAAGCATAGCTTATAGCAGTTTTCAATAATCACCCAGTAATAAACCCCAAAACAAGCAATCAATTAATCAATATGAAGAGGTTTTCCCCGCTTTTGAGCATTATGTCGCAGATAGTTTACCTACTTGGAGCCATGATCGTGTATCTTTAACTCTCATTGCTGGGGAATTTAATGGGTACAAGTCTCCTGTGGCAACTTTTTCCCCCATGGTTTCTTTGGATATAATTTCAAAAAATAATTGTAAATTTGTACTGAGTTCAGAGTACAACGAACAGGCAATTTATAGCGTGACTGAGGGAATCAAAGTAGACGGTGAAGCAATAGAAGAACATCGTTTATTAGTGCTGGAATCCGCTAATGAGGTGGAAATTACCTCTACAATGCCAGGCAGATGTATGATTCTTGGGGGAGAACCCCTTGGCGAAAGTTACAAGTGGTGCAACTTTGTTTCTAGTAGACGCGATCACATTGAACAAGCAAAGTATGATTGGCAACAGGGAAAATTTCCTCAAGTTCCAGAATAAACAGAATTTATTCCTTTACCTGATGCATCTTTTGTTGAATCAGTTTAAATACTCATCCCTAGAAAGTAAAATTTGATTCATGGATAATTTTTGATCGCAACAGATTTCAGATAAAATCCTAAGTTGAGGTATCTAAAATTTCGAATTTAAATTGATTGCTGTTCTTGGAGCAGGTGCATGGGGAAGCAGTTTAGCAGCCATCGCCTCAGCTAATGGTTATGATGTCAATACTTGGTCGCGTCAGGGTACTCTGTCCTTAACTGATGCTGTCACAGGTGCAGAAATTGTTGTATCAGCAATTTCTATGCAAGGGGTACGGGAGGTTATTGGGCAACTTCAAGGATTAACCCTATCTCCCCAAACTGTTATTATTTCAGCAACCAAAGGGTTAGATCCTCAAACAACTTGTACTCCTTGTCAAATTTGGCAAGATGCTTTTCCTTATAATCCCATAGTGGTGCTTTCTGGTCCTAATCTATCTAAAGAGATAGAAAAAGGGCTACCTGCGGCAACTGTTGTTGCTAGTAATATTGCTAGTGCTGCCTCAAAAGCACAGCTGATATTCTCTTCCCATCGCTTTCGCGTTTATACTAACTCAGATCCCTTAGGAGTCGAACTAGGGGGAACCTTAAAAAATGTTATCGCGATCGCTGCTGGTGTTTGTGATGGTTTACAGTTAGGAACTAATGCAAAGGCAGCTTTGGTTGCCCGTGGATTAACCGAAATGGTACGTATGGCTGTCCATTGGGGAGCGAAACAGGAAACTTTTTATGGTTTATCTGGTTTGGGGGATCTACTTGCAACTTGTAATAGCCCTCTCAGCCGTAATTACCAAGTGGGTTATCACTTAGCTGGTGGTAAAGATATAACAGAAATTTTAGCTAACTTACGGGGAACAGCAGAAGGAATTAATACCACTATGGTTTTACAGCAACGCTCCCAGCAACAAAATATATCCATGCCAATTACAGAGCAAGTTTATTGCTTGCTGCAAGGTCAGATTACACCAAAACAAGCTCTAGAAGAATTAATGCTACGGGATATGAAGTCAGAATATCAACAATGACTTCTTTTTTTCCTATTCTCGGTTGGTTTGGGTGGGACTCTTTTGGTAGTACAGAGTATGATATAAGAATAATAAATGACAAGTCAACCACAGTAGTATTGACAGCCAAAAATTTACTTGATGGAATTGGCTTGTAAAAAGTGAAAAAACAGGAATAGTTCCACACCCGATGCAAGGATCTACATCAAATCAAGGTATGTTTTGGTCACAAGCACGAGAACTATTTGAACAGATAGTTAGTTGGTTAGACTCAGACAGCATTTGTGGGTTAGAACACTCCCAGATAGAGAGTAAGTTACTTGAGAATGGGGCGTTGCATAAGTGCGGGATGATTTCACTAAATTTTCAACGATTTCTCAATGCTTTCAAACGCTAATTCATCCCGCACTTATGCAACGCTGAGAATGGATACGAACTATTGAGACGGTTGTTACAAACAAAGATATTTTCATAAACGCAGTCAACATTAAATAGAGGGAGACTGTGCAGGCACAGACTCAGTAAACAGAACACACAAGAAAAAATTGTCCCGCAAATTGACCACATTATTTGGCACAGTAATCGCCAATATAATCGGTTATGGAGGAAGAAAGATAAATACGCTATTTCCTTTGGATGGGGAGTTTAATCTACCAGCACAGCAATATTCTCATGGATTAATACAGGGATATTATCCATGTGATTGAGTTTTTGTGGAAAGCTGCATTTGTCTTTTTTTCTCAGACTTCAACACAGGCAGAACCTAGGGAGAGCAAACGTTTACAGCTTATCCTTGAAGGTAAATCAAGTTCTGTTGCCCCAGGTATGCGCCGGAGTGCGACTTTACCCAAACTCACCCCCAAGAACGTAAACCCGTGGATACCTGTGGTAGATATTTACTTAACAATGCCAAATCCCTCAAATATGACGATTACTTAAAAGCTGGATTCCCCATAGCCACGGGGGTGATTGAGGGTGCTTGTCGCCACCTGATTAAAGACAGGATGGATATCACTGGGGCTAGATGTACCATGAGGGGTGCTGAGGCTGTTTTACCCCTGGCTTCTTTATACATCAGTGGCGATTGGGATGAGTATTGGCAGTTTCATCTACAACAAGAACATAAACGCAATCACCTGGCTTTGTAGTCTAGTGGTATTCCTTTGCTCAAGCAAGTTCTCAAAGTTCGTTGTTCTACTACTCCTCCACCTCTTCCAATACCTGTCTAAGTTCCACTCCCCGTCTTACTAAAAGAGTCGCACCCGTTGGTTTTCCCATAGCATCTGTACAGGATAAACCTAGGCTATCAATTCCTTCGTGAAATATCTCCGAGCTATGAAAGAATTCGGAAAGTAAAATACATAATTACACACATACACGATAATAGGATTTCGTGAGGAGAAAAACATAAATCTTCAGGAAATAAATTATATATCCCTCTAAATAGGAATATGCCAAAAATTATTTTACTTCTCGAGGTGTCTTAGTTTATACCAAAAAATGCTAGAAGCAATCAAAATAAATTCCTATTTTTCCAGAATCTGAATAAATACTCAAATTACTGTTAATAAAATATTAGGAATCCTAACAACATAATCAAATTTCTACAGATTTAGAACAAATAAGTACTAGTATAAAATATAACTAATTATTTAATACCGACAAAAACTGTGAAAAAAACAAAACTTGTGTTAGTTCATCGCAAATCACGGGAATAATAGGAACAGTTAATTAGCTGACCGTAATCTATTGTACCTGGAGCCATTGAGACGATACTTTATGCCAGCAACATCTTTTTACGTAGATACTACCGACGAAACCCAAAAACCTACCCAGGTTTTTGATACGGAACCCACTATGGATGATAACCTCGATGAAGCTGAATTGTCAGTCAGCCAAGAGGAATTGGAAGAGCTAGAAACTGCTTCCATAGAACAAGAACAAGCTTCCCTAGTACCAAGTCCAAACCGTCGCAGCACAGATTTAGTCCGTCTGTATCTGCAAGAAATTGGACGGGTGCGTTTGTTAGGAAGAGATGAGGAAGTTTCCGAAGCTCAAAAAGTACAACGCTATTTAAAGCTACGGGTTTTGTTAGCCAATAAGACGAAAAAAGGGGATGAAATCCTACAACCCTACTTACGGTTGATTGAAGCTCAAGAAAGATTATCATCGGAGTTGGGACACCGTCCTTCCTTAGAACGTTGGGCTAGAACTGCTGATGTGGATGTATTTGAACTCAAGCGTGTTCTTGCCCAAGGAAAACGTCGATGGGCAGAAACTGCTAAGTTGACTGTGGAAGAATTGGAAAAAGTTCAATCCGCAGGACTTCAGGCAAAAGAACATATGATTAAGGCAAATCTTCGCCTAGTTGTATCTGTTGCTAAGAAGTATCAAAATCGAGGTTTAGAACTACTAGATTTAGTACAAGAAGGTACTTTGGGTTTAGAAAGAGCGGTTGATAAATTTGACCCCACAAAGGGCTATCGTTTTAGTACTTATGCTTATTGGTGGATTCGTCAAGGTATTACTAGAGCGATCGCTACTTCTAGCCGTACCATTCGCCTTCCTGTCCACATTACCGAAAAATTAAACAAAATAAAAAAAGCTCAACGCAAAATCTCCCAAGAGAAGGGACGCACTCCTACTTTGGAAGATTTGGCAGTAGAGTTAGACATGACTCCCACCCAAGTGCGGGAGGTATTATTGCGAGTACCCCGTTCTGTTTCTCTGGAAACAAAAGTAGGGAAAGATAAGGACACTGAATTAGGAGAATTACTGGAAACTGATAGTGTTACCCCAGAAGATATGCTGATGCGGGAGTCTTTACAAAGAGACTTACAAAATCTTTTGGCAGATTTAACTACCAGAGAAAGAGATGTTATCCTGATGCGATTTGGTTTGGCTGATGGTCATCCCTATTCCTTAGCTGAAATTGGTAGAGCCTTAGAACTATCCCGTGAAAGGGTGAGACAAATCGAATCCAAAGCCTTACAAAAATTGCGTCAACCCAAGCGACGCAACCTCATTCGTGACTATATGGAGTCACTCACCTAATTAATAATAGATTTTTTGCAACCCACATTCCGCAGGTTAGTTAGCAAAGAAGATAATATTTACCACAGGGAGCACCAAAAAACTGTAAAATCCAGCACCGCTCCTCACTGAGGTTGGAAATCTGTTTCGTTTCAAAGAAGCGAAGGTTAATAAATGAATTGATATGAAACATTGAAACACCCAACGTAAAGTAGGAGTGGCAGTTGGTTTACCTAACTGATTTTGAATTGTTTGGGAGCCTCGTTTTAGAGATTGGCGTAATGCCCTGTGAGCTTGGGTGTAAACTAGCAAACACAAACCCATAACCATTGCCAAAGCCGCCACTCTTTTTCTTGAATTTAGAAACACAGTGGAAGTAAAAAACAATGGCTCTTTGAGAAACCGAAAACCACGTTCTGTAGATTGTTGTGCTTTATATTCAGGTAAAACATCTTCGTTGCTAAGTTTGTCGGTATCAAGAAGATTGGTGGCAATAAGAAACCTCCCACCCTCTTCTGTCGCAATGGTAATTGGAGTTTCTTTGGGTACAATTTCGGCTTGAATATGGGAAATTAGGGTAGATTGAGAATCCTTGCGAGGTCTACCAGATTCCCGGTGTTGGCCATCTTCAATAACTTCAATATTTGCAAGTTGATGAAATGGCAACTGACTCTCAAGTAATTTGGCTGGGTTGAATGCATCTTCGCCACATGCAAATTCCTGTTGACACAATTTTAGTAGTTGGGATTGTGCCTGGGTATATTTTTTGCTCAGACGTTTTTCCGGTTGTTTTAAGTCAGATTCTTTACGGGCTTCACTTTCTATCACTAGCCACCCTTGTCGCACACCACCAGAATCATTACAACAGGGGGCAATACGATATTCTGGGATTTTACCTGGTACAAATGCATCAATACTGTTCTTTTCTAATAGTTTTTTTGCGGCAGTTAGGGTTCCAGTCACTCGAGATACCCATCTGAATGAGACTATCATCTGCAAATTGTCTTCAGTGTAAAGGGCTGCATCCGCAACAAATAAAGCATCAATTTGCCATTGTTTGTGGAAATGTGCCATAAGTGTTCCAAACATGGCAGAATCGACTTCATTACCATGTGCAACTCTTAAATATAAAGGAATATCTCCATCACCACTCCACATCAAGTCAAGGATAAATTGTTTCAAATCTGGTCGGTGGTCTCTAGAATAACCATATGTAATTGTAATTAATCCTGATTGTGCTGATGGTTCATCATCAGTACCAGTTCCATAATCCCCATGTACATGAAATGAACTTGAATCCAAGTGGAAGCTGTCCATTTTCATTCCAAATCTATCTGCTCCTGATAATGCGACTCGGATAAAAATTTCCGTTAATCCTGCATCATATAGTTTGTCTAACACTCTGCCCAAGGGTTCATCGTTCAAATGTTCTGGTTGTATTCCCTCTCCCAATAAATGTTGCGTTGGAATCCCTTCAAAGAAGTTCTCAAATAAATATAGTGGTGCACTGATAAAGCCTAAGCCATTGATAATAATTGCTTTGATCACTTGACCTGCGCTGATTATTTCTTGTGGATGAGTTCCAAGCAGTTGGTTGAACAAATCAACCAAACTCGTTTCATCAATAATCTCTGCCACTATGCCTAAGTGATAGATATCTTGTACTTTTATTTGTGATTCGGAAAAACTCATATTTCAAAAATACAACATTTTGCGATCGCACCTGCCAAATGTGGGTTAAATAAAATTTATAAAATTACAGAATAATTAAGGCGCAAGACATTGCGCTTTTTTTGATTGCTAGTTTATACCAATTTGAAAAAATAATTAAGATGGATGGACACTTATAAACCTGACACAGATATTGATTGCCAATCCAGAATCAAAAATCCAAAATGGTATTAGGTTGAGTATTCTTTTCCCAAGCTAATCATTTATTTCTAATTCGTCAATAGTTAACAAACTATCAAAAGGTTGATGTTAGCTATAAACCCCACATTCTCAACCAACCCTTCCCTTCTTTTTGGTTTTTATTATCAATAGCTTGTAAAAAATAACATTTTTTACAAAATGTTACCTACTTGTTTGATTGACATATGCTTTATTAATGGGGATCAAGCTTTATGCAAATAGAAGTAAACACTAATGGCGAACGCTAAAAAAACTAACAATAATTCGCAATAAGTCTCTATTGTTGCAAAAAGGGCAAATGATTTGCTATATTCTCAATAAATAGGCTTTGTTGAGAATAATTAGTATGAGTGTTTACACAGCTGCTTCACTCAAGGCGGAATTAAACGAGCGCGGCTGGCGTTTAACTCCCCAGAGAGAGACAATTTTAGAAATTTTCCAAAAGTTACCTCAAGGAGAGCATCTGAGCGCAGAAGAACTCTATGAACGCTTAGAACATGAGGGTGAGGGCATTAGTTTGTCAACGATTTACCGCACTCTCAAGTTGATGGCACGGATGGGAATACTGCGGGAATTGGAGTTGGGAGAAGGCCATAAACATTATGAAATCAATCAACCCCATCCCCATCACCATCACCATCTAATTTGTACCAGATGTAACTCAACTATTGAATTTAAGAACGATTCAATCTTGAAGATTGGTGCAAAAACTGCCCAAAAGGAAGGTTATCAATTGCTGGATTGTCAATTGACAATTCATGCAGTTTGCCCCAAGTGTCAAAGGGCTTTGATGCCAATGTAATTGTTGATTAATTTTTACAACTAGTTACAAAAACTAGCGTTGCATAAGTGCGGGATGAATTAGCTTTTGAAACCATTGAAAAATCGTTGAAAATTTAGTAAAATCATCCGCTTATTCAGCAACGCCCAAAAACTTACACTTGAGCCAAATTAGGAAAACTTTTTGGGCAGTAGAACATTTACAAACAAATTCTATGGACGTTAGAAGCTACCGTTTCTAACGTCCCTCAAACTAATCCCGTAAAATTCTTGGGCATTTTTAATCGCTTGCTTCGTTTCTTTTTCTAACTTCCCATTAAGGGGTCCTTTATAAAAGCCTCTGGAACGTAGTCTTCTTTGCACTTCTAAGACATCAAACTTTCCTTGGTTCTTTTTGTTAAGTAAACCATAAAGCTTATTACGGGTTGTGGGGCCTGCAATACCACTTGCAGCTAAGTAATTATTTTTTTGGAAACGGCGCACAGCATCTGCGGTATAAGGTCCAAAGTAACCGTTGGGTTCACCTTTCAAGTACCCGGCTTTAATTAATTGTGCTTGTAAAACCCGGACTGGTTCACCGCGATCGCCAAGATAAAGTCTGTTATTATCAGTTCTCTTAGTGTTGGGTGTATCTTCCCCAAAGCCGACACCGACAGGAGGTAATTTGCTTCTGGTTGCTGGTCCAACAATTCCATCTACACCTAAGTCGTAGGCAGCTTGGAATTTTTTCACCGCTTCTTCTGTAATTGGAGCAAAAATTCCGTTGGTATTTCCGTAGTAGTAACCTGCTATTTTTAACTGCTGTTGTAAAAGACGGACTTCCTTACCCTCAGCACCACGGGAGAGGAATTTACCACTTGTAGTAGTTTTAGAATTGCTAGGAGTTGTTACTGTGGTAGTTCTCACCACAGTGTTAGTTACCTTGGCTTGGGTGTTACCTGGCTTCGTTTTGCTGGTAGTGTTAACAACTGTATTCGCTGTATTAACTACTGTAGTAGCGTTATTAGGTTTCTTCTGTGTATTGTTGCCCATGGTTGAAGCACGAAGACTTTCTAATTTTTGTAAAGTTTGAGTGCCAACAATACCATCTATGGGTAAACTGTTGGCTTTTTGGAAGCGACGAACGGCATCTTCTGTATAAAAATCAAATAGTTGGGTGATATTTGCTTGATAAAAACCGGCTGTTTGTAATTGTTGTTGTAATTTTTTCACAGATGGTCCGCGATCGCCTCTTTCTAAGGCGAAGGCACTGCTGACAATGCTAAGGATTGATAATGTGAAAATTAGGGGTAACAGGTATTTCCAGGCTTTGCTAGAAAGTCTTGTCCAATCAGGTGCTGCTGATTCTTTAAGGAGATGGCTGCTAGAAATCAATTCAGGAGATGGACTGTCTTCGTAGGCAAAAGCTACGTGTAAATACGCAAGATTATCCATAGGTTCTTCTTACACCACTGTATTAGCTTCGATTGCGGCTTCGGCTTGATGAACTATATTTCGTAAGGTTTCTAAGGTTTTTATATTTACATCCTGCCATAAACCACGTTGGTTTGCTTCTAATATTCTCTCAGCAATATCACGTAAAACATAGGGGCTGTGTCGAAGAATAAATTGATAAGTTTGGGGTTCCATGAGGTACGCTTCCGTAATGCCTTGGTACATATGGTTTTCCACACATTTGGTGGTAGCATCATAGGCAAATAAATAATCTACAGTAGCTGCCATTTCAAATGCTCCTTTGTACCCGTGGCGCATTACTCCGGCAATCCATTTGGGATTTATGACACGGGATCGGTAGACGCGGGCAATCTCTTCCTTTAGTTGGCGGATGCGGGGTTTTTTGGGGAGGGAGTGATCCCCAAAATAGATTTGTGGGTTTTTTCCCCTAGCGGAACGTACTGCTGCTGTTAATCCCCCTTGGAACTGGTAATAATCATCGGAGTCGAGCAAATCATGTTCCCGGTTGTCTTGGTTGTGTAAGACTATTTCCATGTTTTGCAATCGTTTCTCAAATGCCTCTGGGGCAGATTTTCCCCAAGTTAGAGAAGAGGGGTTGTTAGTTGACGGTTGAGAGCCCCGCGTTTCCGCGTCTCCTCCTCTCCCCGTCTCCACCTCTGATCCCTCCTCCCCTGCCTTTTCCCTGCTAGAGTAGGCATAACAACTCCAATTTATATAAGCACGGGCTAAATCTTCATCGTCTGTCCAATTTTGGGACTCAATTAATCCTTGGAGTCCGGCTCCATATGCTCCGGGTTTGGAACCAAAAATTCGGTATTGCGATCGCTGTTTGGCTGTGGGGAAATCTAGCCCTTGTTGTGTCCAGTATTCGGTTTCTTGGTCGACTTGGACTGCTAAGGGGTTTTGTTCTGTTGGCTCATCTAAGGCAGCAACTGCTACCACCGCACGATCGAATAAATCGATCAAATTGGCAAAGGCATCCCGGAAAAAACCGGAAATTCGCAATGTCACATCTACTCTGGGACGACCTAAAATTGTCAGGGGTAAAATTTCAAAATCCACTACCCGTCGCGCTACTCCATCCCATACTGGTTGTACTCCTAGCAATGCTAATGCTTCGGCAATATCATCCCCTCCAGTTCGCATAGTCGCTGTCCCCCACATAGACAATCCTAGTGTTTTTGGATACTCTCCATTGTCCTGTGCATAGCGTTCAATGAGAGCTTCTGCTGCATTTCTGCCTATATCCCAGGCTGTTTCTGTGGGTAGAGCGCGGATGTCCACAGAGTAAAAATTATTGCCTGTGGGTAATACTTCCGGTCTGCCTCTGGTCGGTGCACCAGATGGGGCACTGGGGACATACTTACCATCCAAACCCCGGAGAAGATTGTTTATTTCCAGGTAAGTTTGTTTGAGGGCAGGGAAAAGACGCTCGCGTATCCAGTTGATGGTTGACGAGCGACCCCGCGCCGCCAGGGGCAAGCGGTCAGACCCCACCACGAGGCAAGTAGCAAGGGAATGCTGACCAAGAGAAGGAACGCGCGAGTGTTGACAGTTGACATCCCCACGTCTTGTCCTCTCCCCTACTTCTATAATTTCTTCTACTAATATGGCGGCTTGTTGTTCTAGAAGCTCCACGGCATCGCCAATAGTGCGACAGGGTTGGTTATATGTATTGAATAGGCTTTGCTGACTATGGGGGGAAAGGGTTGTACTCAAATCGTCAGAGAGGGGGTCAAAATCTAAACCTAAATCTGTGGCGAGACTACGGGTAATACCGAGGTGGTAGCAGTTGGGTTGGCGAGCGATCGCAACTATTAAGTCCCTTAATTGATTACCTTGGGGACATTGTCCAAAAATATGTAACCCATCCCGGATTTGAGCCTCCTTTAGTTCGCAAAGATACCCATCCATGCGATTGATCTGCAACTCCCCTGATTTATCGGCAATACCTAAATCCAAGTTAAGATTTTCTTGGGTAATTAATTGCTGAATCCGATCGCTAATGGCTGGTAAACGACTAGGATCTAAGCTTTCGGCTTCGTAATATTCATCAATAAGATTTTCTAATTTTTGTAACTCCCCATAAAGTTCTGCCCTAGTGAGGGGTGGGGTAAGGTGATCGATAATTACTGCTTGGGCACGGCGTTTTGCTTGGGAACCCTCCCCAGGATCGTTGACAATGAAGGGGTATAAATGGGGTAATGCTCCTATTGCGATTTCTGGATAGCAGTTTTGAGATAAAGCAATACTTTTACCGGGTAGCCATTCTAAATTGCCGTGTTTTCCTACATGAATTACCGCGTCAGCAGCAAAACATTCCCTTATCCAGTAGTAAAAGGCTAAATATTCATGGGTGGGCTCCAAGTCGGGAGCATGATAGTTCAAGCTGGGATCGATATCATAACCCCGTGCAGGTTGAATACCAACGAAGATGTTGTCCAGTTGGATGCCGGAAATAGGTAAGAAAGAAGGCTGAAGGGGAAAGGGAAAACGGGAATTTGCTTGTTTGTTGGGGGTTCCCCAACGTTGTGTAATTGCTTGTTGGATTTCTGTGGGTAAGGTGGCGAAGTATTCAGTGTATTCGGAAAGGGGCAGGCTTTGGAAAACATTACGTAATTCCCTAGCTTCGGGATCGTTGGTGACACCAGAAGTTAAAATTTCTATGAGTTCATCACCGTTAGCCGGAATATTCTCTAAACAGTAACCTTCTGCTTGTAGAGCCCTGAGAATTTCTACACAACTAGCTGGGGTATCCAAACCCACTCCATTGGCTAATCTACCATTGCGGGTGGGGTAATTTGCCAAAATCAGGGCTATGCGGCGTTGCCGTGGTAACTTGGAGCGTAGACGCGCCCAATTAGCAGCGAGATTCGCAACAAAATTAATGCGATCGCTCACTGGTTCATAAACTACTACATCTGTCTCTAAATCAGAATTGCGCGTTTGTAATGCCTTAAAGGACACTGCACGGCTAATAATTCTTCCATCCACCTCTGGTAAAGCCACATTCATGGCAATATCCCGTGGTGAAAGTCCCTGCCATTGAGATTCCCATTGGGATTGGGAACCTCCACTGAGAATTACTTGAAATACAGGAACATCTAATTTTTGCCATAAATCAGTTTGAGGGGTTTCTGTATCTAAACGAGCTACAGAAAAACTTGTGGTATTCAATATTAAGGAAACAGGTATTTCTTCCTTGGGTTGAAATAATTCAAGTAAATCTGTTTGCACATCAATTTCCCGTAAGGAAGATACATAAACGGGGAGAGGTTCTAAATTACGTTCTATTAATGCTGTACATAAAGCATCAATTACCTTGGTATTACCTGCCAGGTAATGGGCACGGTAGAAGAGAATGCCTATTTTATGGGTAAAAGGGAGGAAGTAGGGAGCAGGGGAGATGGAATGATTATTTTCCTCCATCACTCCTACTGTGTGAGAATCAGCTCTCCGAGCGTCTACACTCTTCCACCCATAAACCCCTACCCTGGGAATTGCCCGTGGAGGGGGTGGGTTATATGTTGTTGAAAGACAGGTATCAGTGATAAATTGCAAACCATGGGAAATATTTTCTGTACCACCTTCGCAGAAATAACGCCAAATTCGGTTGATAGTAACCAGGGGTAAAGTTGAATGACTAATTAGTTCGGAATCTAGAACATCATCCCCAGGCATGAGAATTAGCTTTATACCCAGGCGCTGGACGACTTCTTGTACTAATTCCAAACCATAAGCCCAATAAGAACGTCCCCCTAATAGGCGTATAATAATTACTTGGGCAAACTCTAGCACTTCTTCAGCATAAGCATCAATACTTATTTGATGCTGTAATTGCAGGAGATTTACAACCCGCAAAGCTGGAAACTGTTCTGGTAATTTAGGAACAACCGCAGCTAAAGTTTGAATATCGGTATCAGTTGCCGTGAGCAAAACTAACTCAGCTGGTGTTTGTTCTACATAAGTTACACCATCAGATAAAGGGTTCCATTCCCCCGATATGCTACTTATACGATGCATAATTGCACTTGTTAACGTCTGAAAACTTTTGGTTAATTTAGGGCAAAACCAAAAACCGTCGCACCAGTTAGCATTTAACTCTTCTCGACAGATTCTTAAAAAATGCTTATTTCCCCAGATTTGAGCTTTTCTTGCACCATCAGCATGGGTGTATTTAATCAGCTTGGTGAACTATTAAAGCAAATGGCTCAAGCTGCGGACAGTACTCAACCCTTAATAATTACAGATGATTTGCTGGTAAGAATTCCCATTCCTGAAGATTGGCGATGGCAAAGGTTTATGGTGATTGTGTCCCAAGACTTTAATGCTCTGTTATTAGGTTCTTTTGCTAATGAAACAGGTATTAGTCAAGGTGAAGATTTATTAATGTTTCTGACCAATGAGTATAATTCAAGATCTACGCCACAAGAAGACACACTAGATGTTAGTTTAACATTTGATGGGAGTGCGATCGCTTCTTTTTTAAAGGTACTCAAAGGTTTATTTAGTAAAGATTCCCATACCTGCACTTTCTTGGAACAATGTTTGCCAGCTATTGGGGTAAATGATGCCCACCTGCAAAGTCAATTTACTCTGTTGTTACTACAGCAATTTTTACCCCAGGCACACCAACCTGTCACATCATTATCAAACGACACATATCCCCAAACCTCTGTTTGTCAGCCAGTTGAAGAAGCCCTTAAAAAACAAATTGCCCAAGAGCAGTTATTAAATCAAGTTACCACCCAAACTCGTAAAAGCCTTGATTTGAACGTAATTATGGCAACCGCAGTTGCCCAGGTTAGAGATTTTTTACATTTGGATCGATTAGTTATCTACAAGTTTCAGGAAGCCCAAGTAAATCCTTTATCTACCCCTTATCCTTCATCTCTAGAAAACTGGCACCAAAATACTAGTGGTATTGTTTACGAGTCCCGCAGAAGCGAAACCATTCCTTCTGTAATTAATTGCCAGGAAGAAGTATGTTTTGTCAATCAATCAAAATGTCGGGAAAAATATCGACAAGGTTTCATTTTAGTCGTAGATGATGTGGAAAATACTTATGCTCAAGAACAATGTTTATTAGAATTCCTGCAAAAGATTGAGGTTAGAGCTAAACTAGCAGCACCAATTATTTTTGAAGACAAATTATGGGGTCTACTAATTGGTCATCAATGTTACACCCCAAGGCAATGGACTACTAGCGAGCAGAAATTATTCAAAGCGATCGCAGAACAGTTAGCGATCGCTATTTACCAATCAGAGTTAATGGGATCCCTCAATCAGGAAAAACAAACCCTGGAGCAAAGGGTTCTAGAACGGACAGAAGCTTTACATGATGCCCTAGTCGCAGCCCAAGCAGCAAACCGTCTACGAAGCGAATTTCTTGCCACCATCAGCCATGAATTACTTACCCCCCTAACTTACGTCATAGGGATGTCCTCCACCTTACTACGGTGGCATTTTGGTGAATTAAACCAGCGTCAGAGGGATTATCTGCAAACTATCCATGATAGTGGAGAACATTTATTAGAAATGATTCATGACATCCTGGATTTATCCCAAATTGAAGCAGGAAAAGCTGTTTTAAATATCACTGAATTTTCCTTGACAGAAATTGCTGGTGCAACGGTGGAATCTCTGCTGGAAAAAGCTACCACCCAACAAGTAAATCTCCGCCTGGATAATTTGATTGAGAGTCCCTCTCTCCTTTTTGTTGCCGATGCCAGACGTGTTAGGCAGATCATATGGAATTTACTTAGTAATGCTATTAAATTTACACCAGAGCTTGGGGATGTGACCTTACGTATTTGGATGGAAGACGATACCGCAGTTGTACAAGTGGAAGATACAGGAATTGGTATTCCAGAAGAAAAACTACCATTATTGTTTGAGTATTTTCACCAGCTTGATACACCCTACCACCGCTTATATGAAGGTACAGGACTAGGCTTAGGATTAACCAAACAATTAGTAGAATTACACCGGGGCAGAATTGAAGTAGAATCCACAGTGGGAGATGGTTCTATTTTCACCGTATGGATACCAGGACAAACGAAACGAAGGACTTAGAAATTGTGATTTTGCTAATCATCAATCAACCACTCATAAGCTATGAATAATGCGATCGAATATTTGCATCACCGAATCATAGTATCCTGTCAAGCACCCATTGATTCACCCCTATATCATCCCTCAGTCATTGCAGCAATGGCACAAGCGGCTGTAAATGGCGCGGCAGGAGTACGTATTGATACACCTAACCACATAATTGCTGTGCGGCAAAAAGTTAATGTGCCAATAATTGGTTTATGGAAGCAGGTGATAGATGGATATGATGTTTATATTACTCCCCAATTCCGCCATGCACAAGCTATAGCAAAAGCGGGAGCAGATATAGTTGCTATTGACGCTACCCAAATAAATCGTCCTGGAGAAGAAACCCTAAAAGACATAATCACTAAAATTCATCAGCAATTGGGTAAGCCAGTCATGGCTGATGTAGACACGATTGAATCAGCAATTGCCCCAGGGTCAGCTGGTGCTGATATTGTTAGTACAACTCTGTTTGGCTACACCACAGCAACCAAACACCTATTTCCTCCTGGCTTTACTCTGCTTAGTCAAATGCTGAAAGAATTAGATATACCAGTATTTTGCGAAGGAGATATTTCTTCACCCCAGATGGCTTGTCAAGCTTTGGAGCTGGGTGCATATGCTGTGGTTGTGGGGACAGCAATTACAGGGGTTGATTTTTTAACTAAGGCTTATGCTCAAGCAGTTAATAAAAGTAATCCATACATTAAAAATTAGTTGAATCTCATAGAAAAATTTTAATTTTATAATAAATTATAGGTGGAAAAACCACCTATAATTTATGAAATAAAATCAAATACAAACATCTTATTTCTGATTGAATTCGGATTATGCTAAAACAAAGTCTACATCATTAGCACCAGAAGTTTCTGATTGCCCAGATGTCATTTTTTCGCCATTCACTTCTACAGCAAAAGGTGTTCCATCTAAACTTAGGTTGTAATCTGTTTTATCGCCTGTATATCCCACACTAGCCAGCATTTTACGACCTGCGTCAGTATAACGAAAAGCCATCATTTGATTTTTATTTTGTTTATTATCCTGTGCCCAAATCACCATATACTGTTGGCCTTGGTAATCGAAAATTTTTGGTGGACGATTGGGAACATAACGACCAGGAACACCAAAACTTGTATCTAAAAAGCTCTGTACTGAACTACTATCAACAGTTGCATAGGAGACTTCTTCGGGAGAATTCGCTTCTGCATCATTCTCTTCATTTCCATCAAGTACTTCCTCTTCACCCTTATTACGGAAATAATCTACAGCAGCTTTAGTTCCGATAGCTCCAACGGCAGCGATACCAGCTCCCATTAGTACATTACGCAATTTACTCATACTTGTTTCCCCTGGGTAAGTAAAAATATCGAACTAATAGTACCATCCCATGTAATAAACTTTGGGATTGATTCGATTTTTTAATCAGTAAAAAAAATTAATATATTTTTGTAAATTTTTGTTTAATCTCGGGGATTAGATGATATTTTTACATATATAAAAATAATTTATCTCTAATAGATCCGAAGATATATTTAGAGAAAAAAATGCAATTTTTTTTATTTTATCTTTATCTTCTGGGACGCTAAATCAAAACCTAATTGAATTGCAGCTTTCATACTAGTAGCATCGGCGATTCCCTGGCCAGCAATATCAAACGCTGTACCATGATCGGGTGAGGTGCGAATAAAGGGTAAACCAATGGTTGTATTGACAGCACGGTCAAATGCCATTAGTTTAACTGGGATTAGGCCTTGATCGTGGTAGAGCGCCAAGTACCCATGGACAGACTTTGATTGTTGTGTATTACCATACCAAGCCTTACAAGGTTCCACCCACATGGTATCTGGGGGTGTAGGACCAAATAATTGTAAATGTGGTCTTTGTTGACGCTGCTCTTCTAACCAGGGTCTTAACCAATGTTGCTCTTCACACCCTAATTGTCCCCCTTCTCCAGCATGGGGATTTAAACCAGCGATCGCAATTCGACTATTTTTTATTCCAAAGTCTTTTTCTATACATTCTACTAGTAAATCTAGTTTCTCGGTCATTAACTCTGGTGTTAAAGCCTGGGATACTTGATTTAAAGGAATGTGGGTTGTGGCGAGTAAACAACGTAATATCCAATTTGTGTGGGGCGATTGGGCAACAAATAGCATGCCAAATTTATTTACACCGGCTTTCTGTGCTAATAACTCTGTTTGACCGGGATAATCATATCCTGCCCCTTTCCAGGCTGATTTAGCAATAGGTGCAGTGACAATACCATCAAATTCCCCGTTTAAGGTGCAAGCGATCGCAGTCTCCATATAAGCAAAGCTAGCAGCACCACTAGCATTGTTTCCTTTACCCAGGGTAATATCTGCTTTGATTTTTGCATCTAGTCGTACATCCAAGACTGATAAATTTTCTGGGTTTGCCAGTGGAGCTATTTTTGCAGCTAGATTTAGTTTTGTATAGCTTTCTGTAAGTAAATCCCGATTACCCACAATCGTGATTTCACCATTTTTTCTGATATGGGGATCTGCCAAGGCTTTTAAAATCACCTCTGCGCCAATTCCTGCTGGATCTCCCATTGTCACAGCTAGATGTGGGCATAATTTATAAGTTGACATGAGGTTATGATTTTTCTTTTTGGAATCATACTACCTCAATGATGTTGTTAAATCAAAAATGATAAATCAGTAGGGTGGAATAATTTATCCACTGGAGTTTTTGTCAATTTGATTTCATGACCGTAAACAAAGGTAATTGAGGTAAACTAAATATCAAAATTATTACTCTAAGCAGCACTCAAAAGCTTTAAACCATGCCTTTGATTAAAGTTCAAACATCCGTACCTAACCCAGGGAAGTCAAACATAGAAACAATGCTGAAAAGTTTATCAGAAAAATTAGCAAAACATACTGGTAAACCTGAGTCCTATGTGATGACAGCGTTTGAATCTGAGGTACCCATGACTTTTGCGGGGAATACCGTTCCTGTTTGTGACTTGGAAATCAAAAGTGTGGGGACAATGAAGTCAGAACAAACTCAATCCATCAGTTAAGATTTTGCCAAGCTATTAACGAAGCCTTGGGTGAACCAAAAAACCGGATTTACATTGAATTTGCTGATGCTAAGGGTGCAATGTGGGGTTGGAATGGTACAACTTTTGGTTAGTTGATAGTTTATCTCTTCGCGTCTCCCCATCTCCCCCTGCTCCCTTACTCCCTCTCTCCATTTATGTCTATCACCACTATTCCCCAACTGAACAAAGTTTCCCTTCCTCCCTTGCTGGGTGGAAGTGTAGACGAATTAAAGACTTGGGTACAAGAACAGGGACAACCAGCTTACCGCGGTAAACAACTGCACGATTGGATATATCATCAAGGAGTACGATCGCTAGCTGATATTTCCGTATTCCCTAAAAAATGGCGTTCGCAAGTAGCAGAAATTCCTATTGGACGTTCTAATCTACACCACCGCTCTGTTGCTCCCGATGGTACTGTTAAGTATTTATTGCAACTGCAAGATGGGCAAATTATTGAAACTGTAGGAATTCCCACCTTCAAATGGAAGGAAAGAAGGGAAAACCCAAATGCTTTAGATAGACTAACTGTGTGCGTATCTACCCAAGTTGGTTGTCCCATGGCTTGTGATTTCTGCGCTACAGGTAAGGGTGGTTATCAGCGTAACTTGGAACGTTATGAAATGGTTGATCAAGTATTAACTGTACAAGAAGATTTTCAGCAGCGGGTAAGTAATATTGTCTTCATGGGTATGGGAGAACCTTTACTAAATACGGACAATGTTTTAGGGGCTATTCGCTGCTTAAATCAGGATGTGGGTATTGGACAACGTAACCTCACCCTCTCCACTGTGGGTATTCCTGGACGTATCCGTGATTTAGCCCAACATCACCTGCAAGTTACCCTTGCGGTTAGCCTCCACGCACCAAACCAAACTCTACGGGAAAAATTGATTCACAGTGCCCGTCCTTATAAAATTTCTGATTTATTAGCTGAATGTCGCGAATATGTAGAAATTACGGGTAGACGTGTATCATTTGAGTATATATTGATTGCTGGTTTTAATGATATGCCAGAGCATGCAATCGAGTTATCACAATGCTTACGGGGTTTTCAAACCCATGTAAATTTAATTCCCTACAACCCCATCTCTGAAGTAGATTATCAGCGTCCTAGTAGCGATCGCATTCAAACTTTTGAGCAAATTCTCAAGCAACATCACATTGCCGTCAGTATACGCTATTCCCGTGGTTTAGAATCAGATGCAGCTTGCGGGCAATTACGAGCTAGTAAGACGTAGTAATTAATTACTTGGTATTATTCACTTGTGTTAGTAATACATTCTGGATTTAGCACAGTAAAATGTTGAATTTCTGCCACCTTACACTTAGATACTAATTGTAAGGTGGCATTTTTTCCTTTTGCAAACGTAGGAAAATATAATTAGTTAATGTGAAGTGATTCGTCTTCATTGGGGTGTGGAAAATGGGTTGCATTGGACTATAAATGTCACTTTTTCTGAAGATGCTTGTCGTGTCCGTACTGGTCATGCTCCACAAAACTTGGCACTTCTGCGGCGAATAGCTCTTAATGCTTTAAACCTAGAGCAATCTTTGAAACATAGTAATCGCCAAAAATCTAATCGAGCCGCTATGGATAATAATTATATGCTGACTATTCTTAGTGCTTGTTTACCCCAACATGATGATACCTCTCAACCCGCTTGTCAATAGAATTTGAGATGCGCTTACCCTGGTGTTCTAACCCATAAATGCTGTCTGAGTCTAATCAACGAACTATCTGTTCAAATAGTTCTCGTGCTTGTGACCAAAACATACCTTGATTGGATGTAGATCCTTGCATAGGGTGTGGAACTGTTCCTGTTTTTTCACTTTTTACAAGCCAATTCCATTAAGTACATTTTTGGCTGTCAATACTACTCTGGTTGACTTGTCATTTATTATTCTTATATCATACTCCGTACTACCAAAAGAGTCGCACCCAATTAATTATGTCATCACACCCCCTAGTTAATCTTTGGCTTACCCATATTATTCTTCCGTAATTAATGAAAAATGCGAATTATACCATTTTGGATTGAGAGTTACCTTTTGTACCTGTTTTCTAGAAATCTATCTGTCTTGAAAAGCTGCTCTATTTAGGGAGTTACCTTAGTCCTGCAGTAGCTTTTGTTACACAAAAGCAGTTCCCGACAGGTAGATTAGACTCCACTTTTCGCCCTTGAGCATTCTTTTTACAATTGGTATTAAGTCTTGTCAAAACCTAAGTAACCACGGGGGGTAATCATCCAATCTCCATAGATACGAGTACTTTGGTTACCAATTAATACGGTGGTTAACATATCCACAGATGATGGTAAGAATTGTTCTAGGGTTGTAAAAGTAATCTGCTCATCTTCTCTATATGCCGATCGCACTAATGCTACTGGTGTATTTTCGTCTCGGTACTTCAGCAAAATATCCCTAGCTATGCCTAATTGCCGGGTGCGAGTTTGCGACCGCGGATTATATAAAGCTACAACAAAATCTCCCATAGCAGCTGCTTCAAGGCGTTTTTCTATTACTTCCCAAGGGGTTAATAAATCACTTAAACTAATGGCACAAAAATCATGCATTAAGGGCGTTCCCACCCGTGCGGCGGCGGCTTGTAATGCGGTAACTCCCGGAAAAAGCTCAATCCCCGGAACTTTCCCATTCCAACCGTGGCTTTGTAATTCCTCCAATACCAACCCTGCCATTCCATAAATTCCACAATCACCTGAAGAAATAACTGCGACATTTAATCCCCATTTGGCTAGCTCAATTGCTCTCTGTGCTCGTTGTCTTTCCTGGGTAATGGGTAAAGACTCCACAATCTGTCCCGGTCTTAATATGGATGCAATTAAATCAATGTATAAACCATAGCCAATTACTGCATCTACACCACTCACCGCCCCTTGTGCTGCTGGTGTCATTTGTGACAAATTTCCTGGTCCCATACCCACCAACAATATCTTGCCATCCCTACCAATATATTCCCGCTCTCCCTGTGCTACCGCCACCGTTACTGCACCAGGTTCCCCGGAAAGCCGAAAAATCTGCTTAGGAACTATTAAGTTACTTTCCTCTCCTTCCTGTTTCTGAGCTAATAAAGCCGCAGCTTCCGCCACACTTGGCGTTCCTACCTCGGCTTTTACAATGCTGGAAGGATTAGGCACAGCTACAGTTCGCAGCATATCAGCAGTATAAGTTTGCAACGATAAATGCTTTTGCTGACAAAACCCCAGTAAACCCACCTCATCAGCCTTCAAATCAATCGTAGCAATCCCAGCGATCGCAGCTTCAGTTAATTTATATTGTTTAAATACCTCTGCCACAGCCGTAGAAATCAACTTTACAGAACTGCCCCATTCACAGCCAATTCCTACCCACAATACCCGTGGATGCCAGTATACAGAGGGAATGGAGGTAACAGGGAAGATAGAGGAGGTATCTGTTAGAAACCTAGAAGTAATAATTATTTCCCCCTGAGCATCATCAGATTGTTCAAAATCAAAGGGATGTCCATCAGGAAGATGATTTTGCCATAGGGTAGAACCCACTTCTTGAACTATCTGAATTCTTCCACCACGGGCAGCAATAGCACTTACCCCAGTCCAATCACCTTCTCCGCGACTCCAACCAAAGGGTATACCCAACATATCCACCCCTGGTAAACCTAAATTATTTGCACTACCAGTCAGAACAGGAACGCAACCAGGAATTTGGGTAGCAATTAATCTTGCTAACTCATCCCCACCCCCTTGATGTCCGCTACAAAGACTAACCGCAAACTTACCCGACTCATCTATCACTACCACTGCCGGATCGGTAGATTTATGTTGTAACAACGGTGCAATTAACCTAACTACCGCCCCCGTTGCCAAGCAAAATACAAAAGCTCGATGGTTCTGCCATAAGATTGCTAGGTGATTTTTCAGGGAATTAACATAAATTTTAGTACCTTTAAATTCCTGCAAAGACTCTGGAACCCATATATTTGCGTCATTTATTTTTAGTGTTTGGAATATTTTAACTGCTGCGGGAGTAGTAGCGATCGCAGCGAGGGGTGAAAAGTCAGCTAACAGCAAATTTGTCTTACCTAATAAAACTGCACAATACAATCAATTATTCTTTCACGCCAACATAGTCTATGAGTTCCATTATGCCTTAACTCTGATGGAGAATGGTTGCTCGGCGTTAGGCTTCCCTAGTTTCTCTTCGGGCTAGATTTTATCTCTATTCTTTGCCTTGGGAATTCAAAAAGTTAGCACTTAGGTTCCTCTTGGCTACCCTATTTCGACTACTCTTGGCAACAGTCAAGGCAAGCTTCTCAGTGAATACCTACTCCCTAGAACCTACTTATAAGTTATAATATCGACACGAGAATTAGAGAAGAAAGCTAAACAAACACCCCATTTTTAAAACAATCAATACCTCTGTAGGGGGTGTGGGAGTGACGAAATGTCAAGATTATAAGTCTCGGAGGAATCCCCCAATTTTCTATTCTACCCTAAGTACCCTGACTTGCTGCTTGTGCCTCTTGATACACTACCTCTTGAAACTGAATTGAGTCTTTGCGAGGATCAGCATAAGCAACCTTAACTAATATCTGTTCCCCTAAACTCGCCGGACGCTTAAAGAACATAGGTAGTTGTAAACCTAAATCTTCCAAAAGAATCAGAGCTAAACCACTATCTTCTCTTAACCACATTAGCACCACAGTTTGCCAAACCTCATCGGGATGACGACGCAAATATTCCAATGCCCAATATCTATTGGTTTGCCTTTCTACCATGGTTACTTCTTGAGTAACACTGGTAACATGACTCATAACTTCCCTCAGTTGATCTGCAGAGAAGGGTGGAGATTGTCCCCGTAAATGTGCTTTAAGTTGGAAGTGGGTCAAGAGGTCACTATAACGACGAATGGGAGAAGTCGCCTGGGTGTAAGTATCCAAGCCTAAACCTGCATGACGTAGGGGTGTAATGCTCATTTCACTCTTGGGCATACAGCGACGCATGGCACAGGCACGGACAAACCCCGGTGGTAACAAAAGCAACTCTTCATCCGGTGGTAATTCTGGTTGGGGCTGACCGCGAAAAGGAAGAGGAATTTTATGTTCTTGACCATACCGTGCGGCAACTTCCCCGGTAAGAATCATCATCTCTGCCACTACTTGTCGAGAAGAGGAATCATCCAACAAATCAATACTAATATCTTCTCCCTTGCCTTTGACCTTAATCATGGCTTCCGGCATATTAATACTAATTGCCCCTTGCTCATACCGCCAATTCCGACGTTGTTTTGACCACTTAGCGATCGCGGCAATTTCTGCTTCTGCTTGTATCCCTAACTCCAGCATTTCATCCACATCTTCGTAAGTGAGCCGATAGGTGGGTTTAATGTAGCTGGCATGAATACTATATTCTTCTACTGCCCCAGATTCACTTAAAACTACTCCGAAACTGAGGGCGCAACACTCTTTACCCTGCACCAAACTCATGGGACCAGTTGCTAGTACCTCTGGAAACATGGAAACCATACCTGTGGGTAAATATACGGTACTACCCCGCTTCCTGGCTTCTAAATCTAACTCATCTTCTGGAATTAGCCACCTGGTAGGATCGGCAATGTGTATCCACACCCTTTCCCTAACATCATCTAGTTTTTCCCAACTCAACCCATCATCAATTTCCGTGGTACTTTCATCATCAATGGTATATACCTTGAGATGGGTTAAGTCCAGGCGTTCGCTATCTGGATCGGGTGGACTTGATTCCAATTGCTTTCGCGCCACTTCTAACACCTTACTGGAGAACGGAACAGGAATTGATGAACGACGCAGAAATAGATTTTCATGAGGACTCCACCATCCCAATTCTACCAAAAGCTGGAAAGCTCCTGGGGGAGTTGCTGGTCGTCCCAACATATTCATCGTTTCCAAAACTGGTGCTGGGGGAGGATAGGCACGGGCAAGGGAATCATCACCCAACCCCTTACGTGTCATATCACTCAACTCAGCGAGGAATGTTGCATATTTTTCCAAGGCTTCCAAACGCTGGCGCTCGTATTTTTGCCACTCTATCTCTTCACCCGCCAGGGCTTGCTCGACACGGGTAATAAATTCTTGTTGACCCTTAGCCTTAATTGCTTCTACTTCTAGTTGGTGCTTACGTTCAGCAACTTGAGAGGCACTTCTAGGTTCGTAGCTATTCCCTTTTTTTTGAAATAGATTGTGTCATCCGAGAGCAAACAATGGGCAGCGTAGGATTGGGCTTGTGAAGACTCAGAAAACAATAACAGAGCCATTTCCTCTGGGGTAACTGCTGCCCCATCTTCCACTAACAACTCCCAGGCTACCTCTAAGCTTGAGGCATCTAAATAAGGTTCTATTGCTGATAAGAAACCGGGGATTTCCGAAGGCTTGCAGGTTTCTCCAGCAATTTGATAGTTTATTTGTCGCGGTGCGATACTGTGGGATTGTTCCCGTTTATCGATCACTATCCAACGATTTTTACCATCTGGGCGATCTATTACCGCTAAGCGCCGATCGCCTTGTAGTTTAAATTCAACTAGGGTCCCCTTCTCCACAAGCTTCGCATTCTATATGGTAAACAGCTGATAAATATTTTAATTACTTATTTGTAAGGTTAGGAGTAAAGAGTTAGGGCTTGGAGTTAATTCACATCTCCTCACTCTTGACTCACTAATCTGTTTTAGCCTTCTGCATTAATAAATGGCAATAGAGCCAAAATTCTTGCTTTTTTTATGGCTGATGTTAATGCTCTCTGTT
>CBZS010000648.1 GCA_000613065.1 Richelia intracellularis | reverse complement strand
CCCTGTTCTCTATCATAGGAACCTTTGAGGGTCTTACCATCAATGGGAATTACCTGTGCTCCTGGGGCTTCAACTATTGATTCTACCCAACGTCGAAAGCATCCCTCAAATAGTTTTGGGTTAATGGGTTCAAACACCCGTGGAAAGGTATCTGCACTTGGGATGCCCTCTGGTAAAGCTAAAAACACTTCCAACCAGTCGTATTTACTCAATCCATAATTTTTCATGTTCTCCCATGCCTTACCTCCTCCAATCAATGATAGTATTCCAATGATTAAAATATCTGTTAATAAATGGACACGGGTTCTTTCTACAGGTGGGTCTTCTATCTCACTAAAAACTAATGACATTTGTTCTGTGAATGCAGTGGCATTGGCTATACTCAAATTTTTTGAGCTTTTAATCTTTGGTTTTGAAGATTTGAAACCGGTAGGGGCAAGCCTTCTTCTCAGAGATACCATTAGACTAAGCCGTTCAGTTCAGATAGACCCTTTGCGTCCTTAGCATAATACTTAACTTCTTTAATACTTAAATCTCCATTTTTGTGCCCCAGGAGTGTTCCAGCAACTGGGGAAGATTGGGTGGGGTAGGGGAGTGCCAGGTGGGGGTATGAGTGTTTATTGGGCTTACTCAAGGTCTTGATGCCCCTACCTGGCACCACGGAATCTAGGGAAGGGTTCCCCAGTTGCGTCAACTTTTTTTGGCGATGCCCCTCCAGTACCCCCCAAAGGGCGTTGGCCTAGCCTGCCCTTTGGCAAGAAGTGCCCGTCGTTGGCGTTCGCACTTGAGAATCAAGACATGCCTCACAATTGTGTACAACAATCTGTAATTTTCACTACAAAATTAGATGCCCTTACCCTGGTTTATACAGTCTTACTCTCAGAAATTACAGCTAAATATAGACAAAGAATTGAGAATTGCAAGCAGAAAGGAGAATTAAACTCTGGTGTTTCCAAAGAATTTATCCACGACTTACTCAAAACCCAACGTTGTATCTGTGTAACTTAATTACCTATGGGTAGTAATTTACATGAGAATGTAAGTAGGTTTCTATCACAAGCAGGTTTTTCAATTGTTGAAGAAACAGTAATTCGTATGAGTACCCAAGTAGATAAAATTGAGTATCAAGCAGAGGAATTTTGGCAATAAATTGATCAACAGCAAGTAACAATTAACCAACTAAGACAGACTATATCAGAAATCGAGTCAGAATTAGATGTAATTCAAGATCGCTTAAGGAAAGATAGTAATGAAGAAATTAGTAGCTTGCAAAAACGGTTAGATACGATTGAAAAAAAAATTATTGAATTAGTTTTAGATACTGGAAGAAATGAACAACAAATAGAAAACTTACAAGCAAATATTGCAGATTTAAATAAACAAAGATCTAAACATAAATTTAACGAAGAAAGACAAGCGAACGCGCAACGTCGAATTACAGCCACCCAGGATGTGATTGATAGATTAACGACAGTCAAAATTCACCAAGAAAATGAATTTCGCTGCCAGCTAGAAAGAAGAATTCAGGAAATTTTTAGTGAAATTGCTTTTGTCCCCTATATCCCAAAAATTAGTGAAAAGAATAATGAAGTAAACTTAGTTCAAAATACTACTGGAATAGAAGCCACCGTTGCCGCCTCCACAGGTGAAAATCAAATTTTAAGCCTATCCTTTATTGCCAGTATTATTGCTCGCGTGCGGGAATGGAATACCCACAATCAGATGTTAATGGTTCCAGAAAGGAGCACCTTTCCCATTGTCATGGATTCACCATTTGGTAGCTTAGATGCCCAATATCGTTGTCAAATAGCCAGAGTAATACCCCAATTAGCTAATCAATTCGTGCTTTTGCTAACAAAAACTCAATGGACAGGGGAAGTAGAAACGGAAATATCACCCAGAATTGGCAAAGAATATGTGTTAACTTATTATTCTTCCAAACCCAGTTGCGAAAAAGACTAGATTGACTTATCAGGAGAAATGTACCCCTTAGTTCAACAAAGCCCTAATGAATTTGATTATACGGAAATTTGTGAAGTAAATCGAGAATAAGTTTAACTGTCTCCTGCACTTAGGCTGTTGATTTTATGACCAAAAAATAAGGTCTCAAGCCTCACCCCTCACCTTTCAAGGCGACGAAAAAACAGATTCAATATTTCAAGCTTCTGACTTTAGGCAGAGGTACTGATAAATGATAACTGAAATGACCTTTTGAAGGATAAGTATCCATACAAAATAAAATTTGTGGCAGAACTTGTTCCTTTCTAGCACGGAACACAAAGATGGAGGCAGAGCCTTGCGCCACATCTACCAATGCAAGGCATTGTCACAAAAATGATGAGGATTCTATCAAAGTAAACAGCCTATCTTACACTCTACATCAGCCATCCCATTATCAATTGACAGATTCTTGTGCTTCCCTGTAAAAATGACGGGCTGTACGAAACATTTCTAATCCTGCATGTAAATAACTTTCATCGTAGCTGAGAGGAAAGTATTCCAATTCATTTAACCCATCATTTATTTGATTTAGGCAGTAATACAAATGAGCTGCGGTTCTAGCTAGACTGGGAGGATTAGGCAAGGAACTAAAGATAAATTGAGCCTGTTTTATATCTCTGCGACAACTTTCTAGATATTCCTGGAAATCTTCCAAAAGCACATCATCAAAAGGATCGGCTGCTAATTGGTTAATTTGCTGTTTCAGAGATTTGAGAATGGGATCCAGTAAACGATTGACAGGATGGTAAACCAGACGCACCCATTCTTCCACCTGTTCGTCAATGTTTCTACCAGTACGTCTTTTGACCTGCTGCTGGGTTTGAACTTTGGCTGTATGTTCTTGTCTGACAGCGGAGTATTTTTGATGCTGATAGTAGACTTGTCGGTCGTACGATTGGCGATTGCTAGGATCTCCCAATACTTCGTATGCCGCATTAATGCAGATAATCTTCTCCCGACCTACAGTTACTTGGTTACTGTCGGGATGATATTGCTTTACCAAGCGGCGATAAGCTTGCTTAATTTCCGCTTGACTAGCATTGGGACTTACATTCAGAGTTTCGTAATGATTAGAATCTGCCATGATTCTAATTTACCTTTAGTTGAACTCTGCTGTCACCTTGGGTTCTAAGTCTTGAAATAGGGGTGTACTTAAATACCTTTCTCCAAAACTGGGTTGAATCATCACAATTAAACGTCCTTGATTTTCTGGACGTTGGGCAATGCGGATAGCTGCACATAAAGCCGCACCACTAGAAATACCAGACAGTAATCCTTCTTCCCTAGCTAAACGACGACCATAAGCGATTGCTTCTTCATCAGTAACCGCTACTACCTCATCAATTAACTCTACTCTCAATACTTGGGGAATAAATCCAGCACCAATACCTTGAATTTTGTGGGGTCCTGGTTTACCTCCAGATAATACCGGGCTATTTGCTGGTTCTACTGCGATCGCTTTAAAATCTGCTTTACGAAGCTTGAGTACTTCTGCTATCCCTGTAATTGTACCGCCAGTTCCAACACCTGCAACAATCATATCTACCTTACCATCGGTGTCTAACCAAATTTCTTCGGCGGTGGTTTTCTGATGTACTCTGGCGTTAGCCGGGTTACGAAACTGTTGCAACATATAGGTATGGGCAGTTTTATCTACTATTTCTTGGGCACGACGAATGGCTCCACTCATTCCTTCAATTCCTGGAGTTAATTCCAATTCTGCCCCATAAGCCCTTAACATTGCCCTTCTTTCAGCACTCATGGTTTCTGGCATGGTTAAAATTAACCTATATCCCTTAGCCGCAGCAGTCATAGCTAGGGCAATTCCTGTATTACCAGAAGTTGGTTCTACTAGTGTTGTTTTACCTGGAGTAATTAATCCTTCCAACTCCGCCGCTTCAATCATATTCACCCCAATCCTGTCTTTAACAGATGCGGCTGGGTTCATACTTTCTAGTTTCACTACAATCTGTGCTAAACAGCCTTCTGCTTGGGGAATACGATTTAACTGTACTAGGGGTGTATGACCAACAAGTTCGGTAATATTTTGGGCAATTCGCATAATTAAATTCTCAGTTCAAAAGTTTAATGGAAATCTGGTGAAAATATAAAATTCTTACAAATGAGAAACTGAAATTTCGCAGTTCTACTCAGATGAGAGCAATCTAAACTGGTTCCACTGAAATTATTTAGATGTAATACATAATATTTAATTGGCGGCAAGCATCTCGTTTCTCACACAAATCAGCCAGAGTATAGGTCTCTAAAACAGAGTTTGCAGCTTGACAGGCTTCTTGCCATATTTCCTCAATAATGCTGCTATCAGTCGTTTTATCTTGGGTTTCTTCTTTACAGTTTTTAACTTTATCCAAACCTTCCAAACAAGCCAAAACCTCCAACAGAGTTATTTTCCAAGGATCTCTAGTTAATAAATAACCCCCTTTAGAACCTCGCTGACTTTTAACTATACCCCCCCGCCTCAAAGTTGCTAGTAATTGTTCCAAATAGCGATCGGGTATATTCTGTTGTGCGGCAATCTGGCGAATTTGCAGGGGCTCTCCGCTCTGGTAATTAGTTGCCAATTCTAATAGGGCAAGGATGGCATATTCAGATTTACAGGATAATTCCACGGGCTGTTTTGATTAAAGTTTAGAAGCAGTTTATTTACGAGTTACCAGAAGGAATTACGGCGTTGCTGAATCAGGGGATGATTTCACTAAATTTTCAACGATTATTTATCAATGGTTTCAAACGCTAATTCATACCGCACTTATGCAACGCCGGAATTACTAATTTATAACTTTTAACTCATAACTTTTCTAGTATACTCCGGTTCCCCACTGGGGTTTGTTTGTTTAGGCTAAGAAAAGTAAAAAGCCTGCGGATTCGCAGGCTTAGTGTAATTTATATTACTTGTGGCATTAAAAATGGGAGCATCCCAAATATTTCAATTTGTAGTATGGACATGGTGCTCCCCAGGTAATTAGAAAGTAAAGGTAGTTCTCAAAGTTCCAATAATCGCATCATCGTTATTATTGCTTTGACCGGGTGCTGTAAGCAAAATCACACCGGAAGTAATGGAAATATTGTCACTAACTTGATACTTGTAAAAAGCTTCAATGTGGTATAGAACTTCATTTGCACCAACTATCCTACCCCGTGAGTAGGGTTGAGCACCAGCAAACACAGCTAAAACATTACCTTGTTTACCAAAGTCTGGTGGAGCTACACCCAAACTATAACTCCAGGCTTCAAAGTCATCGTTAGCGCCGAAGCCAGTAATATCTTGATAAGAGACAAAACCACTAATAGATAATTTGTCACTAGGTCTAAATGCAGCTGCAAAACCATAGGAATTAATGCTAGATGCATTATTGGTACTCAAAGTATTCGCTTGAGTAGTTCCCACTACAGCACTATTAACGCCACCAGCATAAAATAAAACACTACCTGCCCCGTGATAACCATGAACATAAGTGGCAGCCAAGTCAACGCGAACGCCAACTTTAAAATTTAACTGCCCCAAAGCTGCATAATTACCATTGAATAACCCAGAACCATCATTAGGATTACTGGATTCCGCTCCCAAATAACTTAAGGTTAAGGAACTCCCTTTGAGAATGCTGCCAACTTTGCCAAAGTTGAAGGTAACTGCTCTACCGGCACCACCACCAATCCTATAAATAGGGCTTTCCGAAGCAAAAGCAGATAGGGCACCATTCCCACCATCAAAGTCTTCAAAATAGGGATTGACGGTGTTCACATAATCACTATGAATACCGCCGGTAGCTGCGACAAAAAATTGTAGATTTTCGGCCACAGGGAAATAATAAGCTAGCCAATCAATACTGACATTATTGTTACCAGTACTACCAATATTGTTACCAGTACTACCAATATTGAAGGTTTGCGTTCCTTGTGCAGCATTAGTACCTGTATTTCCTAAATCAAAAGGGTGCGACTCTTTTAGTCAGACGAGGAGTGGAACTTAGACAGGTATTGGAAGAGGTGGAGGGGTAGTAGAAGAACGAGCTTTGAAAACTTGCTTCATCAAAGGAATAGCACTAGAGTACAAAGCCAGGTGATTGCGTTTATGTTCTTGTTGTAGATGAAACTGCCAATACTCATCTCAATCGCCACTGATGTATAAAGAACCCAGGGGTAAAACAGCCTCAGCACCCCTCATGGTCCATCTAGCCCCAGTGATATCCATCCTGTCTGTCTTTAATTAGGTGCCGACAAGCAGCCTCAATCACCCCCGTGGCGATGGGGAATCCAGCTTTAAGGTGATTTATAAGAAAGAATTTACCCATGAAAGTAAGATGTAATGTTGATGAGTAAAAAAACAGGGGCAAGTATTTTGGAGTATGCTAGACCCAGCAGAGGAACCCAAATCATTAACAAGATCACAAACAAATAGAAGACTTGCGGTTGGCAGCATGGAAAATGAATGGAGTAGAACCTCGGGGCTTTCAAGCTCAGATGACGTTGAAATATTGCCAAGGTAGAGCAAGGTTAGCACAAACAGTATTCGGTTCGGGTAGAGAAAATATAGAGTTAGGGTTAGGGGAAAAAAGAACAGGGATAATCTGTGTGGGATTACAATCAGCCTTTAGCACAGCAAAGCGTTGCCAGGAGAAACAACCTCTTGTCTTGTGGCATTATCCCTGGGACAAATTGCAGAATCTGATTCTCAACATGACCCAACATTTAAAACTTCCTTAGCCTATATCCGGTTAACAGCAACATCCGCACTAGAAAAACTCAAAGAACAGGGATTTACCCAGGAGCAATTGCCTTGCGCCAGTACAATGGCACAAGTATTGAATCGAATGGGCTATGGTCTTCGTAAAGTAGTAAAAGCCAAACCTCAAAAAAAATTCCACAAACGGATGATATCTTCAACAACATCAAAGAATTTGAGCCGCAATCAACAAACAAGCCTCAAACTCAAAGGACTAAGCATGGATTGCAAAGCTACGGTTAATATCGGGGGTTATTCTCGTGGTGGAAAAACCAGAGGAGAGAATCAAGCTGAGGATCATGATATGGGATCCACATAAAAATATACTCCCTGTGGCATTCTTGATGAAGATAGTGGGCAATTATTCTATATTAACTTTGGTAGTTGTTCTTATAAAACCAGGGATTTTATTGTTGATACTCTAATTCAATGGTGGAAGACAATGACACCAGAACAAAAGCAGGATACCGAACTGATACAAATTAAAGTTGATAATGGTCCGGAAATTAGTGGAGTAAGAACTCAATAAAAAAAAAGGATGGTTGAGTTTGTTGATCTGCTAAATATACCAATTCAATTGCTTTACTATCCTCCTTACCATAGTAAATACAATCCCATAGAGGGTTGTTGGGGTATTCTTGACCAGCATTGGAATGGGGGGGG
>CBZS010000647.1 GCA_000613065.1 Richelia intracellularis | reverse complement strand
ATCAAGCTGAGGATCATGATATGGGATCCACAGAAAAATATACTCCCTGTGGGATTCTTGATGAAGATAGTGGGTAATTATTCTATATTAACTTTGGTAGTTCTTCTTATAAAACCAGGGATTTTATTGTTGATACTCTAATTCAATGGTGGAAGACAATGACACCATAACAAAAGCAGGATACCGAACTGATACAAATGAAAGTTGATAATGGTCCGGAAAGTAGTGGAATAAGAACTCAATTTTTAAAAAGGATGGTTGAGTTTGTTGATCTCCTAAATATACCAATTCAATTGCTTTACTATCCTCCTTCGCATAGTAAATACAATCCCATAGAGGGTTGTTGGGGTATTCTTTATCAGCATTGGAATGGGGCGAGCGAAGCTTGTTGATGTTAAAGTCATGCTTTCCTAGGCTTCGAGTATGAGTTGGAAAGGCTCATATCCTATCTTGAGTTTAAGTAAAACTGTTTACCAAAAAGGGATTTCTCTAACAAATAAAGCTATGAAACAAGTGGAGTCTAGATTACAGCGAAATCCACTGTTGCCCAAATGGGATATCTTGATTCAACCGCTTTAGCTAGTAATTTCTTTTTCAAAAATCACCTTAGTCCATGAGAATATTGCTGTGCTGGTAGATAAAACTCCCCATCCAAAGTAAATAGCGTATTTATCTTTCTTCCTCCATAACTTATTCTATTGGCGATTACTGTGCCAAATAATGTGGTCAATTTCCGCGACAATTTTTTCTTGTGTGTTCTGTTTAGTGAGTCTGTGCCTGCACACTCTCCCTCTATTTCATATTGACTGCGTTTATCAAAATATCTTTGTTTGTAACAACCGTCTCAATAATTCGTATCCATTCTCAAGTAACTTACTCTCTATCAAGGAATGTTCTAACCCACAAATGCTGTCTGAGTCTAACCAACTAACTATCTGTTCAAATAGTTCTCGTGCTTGTGACCAAAACATACCTTGATTTTATGTAGATCCTTGCATAGGGTGTGGAACTGTTCCTGTTTTTTCACTTTTTACAAGCCAATTCCATCAAGTAGATTATTGGCTGTAAATACTACTGTGGTTGACTTGTAATTTATTCTTCTTATATCATACTCCCTACTACCAAAAGAGTCGCACCCAAATTCTATTGACAAGCGGGTTGAGAGGTCTCATCATCATGTTGGGATAAACAAGCAGTAAGAACAGTCAGCATATAATTATTATCCATAGCAGCTCCATTAGATTTTTGGCGATTACTACGTTTCAAAGATTGCTCTAGGTTTAAAGCATTAAAAGCTATTCGCCCCAGAAGTGCTAAGAGGATGTTTTAAAAGTCGAAGTAAGTTACAAATCATGCAAGTCCCCTGACCATGATACGTATCATTGCAATATAAATTAAAGTCTCAGAAGTTTCAGGTAGCCTTTCATAGTCCTTACTTAATCTTCTACACCAATTGAGCCACCCGAAAGTTAGTTATACAACCCAAGGTTTTGGTAAAAGGGTAAAACCCTTGTTTTCTAAGGGTCTGAGAACCACTTCCACAATACAACGAAAAACATCGATTATCCAGTGGGCAAAATCTGACCCCCGATATCCTCCATCCACTCAGATAGTGTGCAGTCTTTTAACTTTATCTTTCATCTGATAAACCTGCCAGAAGGTGCACGTTTAGTTTAGCCCCTGCAGGTTCTGGCACACTTGCAGAAGTAACCAAGACTCGCAAAACTAGCCCTAACAAGTCAACCGTAATAAATCCCTTACGTCCATGTATTTGTTTTCCTGCCTCGAAACCAACATTCGTACAAATCATGGTTGCGGTTTCAACTGATTGGCTATCAAAGGCTGCTTCCCATGGACTTGGTTCTCGACTGGCTCCTACCCGAATCCATTGATATAGTTTGTCATGAACCTGAAGCCAAGTACGGTCTTTGCCCCATCTTCTGAAATAAATAGCCATAGACTGTAGACCAAGGTGGTAAATCTCCTGGTAATGCCCACCATGTTCATCCTTGACACAGTACGTATAAAATCGCGTTTACTACTGGGTACATACATGTTGTTGTACGTGGACGACCACCTGGTTTTGCCTCTGGAAACAGCTGTGTGATTAACTCCCACTGTTCCCACGTTAAATTGCTAGGATAATTCTTAGTCATTTGCTCACGGGGTGCTGTTTTCTATAATTCTCAGCATATGCCTTGTGAGCTTTTTTATGATACCTCCCACCTTTAAAAACATCCTCTAAGTTTTGTGGAGCATGACCAGTACGGACACGACAAGCATTTTCATAAAAAGTGACATCTAAAGTCCAATGCAACCCATTTCCCACTCCTCAATGAAGACGAATCACTTGTCCTAAGTTACGAGGATCACAATTTAAACTAGTTAGATAAAACTGATCTTCACGGGTTGTTTGATTCCAAAGATGTGGTATCCGCACAACCATGACAACCCATTTAAGACCAACCCAATTGTCTTGGTTATGCAAAGTTTGCTGTTGAGAAATAGGAACACACCAAATTTGACGTTTTTCAGTAGGATGATGACCTTTCTCTACCCGTTTATCATAACTATGGATAATACCTTTAAAGCCTTGAGATAACTGTTGCTCAAACCCATTTTTCACTTGTCCGTAAAGTGTAGGATGATTACCTTTGAGTCCTAAAACATAATCTGCTTTTGCATTAAATATTTAGGATGCAATTGCTGTTTGCGTACCCATGGGATCAATGGTAATAATACATCCAGCCATGTCTAATAATTCCAATAATGCAGGGATTGCTGTAATTTCATTCGATTTATCGTCTTGTTTTAGGACAAGTAAAACAAGAAGATAAATCGAACATGCACTAACTAGATGTAACGCTGATTTACCCTGTTCTCTATCATAGGAACCTTTGAGGGTCTTACCATCAATGGGAATTACCTGTGCTCCTGGGGCTTCAACTATTGATTCTACCCAATGTCGAAAGCATCGCTCAAATACTTTTGGGTTAATGGGTTCAAACACCCGTCCAAAGGTATGTCCACTTGGGATGTCCTCTGGTAAAGCTAAAAACTGCTTCAACCAGTCGTATTTACTCAATCTATCATTTTCATGTTCTCCCATCCCTTACCTCCTCCAATCAATGATAGTATTCCAATGATTAAAATATCTGTTAATAAATCGACACGGGTTCTTTCCACAGGTGGGTCTTCTATCTCACTCAAAACTAATAACATTTTTTCTGTCAATGCAGTGGCATGGGCTATACTCAAATTTTTTGAGCTTTTAATCTTTGGTTTTGAAGATTTGAAACCCGTAGGCGCAAGCCTTCTTGTCAGAGAGACCATTAGACTAAGCCTTTCAGTTAAGATAGACCCTTTGCGTCCTTAGCATACGACTTAACTTCTTTAATACTTAAATCTCCATTTTTGTGCCCCACGAGTGTTCCAGCAACTGGGGAAGATTGGGTGGCGTAGGTGAGTGCCAGGTGGGGGTATGAGTGTTTATTGGGCTTACTCAAGGTCTTAATGCCCCTACCTGGCACCACGGAATCTAGGGAAGGGTTCCCCAGTTGCGTCAACTTTTTTTTGGCGATGCCCCTCCAATACCCCCCCAAAGGGGGTTGGCGTTCGCACTTGACAATCAAGAGATGCCCCAGAATTATGTACAATAATCTGTAATTTTCACTACAAAATTAGATGCGCTTACCCTGATATAGCACTGTGTTGCATTAGGAGTATTATTTCGATATCCTATTGGATAAATCTTTGACCATAAACTGTAAATTTATTTAAAGTTAATAATTATTTGTGGCCAAAATTTTTACGAAAGATGAGAATTGTTTTGGGTCAAAGTTGATAAAATCATTGTAAATAATATTCATGGATAACAATCAAATTCAAATTCTCAAACCAAATGGAATTCTAGATGCAACTACATCACAAGAGTTGCGAACACAGATAACTGAGTTTATGAATAGTGGAGCTAAGGTAGTATTAGTGGATTTACAAAATATCACTTTTATGGATAGTTCGGGATTAGGCTCTTTGGTATTAGCTTTTAAATCCTTACGAGCAGTTGATAGTCAATTATTAATTTGCTCGGTAAATGAGCAAATTAGAATCCTATTTGAACTCACTGGAATGGATAAAATTTTCACCGTATTTCTCAACCAAGAAGAATTCAATCAATCCCTACTTTCTCGTAGTCAATAGAACTGCATTCTTAAGATAGATAAATCATCTTCAAAGGATGGTTCTAAATGGGAATGAATTAATAATTTTATTATCTGTTCCAATTGGGAATTAGAATTTTTAGAAACAGTTATCAGGGTTTGAATAAAAGCATCTAAACCCCAAATATCTCCATCAGCCTTAGTAATTTCATAGGCTCCATCACTAAAAATATATAAGTTACTATTTTTTTCAATTCTACAGGTTGCATCAGTATATTTTGCTCCCGAAAACATACCAATAGGCATTCCAGGAGTCCTTAGTCTATGTACAGTAGGGCAATGATTTCCAGCCTCAGAAACTAATATTGCCGGAGGATGACCTGCACTAGCATAAGTTAACTTCTGTTGAGAAAAATGATAAACACCATACCAAATGGTAAAGTATTTATCATTCTGATAATTCATAGGAAAAGCCTCGTTTAAGGCTGTTAAAACCTGACTAGGCTGATAGTAATTTAAACCTCTCAGTGCCCGTGTTCGCAATAGATTGAGCACAGAAATAGATAGAAGAGTAGCTCTTAATCCATGCCCAGCTGTATCCAAAAGATAAATGGCTAAATATTCTGAATCTAACCAGTAATAATCAAAACAATCGCCACCCAATTGTCGAGAGGGAATAAATCGAAAATCAATATGTAATGGAGATGTCATTGGTGTTGGCAATAAAGACATGACATATTCCGCAGCTTCTGCTAGTTCTGTCTCCAAAAGTTTTTTCTGGTTTTGTAAATCTTGACTTAATTGATGTAAGCGCAATCCTGCTCTAACTCTTGCCGTTAACTCGTTTTTTTCGATGGGTTTAGTAATAAAATCATCTGCTCCAGCATCCAATCCCTTAACGCGATCGGCAATAGAATCTAATGATGTTAATAGAATAAAAAATGTAGTAGATAGTTCAGGAAAATTTTTAATATAACGACAAACATCGATACCAGTTAATCCTGGCATCATCCAATCAGAAATAATCATTGCTGGTGGACAAGCAATTGCCTTTTCTATCCCATCTTTTCCATTACTCACAGCAATTACTTCATAGCCTTCTTTTTCCAGCATTCGTTTCAGTAATATCTGTACTGCTATATCATCATCAATAATTAGAATTTTAAACATACAATCAGATAAATTTTATTAAAAAACCATCTCTAATATTTGTAGAGAACATATTTGATCGGTTTTTATATATCCTTTATAGTGAATCCTGCTACGGGATTCAGCCATAAAACTATAGTAGATTTTAACTGGTTGAAATCTCGATATACTTCTTGCTTAAACCACTGTCCAATAGCATCTAAAGGATTAAATTCCTTACCTGGTTTCCAACTCACATCTTGAGCAATGGGTGTGAGATGATTTCCTTGTAGAGTTTGCGCTGTCACCATGCCCGGAAACCGTTGTAGTAAAATTTCTCTTAAACTTGTTGATTGGTCAATAGTATCGTTAGTAAATTGTATCAATAAGTTGCGGCGAATATTATAATTTGTTTCAACAAGTTGGTTTGTTTCCTTGGGAGTGGGAGTAAATTCAATATTCAAGCTAGAGTTTAACTGCTCTACTAAGGGGATAGCATCGCTTGCTGCATAGTTATTGAAGGAGATGAGGATATTACCTGCTCGGGTTACTGGATAAAGGCTACCAATGAGTAAGTGGAGTTTGCACCCCATACTATGTCCAATGCCATAAATTGGTAAGTAAGCATTACCAAGGGCAGATTTTTCCTCTAAACGTAGTAAAGCCCTATCGAAGTTGAGTAAAACTTGTTTTGCGCTCGCAATATGGTCTAAAGTATTAAAGAATGAAGTAGCAATGACTATAAAACCCTTAGCTGCTAGATATTCCAATAGCAAGCGATAGGTAATATGGGGTGCAGAACCAACAAAAGCTCCACCCAAAAAGTGGATAATACCGATGGGATTACGGGGTACAACCACCCAATTACCCGATATTTCTTGCCAATGAATATTGCTCATTTTCCTGATAATGGTTAGCTCTGAGCTTGAATGTATAGTGTTTATCTTATCCTAATTGCAAGTTGTATATACCCAAAATTAGGAGTTAGGGAACAAGGTAAACTCCAAAATTATCAGCCTTTCGGAAAAGGCAAAAGTCAGGAAGAAGGAAGTAGAAGGGATTAATTTTCTATTCAAATAAAAGCTCTTACGGTTGGCTTTGCAGTTTTCTCATTTCGTATTGAACCTCGATAGCAATCTGTAAAGCTTCATTTAATAATCTTCCATGTTCTGTCGCTTTTTCTGCCACATATGCTGCGGTTAAATGCGTCAGATTTTCTGTAAATAAATCACTGTTGCTAATAATAAATTTTTTATTTTCCCGAAATATTTTCTCTGTTTTTAATGCTCTGACTAAATCTACCCTTGCCATTTGTAAAGCTGCAAGCACTCTCCCCCTATCTTTGATCATTACCTCCTGATTACCTGCTGCTTCTATTTGATCATTAATCTCTATAGCTTTAATCACAGCATTATATCTATCAACATCGTTTAATAAAATTTCTAAGGAAGCTGTCATGCTCGTATGTACAATATATTTGCTTTGGCGCCAAAGCAAATATAAACTGCACTGAGCCCCATAAATCAAAAATCCAGCAGATAATATGAGTAATATCCAAGATGGTATTGGTGGTAAAGGCAACCAAATTGCCAAAAAACTAACAAATATTTCAAACAGCAAATAAATAATAATACATGAAGACAACCCTAAGAAGATCGCTGTGGGACTCTCTGAGCCTTGAAACTTGGTAATCCAACGCCTAAATATTGTTTGAAAACGTTTCGTGATTCTTGGTAATTCATATTTAACAGGTAAATTGGTGAGATATCTTAATTCTTGTAGAGTAATCTCTAACCCCTCTAAGTCATCACGCACAGCTTTCACTTCCTCACTATTACGTTTGCCTAGTATTATATAGCAAGGCTAATGGTATCTAATCAGCGAATTCTTTAAATTATTTTCCAGCAAATATTATCTAATTTATCTGATCTACCTTGAATGGATTTCGAACCATTCCAGGCTTTTCTTGAATTTGCTATCAATATTTGATAAAGAAACAATAAAGTACCTCAAGAAAGATCTTTATTTTTCGAATCTTAATATATACGTATCTGTAAATTTAAACTTCAACATGGTAGTACAAGTATCCGTAACTCTGTATATATAAAGTTCAAAATTTGATTTAGAGTTTAATTATATGTTTGCATAATATTAATTGGCAGGCAAAAAAAAAAATATATTATTTATTTATTATCAATATAATTAATTTATCATGCTTAAATAAAATCGATAATTCTATGAATCAACAAAAAAAATCATAAAATTTTCAACACAGTAACTATATAGATGTTTGAACAAAAATGTACCTTTTTTTGTTATTCATAGTATCTCTTTTGTTATTTTAGCGACATTCTTTTTTTTTTATCCTTCACCTAATTTAATTTAAGATATGACAGACTTGTCTCGTGCATTCCGTCATCCTACAGTTCTAAAATATTAGATCAATAATATTTTTATACCTTTTGGCTTTGCTTTAACAGCTCTAATTATGAAATATAGAACGAGCATACTCACATTCTTTTTAATCATTTTTATTGCTAGTGCTAGCTTATATTTCACAGTATAATTCGTACAAATATTATTGCCTTCTAGAGCAACAACAATAGGGCACCTCGAAAAATTGAGCAAGTAGCTCGCGAGATGAGAGTATAGGGAGAGCAGAACCTGGGGTTGAATCGCCATGGAATAAAAAAAGTCGGGGAACTTGAACAGCGAGACCAGAAGTTAGAAAGCAAGAAGACCCTGTTGATGAAGTTAGACGAGACGCTGCCGTGGTCATAAATTCGTCCGATTTTAGAACAAGTGCATGATAAGCCCAGAAAAAATAATGCTGGGCGAAAGTCCATAGATGCAATAGTCATGTTCAAAATGCTTGTGCTGCAACAACTGTACAACATAACATGAGTGATGAAGAACTGGAGTACCAGCTCAATGACCGACTATCGTTCATGAGATTTTTGGGCTTGGGGCTAGCAGAACCAGTACCAGATGCAACTACAGTTTGGTTATTTCGGCAGCAGTTGAAGCAGCAGGGTCTTATTGAAGAACTGTTTGAGCAATTAATTTGATAGCGACCTGAGAGACCAAGGCTAACAAGCTAAGGGGGGTCAAATAGTAGATGCCACACTGATTCCAGTTCCCAAGGAGCATAATACTAAGGAAGAGAAGCCAAAACTTGCCTAATGAGAAATTCCCGAAAGTTGGCAGCAAAAGCCTCATCGCTTGTCCGAGAAGGATACCGATGCTCCCTGGACAAAAAAGAATGGTCAGAGTTCCTTTGGTTATAAAAACCACATCGATACTGATGTGGAGTACGTTTTTATTCGTCGGTATCAACTAACGGATGCCTCAGTGCATGATTGTCAAATGTTAGGGGCACTGTTGGATGACCAAAAGCAGGGAGAAGAGGTTTGGGCAGATACTGGCTATGGTAGTGAATCTATTGAATGGATTCTACAGATTTTACAATTCCTCAGTCACATTCATGAACGAGCCTACGGCAATCATCCATTGACTGCAAAACACAAAGAAGATAATCCAGAGCGTTCTCAAGTCAGACCTAAGGTCGAACACGTTTTTGGTCACTGGGTTAATGAAATGGGAGGCAAGTTAATGGGTTCCATTGGTAAGCAGTCAGTCAAAGCAACTATTGGAGTGAAGAATTTAGTGTACAACTTTAAACGTTATGGATTTTGGGAGAATAAAAATCCTAAAGCTGTGGGATAATAGCGTCTAAATTGGCTCTATTTAGTCAGATTTCAACTAGAAATGGTTCCTTCCGGTTGAGCTATTTTTTGCCCAACTTCACTTTATTGTAGTTCTTCGAACCCCCTGAGATAACCTAAGACTTGATTAATCGAGGAGCCCAGTGGTATTAACTGTATGAAAACTTATTGTACTTTTCTCCTTATAGGGTTTATCATTCTCTTGTACTATCAGTCTATTTGCTGATTTTTACACCCATTTGGGAATAAGCCGCAGTGCCCGTGTATATGCATGGATATTTTCGTGAGTTGGCTATGATGCCAGTTTCATTGACTGTATTCTGAACCATACACACTAAGATCAAAATACTTGTGACCAAGTAGTAAATAAAAATAAAACAACAGCAGCGAACGCTAATAACCCTTGAATTAAATTACCAATAATAGTACCAACAATAATCCCTACACCAGCCTTAAATGCTACCCACAAATTACGGCCATAAATATATTCCGCAACTATAGCTCCAATCAGAGGTCCAAATAACATTCCTACCAAAGGACCACCAAATGGTAAAGCTGGCAAAAGTCCAAAAAAACCTAAAACTAATCCGACAAAAGCCCCTATTTGCCCCCATTTACTAGCACCCGCTTTTTTTGCGCCCAAGTAACCAGCTAAAAAATCTACTCCTATACTTAATAGTAAGACGATCGAGGCGACAATTAACGGAATGCTAATTGCAGCAAATGAGCCTTTGACAAGCCCCCAAATAATGATAGCAATTAAAATTAAACTTGCTCCAGGTAGTGCAGGAATAAACGAACCAACAATACCCAAAACCATCAAAGCAATAAGTAACCAATAAAGAATCTGCATCTTGTTCAACTATTACCTACTACATTGAGGGTAACAGCTAATTTATTAGCTATTCCAAAAATCCGTCTTTCGTCTTATTTTATACAAATGCGGTTGGAAACTTCAGCTCAAACCTTATTCTCACTAACAATTGTGGCGTTGCATAAGTGCGGTATGAATTAGCGTTTGAATCCATTGAGAAATCGTTGAAAATTTAGTTAAATTATCCCGCACTTATGCAACGCCACAATTCTAAGTATAGCCTGACTGTAGCCTTACTACGGGCAGCATATTGTAGGTGATTACAGTGATACAGAAGGTAAAGAAATTAGCATTATCTCACTTTTGTAGAAACACCTACCGATTAATCACAATTAAATATGAAGCTGCATATAATAGAACCAAGCAAACTTGAAGGGTTTAAATACTCATGAGCCGCCCATTTAAGATTGAGAACACGCAGAGCGAAGAGGAACTAAAAAAACTGCTACAGACAGGCAGGTTGAGACAGCAGAAAGAAAAACTACAGATGTTGTGGTGGCTCAATGCCGAGTGGACAAGTAAAGGAGCAGCAATAAATCGGGAAACCCTTGGCTAGAGATACTTCAAGAGTGACAAGATGGTTGCAGAAGTATAGAACTGGTGGTCTGTCTGGCTTATTAGAAATCAAGAAAGCGGCAAGAGCAAAACGAAAAATCAATGATGAAAAATCAATGATGAAAAATCAATGATGATGCGAACGCAGCAATCATACAGGAGTTCAAAACAGGAAAAGGGTTTAGTAGCTATGGTGGGATAGTAGAATCGTTGAAAAAAGAGCATGGACTTGATATTGAGTATGGAACGGTTTATGCATTGGTTCGATATGGATTGGGAGCAAAACTAAAATTACTACGTCCTCAAAGCTACAAACAGGATGAAAAGCTGGTATCTGAGTAAAAAAAAAACTCGGAATCATTCTCAATTGTTTAGAAAAACATCTAGCACAGGGGAAGTGCGTTCATTATTTGTGTCAGGATGAAACTAGGGTTGGATTGAAAAGCCTCACAAGAAAAGTGATTACTGCTTCTGGAGTAAAGCCAACTGTTGACGTTAAATGGGAAAGGGAAAATTTTTGGATTTATGGTGCAATTGAACCATTAATAGGAAAACATTTCCAACAGGAGTACCCCAAACTCAACGGTGACTGTTTTCAAAAGTTTTTAGATTGGCTATCTCAGCAGTTAGGTGAAGATGATCCAATTTTACAAATTGACCAAGTTCCTGCTCATACAAGTTGTAGAATTAATTGGCGAGAAAATATTATTCCCCTGCTTCAACCACCTCATTGCCCTCAACTTAATCGAATCGAAAGGCTTTGGCACTTTCTCAAAAAACCTCTCAAAAACGAACTTTTCTCTTCTTTGCAAGATTTACGTGAGCGCATACAACAATTGTTCGAGCAACTTACATTTGAGCAGGTAATATTAATCTCCTCTTACAACTTTATTTTAGAAGCTCTTTTCTATGCAGCTTCATCTTAAAATGGTATAAATGATCCGTCACATCTAAATCTATTATTATCTGTCGCTGTGGCTGATGATAAGATTCTAAAAATAGCTCAACTAAAAGTGTTTCTATCGCATTAGCATCATAGTCAATACGATGATACCGACTATTTTCTCTTGAAGATACGTCTTCTGGACAATGTTCGAGACGATTTAAGGTGCTTTTCCCCGCCAAAGTCGTTAATTCTTGTTCTGAGTTAATAACCTTTCCTACCGCAAGTGGGAATATTGGATCGTGACGTAGAATTTCATGATCATTTATTATGTCTTCAGACCCCATGATTAAGCCATATATATATCCTTTGTGCAATTAAGTTATGAACTGGATATAAAACTTTATTGGGGTCTCGGTAATCTTTGAAACATCTTGCAAATCGTGATGTTATTTCTCTTTTTTTGTCTAGTTCCGCAATTAATCTTAACCCTGCATCCGATGTTACAGGCTCTCCCTTGAAATTGACTACAACTGGACATGACTTTACCTGTCCAAATACAAACTGTTCCGCTATAGAATGATTTTTATTTGGGGTCATCCTTTAAACTGCTGAGATTCTTTTGCAATATACATACATTTTGGCAGTTTTAGACCCCTATTTTTTCAATCTTGGTGAGAAATCTGGGTTACACATGTAGTCTACACCAGGGAGAATGATGGGGATGCTTTCCTCTATATTGATAATCAATTAGTAGCTAGTGAAAAAATTGATGGAAATTTATCTAATTGGGATGAAATTTATTATTTTGCCTTAGGCAATAAATTGGATGGTAGTCGTCCTTGGTTAGGAACATTAGACCTGATCGCTATTTAGAATCAGGCTTTTGACCCTACAGAAGTAGAGCATAATTTTTTGGCTGGTTCTGATTTTTCCCTTAACGGTTAACAACATAGCTAAGAAGCCCATTTTATAGGTATAGATAATAGAAAAAGGCATTGCATTGATGGGGTTAAACCTAAATTAGTTTAGGCCCAGAACCAACTTAGCCAATTACATAGCTTATTACTTATAGTCTGGAGAGGATTTATTTCACATAGTTTGTTGTTATTGTATCGATTTAGTTAATATTGAGGCTAACGGCTAATTTGTCAGCTATTCCAGAAATCCATCTTTCGTCTTGTTTCGTATAACTACGGGGTGCATTTGCCCCTAAAATCAATACACCTTGTTCACCAATTGGTTGACAAATTATTCCTTGTGTATTAAATGGTAGATAATCAAACTCTACTCGACCAGGATAAACTTTTAAATCCACTAAATAAACAGGTTTTTGGGTTTTGAGTACCCGATTTAATATGGTTCCTGGTTTCACCTCAGATTTAGCCCCCAGAATACCGCGACGTAACAAAACTTGACCTTGAAATAGTACCAAAAGCGATCGCGTCACTGTATTCGTGAGTAACAAATGGGAAGCCCAAGCTAGTTCTGTTTTTACTGCCTGCGGTAATTCTGGAGCGATTTCAAAACCTTCTTCACCAATAAGTTCTACCGCCTCAGGAGTTTTAGGCTGTACTTGCTGCCAAATTAATCCTGTCAAAATTAATACTGTACTCAGCACCACACCCAATACGTCTCCTCGTGCTTGGGAATTAGTGAGCTCTGATGTTAACAAGCGATTAATTAGCAAAAGTGAGGCACCTAAGCTACCAACTACTATGGGTAAACGGCGTAGAACTTGATTGGGATCGGGTTGTGCCATATTTGGAGGTGTTTATCTATATGAATTAGGAATCAAGAGGCGTTGCATAAGTGCGGGATGAATTAGCGTTTGAAACCATTGAGAAATCGTTGAAAATTTCGTGAAATAATCCCTCTATTATGCAACGCCACAATTAGGAATTGAAAATTAATATCTATCCCGCTGCTCCCTCTGCTCACTCTGTTTTTTTACTCCTCTCCCGGTTCAAGGATGCGTTGGAAAAGATAACCTGTACCCCTAGCTGTCAGAATTAATTCTGGGTTACTAGGATCGTCTTCTAACTTGGCTCTTAATCGAGATATGTGCACATCCACCACACGAGTATCTACGTGGCGTTCTGGAGTATAACCCCATACTTCTTGTAAGATTTCAGAGCGAGAAAAAGCTTCTCCCGAACGACTGACTAGCAATTCTAGTAAACTAAATTCCATACCAGTCAGCCGAATACGCTCTTCACCTTTGTAGACTTGGCGTTTGTTGGTATCAATTTTGATGTTGGCAATGTGAATCACACCAGAACTAGGGATGCCAGAAGCTCCGATCTTGTCAACCCGTCTTAATACTGAGCGAATTCGTGCTTCTAATTCCTTAGGAGAAAATGGCTTGACTACATAATCATCTGCACCTAATTCTAAACCAGTAATGCGATCAGCAACGTCACCTAAAGCAGTAAGCATAATAATGGGAACATCAGATTCCTTACGCAGTTCTTGACAAACTCCATAACCATCTAGCTTGGGCATCATTACATCCAGAACCACTAAATCAGGGCAGGCTTCATGGAATGTATCTAAAGCTTCTTCTCCATCTCCGGCGGTAACCACATCGTAACCAATCATAGATAGACGTGTTTCTAAAATGCGGCGAATACTAGCTTCGTCATCTACCACCAAAATTTTTTCTTTATGACTTTCCAAATTTCTCAATGCTCCTTAACTAAAATTTTTCATGATAAATTTTTAATATCATAATATTAAGATATCATTCCATTAATACATTGAAAAAACGCCACAACTACTACTATTATTAGACTTTTACAACTGGTAAAAATTAAGGAACAATTAAGAGGATGTTTTAAAAGGTGGGATGTATCATAAAAAAGCTCACAAGGCATATGCTGAGAATTATAGAAAACAGCACCCCGTGAGCAAATGACTAAGAATTATCCTAGCAATTTAACATGGGAACAGTGGGAGTTAATCCCAGAGCTGTTTCCAGAGGCAAAACTAGGTTGTCGTCCACGTACAAGAGGTCTGTACGTAGTAGTAAACGCGATTTTATACCTACTGTGTCAAGGATGTACATGGCGGGCATTACCAGGAGATTTACCACTTTGGTCTACACTCTATGGCTATTTCAGAAGATGGGGCAAAGACCGTACTTGGCTTCTGGTTCATGACAAACTATATCAATGGGTTCGGGTAGCAGCCAGTCGAGAACCAAGTCCATAGGAAGCAGCGTTTGATAGCCAATGAGTTGAAACCGCAACCATGATTTATACGGATGTTGGTTTCGACCCAGGAAAACAAATACATGGACGTAAGCAATTTATTACGGTTGACTTGTTAGGGCTAGTTTTGCGAGTCTTGGTTACTTCTGCAAGTGTGCCAGAACCTGCAGGGGCTAAACTAAACGTGCACGTTATGGCAGGTTTATCAGATGAAAGATAAAGTTAAAAGACTGCACACTATCTGGATGGATGGAGGATATCGGGGGTAAGATTTTGCCCACTGGATAATCGATGTTTTTCGTTGGATTGTGGAAGTGGTTCTCAAACCCTTAGAAAAGAAGGTTTTTACCCTTTTACCAAAACCTTGGGTTGTACAACGAACTTTCGGGTGGCTCAATTGGTGTAGAAGATTAAGTAAGGACTATGAAAGGCTACCTGAAACTTCTGAGATTTTAATCTATATTGCAATGATACGTATCATGGTCAGGCTACTTACATGATTTGTAACTCACTTCGACTTTTAAAACATCCTCTAAGAATATTTAATAAGATTTAAGAATGGCAAAGCCAAAAACATATTACGTTTGTAATGAATGTGGTGCAGAATCCCCTCAATGGTTTGGTAAGTGTCCCTCTTGTGGCACTTACAACAGTCTAGAAGAACAGATGATTATTCACTCAGCAACTGATTTACCCAGTGGGATCGTAAGTGGTTGGCAATCATCCCATGGGAAAAAATCTAATAACAAACCTGCTAAACCCAGGGCAGCAGTCAGGTTTGACCAAATTAGCGATCGCCAATTATTGCGTTGGACTTCCGGCTATGGGGAATTGGATCGGGTTTTGGGAGGTGGGGTGGTTCCCGGTTCCATGGTGTTAATTGGTGGCGATCCCGGTATTGGTAAATCTACTTTACTCTTGCAGGTATCAAATCAACTAGCACAGAGTTATCGGATTCTGTATGTTTCCGGAGAAGAGTCGGGACAGCAGATCAAATTAAGGGCATCTCGGTTAGGGGTCTCGGAGCCCTTCCCAGAGGAAAGTAATGGTAATAATAGTCACCACTCATCAACTGCTGTGGTATCTTCAGAAAAATCCACAGCTATCACTCCCCATGAGTCCAGTTTGTATGTGTTACCAGAAACAAATTTGGAAGAAATTTTAAAGGAGATGGAATCTCTACGACCAAATTTGACGGTAATTGATAGTATTCAAACAATTTTCTTCCCGAATCTTACTTCTGCTCCCGGTTCTGTTGCCCAGGTAAGGGAATGTACTGCTGCTTTGATGAAGGTGGCAAAGCATGAAGACATTACCATGTTGATTGTGGGACACGTAACTAAAGAGGGAGCGATCGCAGGACCAAAAGTATTAGAACACTTAGTAGATACAGTGTTGTATTTTGAAGGCGATCGCTTTGCTTCCCATCGGTTATTACGGACAGTTAAAAATCGTTTTGGAGCTACCCATGAAATTGGTATTTTCGAAATGGTGGAGCATGGGTTAAGGGAAGTACCTAATCCCAGTGAATTGTTCTTAGGCAACCGTGACGATCCCGCACCGGGGACAGCAATTGTAGTAGCCTGTGAAGGGACTCGTCCCATTGTGGTAGAGTTACAGGCTTTAGTGAGCCCTACGAGTTATCCTTCTCCTCGACGCTCAACCACTGGGGTCGATTACAGCCGGTTGGTACAAATTTTAGCGGTATTAGAAAAGCGGGTAGGCATACCCATGTCTAAATTGGATTCCTACGTTGCTTCTGCTGGGGGATTAAATGTAGAAGAACCAGCAGTAGATTTGGGGGTAGCAATTGCGGTGGTAGCAAGTTTCCGCGATCGCATTGTCGATCCTGGTACGATACTAATCGGGGAAGTAGGATTAGGAGGACAGGTGCGTTCTGTATCCCAGATGGAATTAAGGTTAAAAGAAGCGGCTAAACTGGGATTTAAGCGAGCGATTGTCCCTAAAGGACAAAAATACCCCGATCTTAGTATTGAAATTTTACCAGTATCCAAGGTTATTGATGCCATTATTGCTGCTATTCCCCAACAAACATTAACAAATGAAGATTTAGCAATGGATGATTGATTAACGACTTGTCCCTTGACTATGAGAAGGAAAACAGAACTGGAGGTAGAGCCTTGGCACGAGAGTTCGAGAAAAATGGATGCATGAATTTCTTGTGGTAGTCCGCAATACCTACCTTAGGACTTAACTTGTAAAACAACCAACGTCATATCATCAGTATTTTGCTTATCTGCACCGATAAACTCATGAACTTGGTCGAACAAATAATCTAAAATTTCCTGGGGACTACTACAGTACCTACAGGCAACACTAAAGTGGGAAATCAAATTTTCTTCATCAAAGCGGGCGCCGCCTGCCGCCGCCGCATCTGTTAATCCATCTGTATAATAGATAATTGTATCTCCTGGTTCTAAATGCGCCTGAGCATCCTCGTATTGGCTTTGCACATCTAAACCAATCAGCATCCCCAAGGTATCCAAACGGCTAACTGTTTTAGTACTAGCATGCCACCATAGAGGCGGATTGTGAGCCGCATTGCTATAGTATAAGGTTCGGCTCTGAGGATCATACTCGGAATAAAAGAGAGTCACAAAACGATGGGAGTTTTCCAAATCCGCATACATGACTCGATTAAGATTTTGCAGAATTCTGGCGGGGGTATGACTGTGTAAGACCTCACCTCTTAACATACCCCGCATCATAGTCATAATAAGTCCTGCTGGGACTCCTTTGCCCATAACGTCTCCAATCACCAATGCCCATCGTTCCCTATCCCCATTCCTAGAAAGGGTAGATTGCATCTGATTGTGATTGGTAGGAATAAAATCATAATAGTCTCCACCTACCCGATTAGCTGGCTTACAACGGGCTGCAATGGTAATACTTGGAATTGAAGGGCATTGACGCGGTAATAATCGCCGTTGAATTTCGGCTCCAATCTCTAATTCTTGATCTAAGCGTTCTTTCTTTCGTAACTCTACAGCTAATTCATCATTCTCAATGGCGACTGCAGTTTGATCTGCCACTAAACGTACTAGCTTTTGTCGCGTCTCAGTCCAACTGTAATCGGGATCGCTACTTAAGACATAAAGCCAACCTCTTTCGTGGTGCTTAACTAAAATCGCAGTCCCAAATATTTGCATATCTGGTCCCAAGTAATGATGCATCTGGTCATATAGAATACCAGTAGAGTTAGAGCTAGGAGTATTATTACTATTGGGCAAAAACTTAATCTTACTGCTGGCAGTTTCTAAAGCTTTCCGAATATTTTTCCTTTGACGACTGTCTTGCCAATGTAATTGTTCTAATCTTACTTGGCCATTAGGTTTGTAGAGAAATAGGGCACTACCATCTGCGTCTGTTACCCTAGTAGCCATGAGCGGGATTAGTTCTAGGAATTGATTTAAATTATTAAAACTTCTTAAGGCAAATCCTAAGGAGCTCAGCAAGTCCTGGATTTTATTCTGTTCCCGGTGTAGTCGCGCCACCAACTCTTTGAGTGCGACAATGGGAGTCACATCATTAGTACCGTTACTATTGCTATCAGTGGGTTGAGATGGCACTTGGGACACTGGCACTGGTATTTTTGCTCTTAATATCGCTAACTAGGAAGATGGCTAATCAACCCTGAATGGAGAAGATAGCTAAACAATACTGGGACAAGTTTATTTATTTTGCAAGTGTGGAAAGACGTAATCTTTTCTAAAAAAGATCTGGCCATTTCCTCTGTTGAATGTGATTAGGAAGAATTGATTCACCAAAAATTCTGATTCACATTTAGGTTAGTAGGATGTCAATTCGGTTGATTTAACAGCAATTAACGTAAGCTAAATTGCTCGCTTTACAGGCTTTTGAGCCTTAATATACATAAAAAGTCAGAGCTCACAAATATAATTTCGTAATTTGATTAACTCAATTACGAAATTATATATCTTTAGGCAGCAAAATTACTACATAGGGAGATGCTTTGTCAAGATGTGCATAAAACTCTTGTCACATAATCGCTTTAGGGGTTTTACCTATGAGGTAAATTGTATGTGAGGGGTATAACTCCTTGATGCTAAATACACATAATCTAGTTGATGATACGTGTTTTAATTCTCCTTACATGAGAAATGACCCAAGCTAATTATTTCGCCATGAATGATTAGTACACATAATACCATTTTCATGTGATACTGCACATAATTCATGGGGTTAAAAGCTTATATATTCTTACTATTTATATGCGACTTCATAAAAAATAGTATAACGCAATATCTTTGAGTAAAGGCTGAAATACAAAATTGGCTTAGATTTGGTTTTATTTCACTTCTCCTCTGTAAAGTTAAGGTCTTAGCTTTAAGTAAGCTTCCCTCGGTTAACTCAATGTTTATCAATACGATTTTTGGGTTATGTTGAATTGAACCAGAGAAAATACTACCGGAGTGAAATCTTAGCAAAGCTTAGTTGTTATAAATGGGAGAAATTAATCATTTTGCCAACTTATTTTTGTTAGCCATAGACTTTTATAGTGCTTGACAGAACTGTGGGACCGAGATACAGGGGGATACAAATAAATCCTTAAAATTGAAATAGCATCATGTTATCCCTCCTTCATCTGAGTTAATTAACCACTCAAAAGAGCTTCAACAAACTCATAGCTGGAGAATGGGCGTAAATCCTCAATACCTTCCCCCGCACCAATAAAGCGAATTGGTAAACCCAGTTGTTGCACTACGGCTAGGGCGACTCCCCCTCGAGCAGTACTATCCAATTTTGTTAAGACTACGCCACTTAACTGAGCAGCTTGTGAAAACACTTCTGCTTGTCGCAAACCATTTTGCCCCAGGGTAGCATCTAGTACTAATAAAGATTCTACTTTGGCATCAGGGGCTTTTTTATTAATAATTCGGCGGACTTTGCTGAGTTCCTCCATAAGATTTTTCTTGTTTTGTAAGCGCCCAGCAGTATCAACTAAAAGTAATTCCGTACAGCGTGATTCCGCAGCAGCGATCGCGTCAAATACCACGGCTGCTGGATCAGTATTTTTACCAGGGTTAGCGATTACTTCGACACCACTTCTCACTCCCCATATCTTGACTTGTTCCACCGCTGCAGCTCGAAAGGTATCAGCGGCTCCAATCAAACAGTTATAACCAGATTTTTGGGCAAGATGAGCTAATTTACCAATGGTGGTAGTTTTTCCTGCACCATTTACCCCAGTCATTAACCAAATATTGAGACTGTCTCTTTTTAAGGATAAAGAATAGTTACCCGATTCTTCCAAGGGTTTATTGAGCATGTCCCGGAGGATTTTCTTTAGATAAGCGATCCCTTCTTCCGGTGGTAGTGCTTGTTCTTTTAATTTTTGCTGGAGAGCATCGATAATATGATCTGTGGCTTCCACCCCTACATCAGCTTGCAACAGAGCAGCCTCAATTTCGTCCACTGCGGCTTGATTGAGGGGACCTTGGCCTACAATAGATTTTAACTGGTTAACAATGTTACGACGGGTTTTATCTAAGCCTTGACGGAGTCGTTTGAGCCAAGTAATTTCTTCTATGGAAATATCATCTGCCCGTCTTCCTTGAGCTGCTAGTACTTCTGTAGACCAAATAAACCCATCATCAAAGTCTATGAGAGGAATTTCTTCTGTTGGAACACTTTCACTGGTTTGTGGTTTCTCTGGCTCTTTTATTTCGATGGCACTGGCAATTAATCTTTCTTGCTTCGCCCCACGTTCGGCAGCAGCTCTTTCTAGGAAAGATAGGTTTGTAGGGGTTGGTTCTGCCTCTTCTTGGCTGGTTGCTTGAGTTTCATCTTCACTATTAATACTTGCAGAAGGAGTCTTAGGTTCGACTAAAGTTGACTCCACCGCTTCTGTACTCACAATCTCTTGGGGGCTCTGAGCTACTTCGATTGATTCCTGGGTATGTGTTGTAGATTCAACTGTTAATTCTTCTGCATCTGCTTCTTCAGTTGCGGGGGAAGATGGCTCGTCCTGTACCTCATCCGTTGTGAGCTGAGGTTCTTGTTTCTCTTGAATATTTTTATAAGCTGCTTTGGCAAATGCCAATAAGTCTGTTGATATTTCTGGTGTAGTTGTGGTGCTAGAAGATTCTTCAATTTCGGAAGCAGATTCACTTACAGCAGGAGTATCTTTTTCCTTTAATTCTGCATCAGTATTAGTAGCAGAATCTTTATTTTGACGGTTAAACCAATTAAAAGCCATTGCAGCTAAATTTATGAGTTGTTTTATCAGTTAACAAATGAGGAGCGGTTTAGTTATGAGTTGAATCACTCCTTTAACTCCACCTTGGGGTTAAAAAACTGAGTCCTCCCAACGCTCAACTCACAACTTAGCATTCATCTAGATTCCCTAGTACTGAATCATATTTTAATCATATTTTATGCTTATACTGCCTGTTCCTGTTCCGTAACCCGGCGCAAAACTCCATTGATAAAGCGATGTCCATCATCCCCACTGTAGCGTTTAGCTAATTCCACAGCTTCATTAATTGCCACTTTATCAGGGGTATCAAGAAACATCATTTCTACTACGGCGATCCGTAAAATATCTCGGTCTATTTGTGCTAGACGGTTAACTTGCCAATCTACTAAAGCTGAGGCTATCTTTTCATCTATAGTTGTTCGCTGTTCATTAATAGTGCGGATAATTTCAACCGCATATCTGCCCACTTCCTTATCTTGATTAGCTAACTGAATTAGCTCTGGAAATTCTACAGCTGCACCTAATTCATTAATTGCTGTTTGAGTATAGATAACAGCTTCTTGCAACATACCTCTGGAAGTATTTAGATCAATAGCACGAGTTTGACTGCTTAACAGACGGGCGTTACTACGTTGCAGTTCAGCAGTAGCATGATCTAATGTTTCTTGCACCTCAGATGTTAAAGTCCGAACTGCCGCTAGTACCAATTTTGGCAATTCTTCTGCTGTAAGTTTCTTAGGATTTGCAGGTATTTGAGAGAGGCTTAAAAGTGCTAATTCACGGGCGATTTGCCTGGGTTTACGGGGTTGCATAAGGGTATGAAGTTGAGGGTGAGAGGATACTAAGATTGCCAGAGTCAAAAATTGATATTAATGCATTTAGGGATAAATTGGCGCAATTACTTAGATTTTTGATGTATTCTCAAAGCTGGGTTCAATATCTAAATACTTCATTGAACCAGGGAAAAAGCATATAGATAAGACTTTAAAACCCTTTTCCTTCTTCGATAGGCATAGTTTTTCGCTTAACTTCCAATGTAGGTATTTCCACAGCGTATTCTTGACTCATTGCCAAAGGTGAGAGGGTGCTATTGGGAGCTACAATACCGCCAGAAACCACTATTTTGAGAGCATCTTCGATGGACATGGATAGGTTTACCACCTCATTTTCTGGCACTACTGCATACCATCCAGTTGTTGGATTGGGGGTGGTAGGAATAAACACACTCACCATGGAACCAGATAATTTGGCTTTGATCTCGGAACTGATGGAACCTGTGACAAAAGCGATCGACCATATACCATGCCTGGGATACTCTAACAAAACTACCCGCCGGAATTTATTATTAGAGTCTTTAAGCAAGGTTTCCAGTAATTGTTTGAGGGTTTTGTAAACTTGCCCTGCTAGGGGAATCGCTTGTAATATTCGCTCACCTACATCTAACAACCAACGACCAGCAATATTCCTAGCCATTAAGCCAATAATCAAAATACTCAATAGGGGAACTGCGAATCCCACAACTAAGTTGAGTAAGTTAACTAAAATTGGGTGCATCCCATCAAAAGGATTCAGCTGTTTGGGAATTTGAGTCAGAAAATTAATCACCCATATAGCGATCGTGATTGTCAGCCAGATTGTAGTAGCTAGAGGAATAATTACTAATAAGCCAGCAATCAAGTCATTTTTTAAGTCTTGTTTCCAGCGATGAAATGCCAACCCCCCGTTCTCCTGTTTTCGGCTATCAAAATTTCTATTATTGGTATTCATAGCAGCATATGCATCAATTGACGAAGCCTGTTTCTCTCAATGTTTCGTTGTAAACCCTAGTAAATGAAATGTTTACCTAGAAAACCAATTCGATATGGTGAGCACATATATAGAATCTCCAATCATTAATCTAGACCTCATAATTTTAAGAGTTGTAAATGATTGTTAGAAGTATTTTAGTGTATTAACTATAATAATGCGTCAATTTCCCCCTATCCATCTTTAGTTAACACTGCTGATTTCTCGTATTTGTCAAGTTCATAGCTGGAAAAATATAAGTTTTATTTCAATTACACTAAGAATTATTTGGCGAAGGTATCATTAATTTATGGGAGTTTATCCTCTATCGAGCCCTAAATCGACACGAATCCTATGGGCACAGGCAAACCCGGAAAACGCCACCGCATTTAACCCCTGTCCGTGAAATGTACTATCACCTGCACAATTTTCTTCCCTCAGAATATTAAGTAAATGTTTAATTACATGGGTACATGTCTTTTCTGTAAAAACCCTCAAGCTTTTAAAGGTTAAAGCTTTAAGGTCTGTTTAGTACATATGCTCCGGTGGAACTTCAGATTAATTGCCACATTCTCAAATTCCTTGCAGATGACAAGGACTACGAAGTAAAAACCGAGTATAGAAAAGATATATAAAATACATTCAAATTTAAATATACTTAAATCAGAGAGCGCTATATCAGTTTCATCTTCAAACCAAGCCATTATCTCTTCTCTGGAATAAGGACTATCCCCACGGATAATAATTTTCACCTTTTTCCATAGACAGCGTATTATTTTTATTACTCTTTGTAATTCTTCTAACCCCGATGCTGCCGGGTCTAAGTTGGATGCACGAAGTTTTGCAGCAAGTAAATGTTTACCACAAAAAATATAAAGGGGATCATAACAATATCCTTTGTAATACGGATTAAAGAATGTTTCTTCTTGATGAGCATGAACTAAATCATCCGTCACATCTAAATTTATTATCTGTCGCGGTGGCTGATGATAAGATTCTAAAAATAGCTCAACTAAAAGTGTTTTTATCGCCTTAGCATCATAGTCAATACGATAATACCGACTATTTTTTATTGAAGATACGTCTTCTGGACAATGTTCGAGACGATTTAAGGTGATTTTCCCCGCCAAAGTCGTTAATTCTTGTTCTAAGAGGATGTTTTAAAAGGTGGGAGGTATCATAAAAAAGCTCACAAGGCATATGCTGAGAATTATAGAAAACAGCACCCCGTGAGCAAATGACTAAGAATTATCCTAGCAATTTAACGTGGGAACAGTGGGAGTTAATCCCACAGCTGTTACCAGAGGCAAAACCAGGTGGTCGTCCACGTACAACAACATGTATGTACCCAGTAGTAAACGCGATTTTATACGTACTGTGTCAAGGATGAACATGACGGGCATTACCAGGAGATTTACCACCTTGGTCTACAGTCTATGGCTATTTCAGAAGATGGGGCAAAGACCGTACTTGGCTTCTGGTTCATGACAAACTATATCAATGGGTTCGGGTAGCAGCCAGTCGAGAACAAAGTCCATGGGAAGTAGGCTTTGATAGTCAATCAGTTGAAACCGCAACCATGATTTGTACGAATGTTGGTTTCGAGGCAGGAAAACAAATACATGGACGTAAGCTATTTATTACGGTTGACTTGTTAGGGCTAGTTTTGCGAGTCTTGGTTACTTCTGCAAGTGTGCCAGAACGTGCAGGGGCTAAACTAAACGTGCACGTTCTGGCAGGTTTATCAGATGAAAGATAAAGTTAAAAGACTGCACACTATCTGGATGGATGGAGGATATCGGGGGTAAGATTTTGCCCACTGGATAATCGATGTTTTTCGTTGGATTGTGGAAGTGGTTCTCAGACCCTTAGGAAACAAGGGTTTTACCCTTTTACTAAAACGTTGGGTTGTAGAACTAACTTTCGGGTGGCTCAATTGGTGTAGAAGATTAAGTAAGGACTATCAAAGGTTACCTGAAACTTCTGAGACTTTAATTTATATTGCAATGATACGTATCATGGTCAGGGGACTTGCATGATTTGTAACTCACTTCGACTTTTAAAACATCCTCTAAGTGAATAAGCTTTCCTACCGCAAGTGCGAATATTGGATCGTGACGTAGAATTTCATGATCATTTTTTATTTCTTCATACCCAATGATTAAGCCATATATATATCCTTTGCTTTGTGCAATTAAGTTATGAACTGGATATAAAACTTTATTGGGGTCTCGGTAATCTTTGAAACATCTTGCAAATCGTGATGTTATTTCTCTTTTTCTGTCTAGTTCCGCAATTAATGTTAACTCTGCATCCGATGTTACAGGCTCTCCTTTTAAATTGACTACAACTGGAGATGACTTTACCTGTCCAAATACAAACTGTTCCGGTATCTGATGATTTTTATTTGGGGTCATCCTTTAAACTGCTGAGATTATTTTGCAATATACATACATATTGCCAGTTTTAGACCCCTCTTTTTTCAATCTTGGTGAGAAATCCGGGTTTAATGTCGCGTTTGGCTATATCCCCCACATTGGAACGTAAATATTTCGCTAAACCCAGCCAAGACAAGGGGTTTTGTAAAAATACTCGAAAGAAATACTCGGGTTCTTCCAGAGACAACAATTCTATGCTATTGAGACAGTTAAATACTCGCCAACACTCATCATAAAAGCGATGTATTCCTTGCTTCTCATGGGGAAAATACTTAGTTATATTTTGCATAAATTGATCGTAGTTGCTATCAACTTTTAGATCTAAACCATTGGGAACATGGTAGTGAATTTGTACCGAATCAGGTATAGTTTCCAAGGTCATATTCACACCCTGTAAAGCACGAGTAAGAAGGTTGGTAGTAACCTGGCTACCAAACCCAAATATCATTGATTCCCCCACATCAAAACGATAGCCTTGACGCTCAAAACTGCCAGCACTTCCACCAGGAATCAAGTATCTTTCCAATACCAATACCTTGGCACCTTTTGCTGCTAGCTGACTTGCTGTGACTAACGCACCAATTCCCGAAGCAATTATGATCGCATCTAACTTTTGACTAACTTTTGCTTTTGCTGGATGAGGTATTTGCTGCATGGAGCCATAATTCTGTTACCAGTTAACAGTTAACATTTATCGGTTGCCCTCAGTTAATTAATTTTAGATTTTAGATGTATTTCACCCCAAAAATTTGACAAAAAAAAGAGGGACAAGCCTGCAAGTGCTGACTGATCCCGTCTGCCGATCCTTAAAGAGAGGAGAACACTGAGAAAACTATAGAATAAATTGAGAATATATGTCAACTATTGTTTGCTTTAAATGCTAAAAATACTAAAGTAATCTCCCTATCTTAGTGTCCCTAGAGCATTGAGTAGTTTACTTAATCTCAACCTCATGGGCAAAACTCTCACAACATGAAAAATGAAATTCCCCAGCAATAGAACCCCAAGCGTGTAAATCTGTTTCCATGTCTCTTCCCCTATCTAAGCTGAGAAATTTTTCTGCATCAATTTCAAATTCATTATCAAGATAGGTTTTTTTCCCATCACGGACTACAATACATTCCTTACCAGGTTCCACGCTTCCCTTAAAACTACTACCAGTCCATTCCACAATCATGTTACATCCTGGCATTTTTTCTAAGTCATCGGTGGTGATACTTTTTAGGCGTTCCTTATCGCGGGATGCGCCATAAAATTTTTCCTCTGATTTGAGGGTATAGTGTTCGATAACTATATTTTCATTTGTGGGAATAAGCTTCATCACTCGCAAACGATAAGGCCGAGTCAACATATAGTCATAAGCTTGTTCTAGAAATAAACTGACCCCAGATAAAAAGTCCCAAGGTAGGGGACGAATGCATACTCGAATATGAGCAAATAAAGGAGGATTGTCAAAAGCTTGTTGTTGATTGCTGAAATCCGCTGCCATCCACTGAGCTAAGGTTGCAATATCCTGAGAATGAGTCATTACAGACTAAAAATTGTTACTGAATTTTCTTCTGCCAGTATTTTAACTCGCTATACGAAAAGGCAAGAGGTAGTCCCAATAAAAATTACTTTTATCATCTGTGTGATTGTAATTATCGTGTCAAAGTTCTACTTTGGCGTTCTACTTTGCTAACTATGGCGGGAGGCTCTGCTTTGATTTTAATGTGGAGCCTCTCTCCAAGCTGTTTTCCCTACCACAGTAAAGAAGAAAGTATTATCACAGATGTTGTATGGACATTTTACACTCGAAAAAATCACAAAAAAATAGGCATATTATCCCACTAAAAACAGAAGGTGATAATATGCCTGTTGAGTAAGAGGGGTTATATCATCTGATGGCTGGACGTTTTGAAGGACTGAGTAATTTGGAGTGGTCTTTGTTTGAGGATATTTTTCCGAAACCGCCAGAAAAACGCGAACGAGGAATGCCACATTCTTCATTTCGTTATGTACTCAATACCTTACTGTATATATTGAGAACAGGGTGTCCTTGGTGTGACGTTCCAAAAGGATAAATATGGGCATCAAACAGCTCTGCACATCGATGGCTCAAACGTTGGCAGTTGGACGATAGGTTAGAGACTTTACAAGCACGAATATTGGGAATTGGACAAGAGAAAGGGTTAATCAACTGGAGTTATGCCGTGGTGGACGGGTATTTTTACCCCTGTAAAGGGCGGTGGTAATGGTGTTGCTTACGGTGGAGAAGGAAAGGGTATTTTAATACACAATCTTACTGAAGGCTCAGGAATGCCTTTATCCAATCCCACCACACCTGCCAATGGTAGTGAAACAGATCAGGTGATAACACTTCTAGACAGTGTAAAGGTTAAGACCAACAAACGCGGTAGACCCCGTAAACCCCTGAAAGTGGTTGCTGCTGACAAAGGCTACGATTCTAAGGATAAGCGCGCTGCTTTACGTTGACGTGGTATTAGGCCCCAATGGCCCAAGGGGGTTTGGAAGACGAAGAAGAACAAGGGCAGACCCATTAAAATTTCCGTCCCACGTTTTCAACAAGAACGTTGTTTCCCATGGTTAAAAAAAATATCGTCGTCTTGTTGTCAGATGGGAAAGAATTTCAGCTTGCTTTGATGCTTTTTTGTCTCTTGCAACAATCCATATTTGGATTAACAAAACGATATTAGTGGGATATAGTCAGAGTAGATTTCCTTCTTTCTGACCGAAAATTCATATTGTCTAAAAACGGAAAGTTGTACGGATAGTTCCGACAAAAAGGGTATCATTGTCGGCTATATGTCCGGGGTTAGTTAGAATAGGGCACCTCGAGAAATGGAGCAAGTAGCTCGCGAGATGAGAGTATAGGGAGAGCAGAAGCTGGGGTTGAATCGCCATGGAATAAAAAACAGTCGGGGAACTTGAACAGGGATACCAGAAGTTAGAAAGCAAGAAGACCCTGTTGATGAAGTTAGACGAGACCATGCCGTGGTCATAATTTCGTCCGATTTTAGAACAAGTGCATGACAAGGCTAGAAAAAATAATGCTGGGCGAAAGCCCATAGATGCAATAGTCATCTTCAAAATGCTTGTGCTGCAACAACTGTACTACATCAGTGATGAAGAACTGGACTACCAGGTCAATAACCGACTATCGTTCATGATATTTTTGGGCTTGGGGCTAGCAGAACCAGTACCAGATGCAACTACAGTTTGGTTCTTTCGGCAGCAGTTGAAGCAGCAGGGTCTTATTAAAGAACTGTTTGAGCAATTTGATAACGACCTGAGACATCAAGGCTACCAAGCTAAGGAGGGTCAAATAGTAGATGGCACATTGATTCCAGTTCCCAAGCAGCATAATACTAAGGAAGAGAAGCAAAAACTTGCCCTAGAAGAAATTCCCGAAAGTTGGCAGCAAAAGTATCAACGCTTGTCCTAGAAGGATACAGATGATCCCTGGAGAAAAAAGAATGGTCAGAGTTCCTTTGGTTATAAAAACCACATCAGTATCGATGTGGAGTATGGTTTTATTCGTCGCTATCAAGTCACGGATGCCTCAGTGCATGATTCCCAAGTGTTAGGGGCACTGTTGGATGAGCAAAACCAGGGGGAAGAGGTTTGGGCAGATACTGCCTATCGTAGTGAATCTATTGAATGGATTCTACAGATTTTACAATTCCTCAGTCACATTCATGAACGAGCCTACCACAATCATCCATTGACTGCAAAACAAAAAGAAGATTATCGAGAGCGTTCTCAAGTCAAAGCTAAGGTGAAACAGGTTTTTGGTCACTGGGTTAATGAAATGGGAAGCAAGTTAATGGGTTCCATTGGTAAGGAGTCAGTCAAGGCGACTATTGGAGTGAATAATTTAGTCTACAACTTCAAACGTTATGGATTTTGGGAGAATAAAAATCCTAAAGCTGTGGGATAATTGGTTCTAAATTGGCTCTACTGAGCCAGATTTCAACTATAAATAGTTCCGGTTGAGCTATTTTTGGCCCAACTTCACTTTCTTGTAGTTCTTCGAAGCCCCTCAGATTACCTAAGACTTGATTAATCGAGGTGCCCGTAATAATTTTTAGTACATTTATTCCGTTGTATTAACAGTCAAAATTTTTAACTTGATCATCAAATAAGAGTTTATAAGAATGGAGTATTTACTATATATTAAGTGCAAATATAAATATTATGAAATAAGCTGAGTACACAATAGAGTGTCATATGCGAATAATAAAAATTGACTAATCAGGAGTCTATATTTTCAGGAGCTTTATCATAATGCAATTTTTCTCGACACTACTATGGCTATTTTCATGAATTCAATATAATTTGTGCTTGAAGTTCATACTAGTGAATGCTTGCCCCCAGGCTATTAAATTACGTCACAAATAAAAGACTGTAAAGTCATTCAGCAGAATTCAGTTATAAAAGTATAGCTTCAGTACTAATACTGAAGCTAATTAATAATAAAATTGTAGGAAGTGCTTAGACGAATAAACTTATAGATTTAGGCAAAACTCATCACTACTATATGTTATGTAAAAACTTAATAGCCGCGGTTGTTCCTGCGGTTAGAATTAAAGTTTCTATTTTCTCTGGGTTTAGCTTTATTTACTTTTAAGTCACGCCCCATCCATTCAGCACCATCTAGTGCTCCAATGGCTGCGGCTTCTTCATCTTCACTATCCATTTCTACAAAGGCAAATCCGCGCATACGACCTGTTTCACGATCAGTGGGAACCTGAACTCTCTTTACAGAGCCGTATTCTGCGAATACAGATCTTAAATCTTCTTCCGTAACCTCGTAGGAAAGATTACCTATATAAATGGACATGTATTTTCTCCAAAATCATAGTTTTGTAGAGATGTAGATTTCGGAGATAGTCTGTGGAATACCAAAAGGAGAAATACCTATCAATACTGAAAACAAACGCAGTCGCCGAATTAAATCTCGAATCCTATTATTACACAATAATCAATTATTGGCATAAAACTTATAGAAATTTTAGTAATATTTATGGTATCCGCATACGATTCAAGGATAAATAACATTTATCCTTGAATCAATGTTTTAAACCACGTATGATTGCGGATTTTATCAAAATGTGAGTCAATTTTTGCCTATTCTCGACATTTCAGATGTAAACTGACCACTTTCTTATCAGGATAATTTCCTTAAAACTGGGGCTTGACATAGAAATTCCATACCTCTTTTCATTCATTGGTGTATGATACCGAAATTTTACTTATTTTCGCTAGCAAGATTTTTCTAAGCAATCAAGTCCAGTACGCAAACATCGATGAGACTAATCGCTTTACTTGGGAACAATAAACACACACGTTATCTACGGAATTCTACCCTTTCGCCATAATGCAACAGTTTATCTATGGCAATTAGGCGATTTTCCCATACCCTAACTTGATAGGGGTTATTCTGTGAATGGTCTTGCATGCATATCCCAAATAAAGACTGAAAACGAGCTAAGTTAGCAGCAGAGCCGAAGCAAGACTATATAGTTTCGGCTCTGCTGCTAACTTATTCAAAATACTCTCTAGGCTCTTTGCTTTCGCTTTAAAATCTGACAATTTATTCGCAGATACATTTTATTTTTGCTTTTGTTCTACCAATTGCCATTCTTTCTGGAAATTAGCATAGCGGATAGATGCGGTAGCAAATGGCTGACGATAAGCAATGGGTTCTTTTTTGTTATTAGCTATTCCTTGAGTACTGATAATAACTTGTTGTAACTCACCGTGTAGGTTCTCTGTAGGAAACAAGGCATAACCATTGACTGGTAAATCTCTCACCAACTGGATTTGATCCACCGCCCCCAAGGTAGGCAAGGGAAGTAGGCTAATTCCTGGTACTAAGAAACTAGGCGTTGCATAAATGCTGCATGATTTTACTAAATTTTTAACGATTTCTCAATGGTTTCAAATGCTAATTCATCCCGCACTTATGCAACGCCAGAAACTAGAGCCTAATCTACTTGCAGCTACCCAAGCTTTAGCTAATCGCTGAAAACCAATGGTATCTAAAGCATAGGTCATGGGGACAATCATATCTACATCACCCCGTTTTGCCCACACTTCCCAATCCTGTTGCAGCTTTTAAATCCTCTCTTTTTTTGGTAGGGGAAACACAGCGACGGAGATAATCAGGTTTGGACGTTTATTACGTAATCTTTCTGAAACTTGAGCTACAAAATTATCTACTTGCTGAGTACGAAATTTTGTCCATTTTTGCCACATCTGCCTTTGCCTAGGTCTAATATTAATCGTATCTAGCCCTGTTAATTGTCTAAATTTAGACCTAGATGCAGCTCCATAACCCTATACCCTTCCCCTGGCTGGATCTTGGAAAGGATAGCGAATGTAATCTAACTGCAACCCATGCACTTGATACCGAGTGACAATCTCTTCATATAAATTAAGGAGATACTTCTGTACTTGGGGGTTGCCATGGTCAAAAAATGGCTTAGTTTGACCTAATGGGGTAATATTACCTTTCTGATCGCAGTTTGCCCAAGTGGGATTTAATGCAAGTACTGGTCCTGGATAACTTGTAGGGAGATTCAGTAATTCATTCTGTTTGCTATTACCTGCGCCAAATACCCAAACCCAAGCGTGTACTTCCATACTCCTAGCTTTACCCAGTTTGACAGCCGATGCTAGGGGGTCCCAGGCACGTACTAGTGGATTTTGTTGGGGAGCAACTTAGCAACTTTACTGGGATAAATGGTGTAACTGGAATTAACTGTTTCAAAAAATACGGTGTTAATCCCGGATTCAGCCATGCGATCAAAAACCTTAGCTAATCCTTGTTGACTTTTCGCTTTGACGATGGTTCCCCGATCTAACCACATTGCCCGAATTTCTGGCTGTGCTAATCGTTTATCTAGGGGAAATTTCCTGAGTAGGGATATTTTTGCCTTAACCCACTGTCGTCGCGCTTGAGCATGCTGTCTGCGGGCAACTAATTGAGGTAAATTATTAGCTACTTGTTTTGCCCAGAATAAAGACTTTTGAGTGTTGGATGACATAAATTCGGTTTTCACCGATGCAAACCTGACTGGCTGTGCCTTGGCATATATGGGGTTATTGCCGATATCTCCAGCGATTCCAGCAGAGTTATTCGCTAAAGCTGGTAGGTGGGCACTTTCTACCCTGCCAATCAAATTTTTAAGTTCCCATTGCAGGGTAAATAATTCTTTAGAACTAATGGGGGCTCGAGAATTAGGAATTACATCCAAACCTACCCTTTCTTGTAATTTATCGATCGCTTGATCCGATTTATATGGGGATTTAGATGCAGAGATAGGGGCTACGGCTGTTCTTTTTGGTGATATGCTACGCCTACGTTTTGAAGATAGTGGTAAGTTACTTTTTTTTGCTATTCGTATCAGTAATTTTATCAACCCTAGGTTGCCGTTTCTCTAGATTAGAGCTTGGCTTTGATGAAGTAGCTAAAGTTGCTAACTGCTGAGAATATTTATTATTAGCACCAGCAACTCTCCTGGGAAAACTTCGACCCCCAATTTCATTCCGTTTGAGAGTAGCTTGTAACCAAGCAGTATCCAAATCCACCGGTGCTAGCTTATCCACCCCCATCGCTATCCTAAAAATGTCGAGCGTTCTGTTGCAACTACCGGAGCTTTATTTTGGGAGTTCCAAACTACGGCGGCTGCACCTGTAACTTTATTAGGAATAATTACACCCCCGCTAACTTTACCAAATAAACCCCTATCATTTGCCCACTGCTGTGTTTTCACCTCTGCTCGCGCTATGTTTTGGGGCTGTTCTAAACTAAATCCCCAATAACCACCTAATAAAGACTGCATTAATTCCCTGACTCCAGGGGAAGATAAGCTAGCCGTCGGACCACTAGCAATTACCCTTACCCCTTTACTCATCCATGCTTCTAAAGCGATGGCTTGACTTGGTCTTAAAGTTTCCACATTGGGTAGAAATACAATATTGCGATCGCCCCAATCGGCCATACTATTAATTGCATTCAGGGGAATAACACAATATTTCACTCCAGCAGCTTGTAAACGTTTACTAATTCCTTGCCATTGCTGGGTGTTTTCAGGAGTTTGAATGATGCTTAATACTGGTTTCGTTTCTCTGGCTGATGCTGGTAAAAGATGACAAAAACTCAGCATGAACAACTGTAACTTACCAATTAATAGCCCTATGAACAACTGTAACTTACCAATTAATAGCCCTGTTTTTCCAAGTTTCGTTATTTGACTTTTACACTTAATTTTCTGGCTGATCACTATTATCTCCTAAATGTGTCAGTCATTTTGATGTGTCAATTATGAAAGATTTTATTTTCTGACTTTTGCTGCTAAAAAATAGACACAAAAGTTTTTAATGTTTTTGCCGTACCAAAGAAAAATCTATAAACAAATTTTGTAATTGATATTTATTTTATTTTTAAGGGATAAATACAAGTTTTCACCAATTCTTCTACCCCTGCAACTGGAAATATTGGTGTATGCAACTGGCGTGACACTTCTTCAACATTGGTATCATCTAAAAGTACCAACTCTCCATGTTTGAGCATCACTGATGGTAGTATGATTCCTTCTCCTAAATTATTCCCTTGTAACTTAGTAATTAAATCATGACCAGTGAGCAAACCCGTAACAGTTATATTTTGCCCCCAATAATCACTTGATAAAGCGTGCATCTTTACATCTAAGCCAGAAACTTGATTCAACCGTTCCACTATGGGCTGAAAAACCTTCTCCACAGCATTGCCAACTACCCAAGTCAATTTTCGGGGTGGAACTTGCTGTGGGAGTAAGCGGTCGCTAACTTCCATAAATTGCTTGATAAATAAGCGAATGGAACCCACACCATTATCTATTTGGGGATAATCTTCATATTCAGATTCGCATGGTAGATCTTCACCTGCGATTAAAAACCATTCATCTGCCAGCCAAACGCAAGTAGAACCTAATTTTCGGCGAAATTCTTGCTGTAGCGTTTGCACTTGGTCAATTACTTCTAACCCTTTTTCTCTAGTTACAGGGATTAATGCATCCTCTTGGGGACGAAACCTGGTTAAACCCACTGGTACCACTGCCACAGAAGCAACCGCAGGTATTTCATTTGTATGGAATGATGCTAAATCTCGGATGGTTTGCTCTAAGTGTTTACCATCATTAATACCAGGACACACTACAACTTGTGCGTGTATTTGCAGTCGTCTCTCCTGAAACCATTTTAGTTGAGATAAAATTTGTGCAGCACGGGGATTTTTTAATAATCTGGTACGTA
>CBZS010000646.1 GCA_000613065.1 Richelia intracellularis | reverse complement strand
GGACCATTATCAACTTTTATTTGTATCAGTTCGGTATCCTGCTTTTGTTCTGGTGTCATTGTCTTCCACCATTGAATTAGAGTATCAACAATAAAATCCCTGGTTTTATAAGAAGAACTACCAAAGTTAATATACAATAATTGCCCACTATCTTCATCAAGAATCCCACAGGGAGTATATTTTTCTGTGCATCCCATATGATGCTCCTCTGCTTGATTGTCTCCTCTGGTTTTTCCACCACGAGAATAACCCCCGATATTAACGGTAGCTTTGCAATGTATGCTTAGTCGTTTGACTTTGAGGCTTGTTTGTTGATTGGGGCTCAAATTCTTTGATGTTGTTGAAGATATCATCCGTTTGTGGAATTTTTTTTGAGGTTTGGGTTTTACTACTTTACGAAGACCATAGCCTATTCTATTCAATACTTGTGCCATTGTACTGGCGCAAGGCAATTGCTCCTGGCTAAATCCCTGTTCTTTGAGTTTTTCTAGTGCGGATGTTGCTGTTAACCGGGTATAGGCTAAGGAAGTTTTAAATGTTGGGTCTTGTTGAGAATCAGATTGTGCAATTTGTCCCAGGGATAATGCCACAACAGAAGAGGTTGTTTCTCCTGGCAACGCTTTGCTGTGCTAAAGGCTGATTGTAATCCCACACAGATTATCCCTGTTCTTTTTTCCCCTAACCCTAACTCTATATGTTCTCTACCCCAACCGAATACTGTTTGTGCGAACCTTGCTCTACCTTGGCAATATTTCAACGTCATCTGAGCTTGAAAGCCCCGACGTTCTACTCCATTCATTTTCCATGCTGCCAACCGCAAGTCTTCTATTTGTTTGTGATCTTGTTAATGATTTGGGTTCCTCTGCTGGGTCTAGCATACTCCAAAATACTTGCCCCTGTTTTTTTACTCATCAACATTACATCTTACTTTCATTGGTAAATTCTTTCTTATAAATCACCTTATCCTAAATCTGGCTCATCCAAGTGTTTTTTTCTCACTTGTGAGAAATCCGGGTAAAAACCTTTATAAAAGAGAGGTCTTTTTAATTAACATCAGGCGTACTAAATTTAAACTAACAACAACCAACAACCATTCAACAACCATTAAGGAGAAAAGATAAAGTGAAAGGCCGGCAAACAACGATGACCATCTTAATGGCTGATGACGATGAAGATGATTGTATGTTGATTCGTGAAGCCTTAGCAGAAAGTCGATTGCAGAATCATCTGAATATTGTCACCGATGGCGAAGAATTAATGGACTACTCATACCACCGGGGTGCATATACCAACCCTCAATTAGCACCGAGACCAGGGTTTATTTTGCTAGATTAAAATATGCCTAAAAAGGAAAGGATAGGAGAGAATCTTTACAAGAGATTAAAGGCGATCCTAAACTCAAACAAATTCCCGTAGTTGTGATGACAACTTCTAGTTCTGAGGACCATATTACTTATACATATGGTTTAGGTGCAAACTCGTTTATCATCAAGCCAGTAACCTTTGCTTCCTTAGTAGAGGTAATGGGGACAACCGAAAAGTACTGGTTAGAAATTGTGGAACTACCCTTAAAAGCAATGGGAGGGAGACATGGAGAACAGTCAAATCAAAGTCCTACTAATTGATGATGACGAGGATGATTATGTTTTAACCGGTGATTGGTGCGATGAATTTCAAGTATTGGAGTGTCAATTCCAATGGGTTGATAATTACCAAGATGCTCTCCAAGCAATATCAAATTGTCAACATCATATTTATTTACTAGATTACCGTTTAGGCGAACGCAATGGTTTAGAGTTGCTGAAATCAGCTATTAGCAATGGTTGTTCCCATCCCATTATTGTTTTAACTGGACAGGGAGAATGGGAAATAGATACCCAAGCCATGACAGCAGGTGCAGTTGATTACCTGGAAAAAAGCTTATTAAACCCACCTTTAGAACGTTCTATCCCCCACGCCTTAGAAAGGAAAAAGGCACAACAAACAATTAAAGCACAAGCAGCTTTGTTAGATGTGGTAACCGATGCTATTTTTGTTCAAGACTTAACCACACATATTTTGTTCTGGAATCAAGCAGCAGCTAAATTATACGGTTGGGAGAAAAATCAAGCCATTGGTAAACAGACATCAAAATTCTGCCAAGAAAAGCAAACACAATGGCAAATAGCACTCAATGCTGTAATTTAAAATGGTATTTGGCAAGGTGAACTACAGCAAAAAACTACCAACGGTCAAGATATTCTTGTGGAAAGTGGTTGGTCTTTAGTAAGTGAGTTTGAACACTCTAGTCCTTCAATTCTAGTTGTTAATACTGATATAACTCAAAAGAAAATTTTGGAAGGGCAGCTATTACGTAACCAACGGTTAGAAAGTATTGGAACCCTTGCCAGTGGTATTGCCCATGACTTAAATAACGTGTTCGCGACAATTTTAATGACAGCGCAACTATTAGAAACAGATATTGATAGCGAGCGCAAAAAGCAACTGATACCCATATTAATTAATAGTGCCAAACGAGGAGCAAATTTAGTCAAACAGGTATTATCTTTTATTAGCGGTGTAGAATGCGATCACACCCTGTTAAATATTAGGGACTTAATTACCGAAATTGAGCAAGTTATTCACGAAACTTTTCCCAAATCTATCAAGGTTGATTGTCAAATTGCTGATAACCAGTGGATGGTATTAGGTTATTCCACTCAATTACACCAGGTCTTAATGAATTTATGTGTTAATGCACGCGATGCTATGGTTGATGGTGGGAGGCTAACTATATCTGCTAACAACTTTTTCTTGGATGAAAATTACGCCCCCATTTTGGCATCCCTGGAGATATTTTAGTTCGGATATTTGAACCTTTTTTTACTACTAAAGAGCCAGGACAGGGAACAGGGTTAGGACTTTCAACAGTGCTGGTAATTGTCAAAAGTCATGGTGGTTTTGTTGATGTGCACAGCGAATTTGGCAGAGGGTGTCAATTTAAAATTTACTTACCAGCGCAACAAGTTCCAGACAATAGAGAAAAGG
>CBZS010000645.1 GCA_000613065.1 Richelia intracellularis | reverse complement strand
TTTTCTATCGGACTTAGTTATGTGCTGTTCCCAGTCCGGAGGTAACTCAAAAAATAAAATTCGTGCATTCATCAGTTGATTCCACTTACCACGGGGTCCTGTATCTGTGAGACGATTATTAGCACCAGCATCATTAATCCAAAATTCCAATGCCTCATCTGGATCTTCAGGAATATCTACCAATTTTGCCCATAATGGTTGAATTACTGATGGATAGGTCACAGGATCGAACACTACTTTAATTCCATAGTGATTGAGAACCTCTAAATCCTTCTCAAATGTTCGCAATAGGCGTTTGCGATTGTGTCTATGGGTAGCAGCCATAGCAACCTTTTCCTCACCATAGGCAACACGCATCAGTGTAGGAACCATAATTCGCTGTTCTTTACCCATTTTGGCTTTAAACAGCAACCACAGCATTAATCTGGCAGTTCCCTCATGTTGTTGCCAGATACTCATGATATTAGTTAAAAGGGTGCTAGGCAAATTACCATATTGATAGAATGCGTTCTTATCTTTACATCCTTGTCTGTTAAGGAAGTATTTTGCCCAAATACCAGCTTTGACTTTAAAGGTAATACCTATGAGATATTGACAACCTTCTTGATCTTCTTGGAAGTAGTGTTGCATTCCCTGTAGGTGCCATAAAGGTGTGCCGGCAAAGGAAAACTCTTGAATCCGTCCTTGCCGGAACCATTGCACAGAAACTAACAGAGAACAAGCCTGTTGCAAGAGATTTTTGATTAGATTTAGCTTAACAACTTTACTGAGGTCTTTACGTTTCTCTAATCCCAAATACTTTTCAATTTGGCGATCGTCAATGGTAAATACCTGCTCCCAAGGTTTATCCAGGGTGGTAGCATGGGCAGCTAATATTAGGTGCAAGCAAGCTGCTCTAATATCAAACTTTTCTAGTTGCTCTACTTCAGTAGTAGTTTTATTAGGGGAATCTGCAAGGTGAAAAACTATTTCACCCCTACCTTGATTAACCTGTCTACGGTAACAAAGCCTCCCTCCATCATCAATTTCCCAAGGTAAAGAAGTCCTTTGTGCCAAAACATTACAACCTTCCCACATCACAATTGATGATGCAAAAGGATTAGTTTTACCATTGGCAAACAAATCTGGACTTGTTGCTTCCCTAAGTTCAACCTTACATCTACCTTTTTTTGCTTGTAACGGAATAGGAGAATCATTGGGACATACTTTTACACATTGTGGTTCAGGATAATAGCCTTCACAATTATTACAAACAGAAGGATCTATCCAATATTTATTATTCTCAATTCTAATTGCACCCGTAGGACATTGAGGGCGACAATTGTCACATCCAAGACAACTTTTATTGGGAATTGTATAAGGCATAAGGCTATTGCCACTTTACTCATCGAGATACTTGGCTCTAGTCTTCCTCGGATGTGTCCTGATTCTCTCAATCCTCTTCCTCCACTCCTCATCAAATCATTTTGATAAGACACAAATTATGTTATCTACGATCAAAATGAATCACACCAATATTCGGACTCGGCATCCAACTGGAAGAGACTCAATATAAAAATATTGAGTCTACTTTTCAATATTTATTCTCTATACATTTCATATAGTTAGTCATAAATTTGTTCGCGACGAGCCAACAAATATTTTTATAGCTCATATTTTACTAATTATTCAATAATATTGTGTTTTCATAAAAAAAAATACAATATACTTGTTACTGGCTAACACAAATAATAGCGAAAATGCATAATGGGTTAATCAAAATATTAATTTATTATGCATCTATCATTCTCATTATTAAGTATAATGACTAGCAAAATTTGCGACATAAATTATGAAATAGAGATATATGCAAATGCATATTATTCTAATTAGTTAACAATCTTGAGGATTGACGGTATAATTCACAGCAAAGATAACATTTATAAACAATTAGTATCTCAAATAAAACAAGAGCTAAAATATTTGTTTATAAATGTTATCTAACAACTTGTTATTAATGATATTTAATCTCATTATTTTAAGTTTATGCTCATCTTGATTTAAATTAATATTTAAAGATATTTTAGGGATAAAATATCTAACGAAGGATACATTATAGATACACAGCGAACGCAATATTGTATTTTGACAAATAATGACAAAATATATCATTTATTTTTGGTAATTGTATGAATCCAAGGTATGTTATTTTAGGCTTAAAGAATACAAAATAGATCTGGCTAAAAATATATTTTTTTACATCATAAATAAAAAATTCAGATTATCTTAATATGAGCGTAATAACGCAAACAAACTTGTAGAGTATATTGCATAAGGTACGTTCATGGCGGTACTAACAGGATTAACTTTTGGTGGCACTACTTGGACTCCCAAGTTTGCCAAGTCAATTGACGAAGATAAGTGCATAGGTTGCGGTAGATGTTTTAAAGTATGCAGCCACAATGTACTGGAACTAAGAGCAATGAACGAAGAAGGTGAGTTTGTGGAAGATGAGGATGATGATGAAATCGAAAAGAAAGTAATGGTAGTTGCTCATCCTGAAAATTGCATTGGTTGTGAAGCTTGTGCAAAAATTTGCTCTAAGAAATGCTATACCCACGAAACTTTGGATAATTAATGCATAGTTTGTGACTGATTGATGTTTTGTCTTCATTCTTGAAGCGGTAAGAATCTGCCTCTTTACAAGTTTGTTGGCGAGGATGGTTAGATTTATGAGAATAATTCATAGGAGTTTTAATGCATTCATAGCCAGAAGTTAGCACTCGAACAATATGTAAATTAATAACTGTAATTGATTAACTGTTTGTTACTAACTGTTAAGGCTCTCCTATTGAAATTCAATCAGAATGACACAGGACAAAACCAGTAAAATTGCTTGATAGATAAGGCAATTTTGCCTGGCAAGTTGAGAGAATATTAAGAACTGCGGGGTTGGAGATATTAAAACATCTTTAAACCCCCTTGTTTTTTGGATAACAACATAGACAATAAAAGAGTTAATTTAGTAAATATGGCTCATAAATGATAACAACACAATAGATAAAAAAATTGGCGTTGCTGAAGAATGGGATGATTTAAGTAATTTTTCAACGATTTCTCAATGGTTTCAAAATCTAACTCATCCCGCACTTATGCAACGCTAAGAAATTTTCATCCCTGACCTCTAGGAGTTGTCACTCCCTAAAAATTAATTAGATTGGCATGAATCTAATTCAAACATACTGCTGCATCCACTAAAAAAAGCAAGTGATTGATTTTACTTGCCTGTTGTGTCGTGCAGTCAGCAAGCAACACTTCATTGCTGAGATAACAATGAAAATGTAGCAATGAAGACAAAATTTTCAAAGAATTAAACACTTAACACAGGTAATTTATGGGACAAATTCCTGTTTCACTGTTGACCCTAGTTGTTGGAATTATGGTGACAGCTTTCAGCATTTGGCTTGGTCAACACCACAATTTACTACCCGTACAAGCATCACAACAAGCACCATTGGTTGATGGTTTTTTTAACATCATGTTTACCATTGCTATAGTGCTATTTGTATTAGTGGAAGGAACTATCCTCCTTTTTCTGATTAAATATCGTCGTCGTCGTGGCGATAATACAGATGGATTTCCGATTGAAGGTAGTTTTCCTTTAGAGGTATTTTGGACAGCTATTCCTGCCTTTATTGTGATTGTTTTGGGAGTCTATAGTGTGGATGTCTATGGACGCATGGGTGGTTTGGAATCCGGAAATAATGTCCATGGAGCCCAGGTTGCCCAAACTTCTGAGACTGCGACTGCAGCCATGAATCATGGCGATGGAAATAAAATCACCAAACCCCCAGAAATTGGTATTGGTAAGTCTCCTATTGAACAAGCAAAATTACCAGATTTAGAGGTGAATGTCACTGGGATGCAGTTTGCTTGGCTATTCAATTATCCCGAAAGTGGGGTGACTATGTCAGAATTACATGTTCCTATAGGTGCGGATGTACAACTGAATATTGCCGCAACCGATGTAATTCATTCCCTGTGGGTTCCCCAATTCAGAATAAAGCAGGATGCAATTCCGGGAATGACTACCAGGCTTAGGTTTGTCGCTACAAAACCAGGGACATATCCCATTGTTTGTACAGAGTTGTGTGGCGGTTATCATGGTTCCATGCGATCGCAAGTAGTGGTAGAAACTGCGGATGAGTTTGCTAGTTGGCTCAAAGAAAGTCAAATTGCTCAAAACAAGGCAGATGCATCCACAACTTTAGCTATGAATCCAGCAGGTTTATCTAACTCTGATTTTCTATCTCCCCATACCCAAAAAATGGGAGTCAATCCAGCAACTATTGCCCAACTTCAGAAATAGCGACGGTTGATTACTGATAATTCCATGATGGTAAAAGCTCCAGGATTTATCTGTGGGCTCAATCTAACGTCCAAAACTTGTAATGAGCTTGTCGTTCTCCGGAGAAGTTCTCGGAGGGTAGTATCCCAAACTTGAAATCATATGACATTAGATATTCCCCATAACCATCATCCTCAAAATGATGCTACTGATTTAAACATACATCCAAGTTCCCATCCTCAAGCTTGGAAGTGGTATCACTACTTCACCTTTAATACCGATCATAAAGTTATTGGTATTCAATACTTAGTCACAGCATTTTTGTTCTATCTGATTGGTGGGCTGATGGCTGTGGCAATGCGAATGGAGTTAGCCACACCCGCCCCAGATTTGGTTGATCCGAATATCTACAATGCCTTAATGACCAATCACGGGACAATCATGATTTTCCTATGGATTGTGCCCAGCGCCATTGGTGGATTTGGTAACTACTTAATACCATTAATGCTTGGCGCTAGGGATATGGCATTCCCCAAGCTTAATGCGATCGCATTTTGGTTAAACCCACCAGCAGGGTTGTTGATTTTAGCTAGTTTTATTTTTGGTGGTTCCCAATCCGGATGGACAGCCTATCCACCTCTGAGCCTAGTGACTGCTCCCACAGCCCAAACCATGTGGATACTAGCGATTCTGTTAGTGGGTACATCTTCCATTTTGGGTTCCCTCAACTTTGTAGTGACTATTTGGAAGATGAAAGTTCCTAGTATGAAGTGGGATCAATTACCCCTATTTTGCTGGGCGATTTTAGCGACATCTGTATTAGCACTACTTTCTACCCCCGTACTAGCAGCTGGTTTAGTTCTATTGTTATTTGACATTAACTTTGGAACTTCTTTCTTTAAACCAGATGCTGGTGGTAACGTCATTATTTATCAACACCTATTTTGGTTCTATTCCCACCCGGCAGTATATTTAATGATTCTGCCCATCTTCGGGATCATGTCTGAAGTTATACCCATCCATGCTCGCAAACCGATTTTTGGATATAAAGCGATCGCTTATTCCACTTTAACAATCTGCGTAGTAGGTTTGTTTGTTTGGGTACATCATATGTTTACCAGCGGTACCCCAGGCTGGATGCGGATGTTCTTTACCATCTCCACCTTAATAGTTGCGGTGCCCACAGGGGTCAAGATTTTTGGTTGGGTAGCCACACTATGGGGCGGGAAAATTCGCTTCACTACAGCTATGCTGTTTGCAGTTGGCTTATTATCCATGTTTGTCCTGGGTGGTTTAAGTGGTGTCACCTTAGGTACAGCGCCCTTTGATATCCACGTTCATGATACCTACTATGTAGTTGCCCACTTCCACTTTGTCCTGTTTGGTGGTTCTGTGTTTGGAATCTACGCTGGTATTTACCACTGGTTCCCAAAAATAACTGGACGGATGACAAATGAAGCTTTAGGAAAAGTCCACTTTGTCCTCACCTTTATCGGTACAATTCTTACTTTCCTACCCATGCATCAATTGGGCTTACAAGGAATGCCCAGAAGGGTAGCAATGTATGAACCTCAATTTACTGGTTTGAATGAGCTTTGTACCATTGGTGCATTCATTTTAGGGTTCTCAGTCATTCCATTTACCATCAACATGATTTGGAGTTGGATAGCTGGAGAGAAAGCAGGGGATAATCCTTGGCAAGCTCTATCTTTGGAGTGGACTACCAGTTCCCCACCTATAGTTGAAAACTGGGAAGTATTACCCGTAGTTACCCATGGTCCCTATGAGTATGGGATGACAAATAATAATGAAGAAATTTCTGACTCTGTAGTAAGCGAGGGGTAGCGCAACCCCGACTTATTGAAGAAGTCGGGGTTCTCAACACCCAGAACAGCTGACAAATCGACTCGTAGCGTAAATACATATGGCGATCGCAACTAATACAACCCCTGGTCATCATGAAGCCCATCCCGACTTGCGAGTATTGGGATTATTGACCTTTTTAATATCGGAATCTCTCATGTTTGGTGGTTTTTTTGCCACCTATCTCTACTTAAGAGGAATGAATGCTACTTGTCCTCCGGAGGGCACGGAGGTAGAGTTATTATTACCTGCCATCAATACAATTATCCTGGTTTCCAGTAGTTTTGTAATTCACTGGGGTGATAAAGCAATTAAAAAGAATGATGTCTCTGAGATGCGGAGATGGTACATTATTACCGCCATTATGGGAACAATTTTCCTTTTGGGTCAGGCTTATGAATACATGAGTTTAGGATATGGCCTGACAACTAATATTTTTTCTAATTGTTTCTATTTAATGACCGGATTTCACGGTTTACACGTGTTTGTAGGAATACTCCTAATATTAGGTGTATTATGGCGTTCCCGCCGTCCTGATCACTATTCTGCTAGTAAACATACTGGCATTGCCATGGCGGAGATTTATTGGCACTTTGTAGATATTATCTGGATTATTCTCTTCTCCTTAATCTATATTCTCACCTTGTTGTAAATCAAGGTAACGGGGAACAGGGAACAGGGGTAATTTTTACTTACACGATCCCCAAACCCTAATCCCGTAATCTATCGTCTCCTTGAAGGAGTTTTTTATGGTAATTGATACAAACAAATTATCTTGGCTTGATGTAAGCGTTCACGTCAAAAATTTACTTATATTAGCTGCGGAGAACTATGGAAACACCCCTGAAGCAGATAAATATATAAACCAAGCTATAAAGGAAGCTACAAATAAGGAAGAATACTTAGATATTTTAGTAGCAGCTTATAGATATTTTTATTATAAAAATAATTATTTGATGGCATTACAGGCAGCTAATCAATTAATGGCTAAAATTAGAGAAGCAGAGAAATTATCTGATAACTGGGAGCGACTTAAACCAATCTTATCAGCTAGGCAAGAATCTCCCAGAATCAGACTATATTTAAATGCCTATGTCGCTTCGGGATTAGTCTTAGCGAAACTAGGAAAATTAGAACAAGCTCAAACCATATGTACTCAAATTCAGGAAATTGACGATCAAAATCAATTTACAGGAGCCAAAATATTGCTAGATATTCTTACAAAGCCTAAAGATGATGATGAATAGTCAAAAATGTAGTCTATCTTACTTGCATTTTTACTGATTGTTTAGCAGTAATAAATCACGTTCCAAGAATTATGTCGTTCCATAAAATCAGAGTATTTTTACCTTTTCAAGCTTCCGGATATTATTTCCACATTATAATGTAAGGCTCATGAAAGCAAGGGATTGGCTAGTAAGTGGTGATGGTAATTATGAATTGTGTAAATCAGTAAGACCTTGGAATTTACTGCAAGATAATTATCGTCTTTATCGCTTTTTGACCGAGGTAGAAGATGCTCTCAATGGTCTTGAAGATGAGTATATTAAACTTCCAGAAATTAGAAAATTAGTGAGAAAATTGATACTCAATTCCTACTGGGTAAAAAGTCAAAGATTTGACCCCAGCCCCCAAAATGGGATTGCAGTTTCGGTACTTTACGAGGAATTAGGATTTCCATTTACTGTGCAAACAGTGAAGTTTTTTCCTGGGGCAATGTCTACAATTCATACCCATGGGACTTGGGGAGTAGTAGCAGTTCTAAAAGGCGGGAAAAAAATACATTTTGGCAGCGAAGAGATGCTGCTGATGGTCAAATCCAAGTAGAGCGGACTGGAGAATTGATCTTATTACCCGGGGATATTATTAGTTTTAACCCAGACGCAATCCATAGTATTGAAGCATTAGGTGATGAACCTACAATTACCTTCAATATTTATGGTGAAACCAAGATGCAACAACGCTTTGAATTTGATACAAATACCCATAGTGTGAAACATTTCTGAATCACTATTGGCAGTGCATAATTGAATACAAGGAGGTCAAAATACTAATATGGCAAGGGTTATTTTTTACGAAAAACCAGGTTGTCGGAATAATACTAAACAAAAAACTTTATTGACAGCCGCAGGTCATGAAGTGGTGTCATTCAATCTCTTAACTCAACCGTGGACAATTGAGCGTTTGCGCTCATTTTTTGGCGATCTTCCTGTGACAGAATGGTTCAATAAGGCTGCACCTAGGGTTAAATCTGGGGAAGTTATGCCAGAAAAAATGGATCCCCAAACAGCTTTGTTACTTATGGTGAGGGATCCTTTATTAATCCGTCGTCCCTTAATAGAAATTGGCGATCGCCGGGAAGTTGGGTTTGAAGTAGATAAAATTGATGCATGGATTGGCTTAACACCTACGGATGAGTCATTACAGGAAATTAGCGAAAACCTCAAAAGCCAAGATTTGCAAGGATGCCCCCGCAATCACGAGCATAGTCATGAAAAAGGGGCTTGTAAACATTAGTAACCCACATTCCGGAGGTTAGTTAGCAAAGAAGATAATATTTACCACAAGGACCACCAAAAAACTGTATAATCCAGTACTGCTCCTGACTGAGGTTGGAAATCTGTTTCAAAGAAGGGAAGGTTAATAAATGAATTGACATGAAACATTGAAAGATCCAACGTAAAGTAGGAGTGGCAGTTGGTTTACCTAACTGATTTTGAATTGTTTAGGAGCCTCGTTTTAGATATTGGCGTAATGCCCTCTGGCCTAGGCTGTAAACTAGCAAACACAAACCCATAACCATTGCCAAAGCCGCCACTCTTTCCCTTGAATTTAGAAACACAGTGGAATAAAAAAACAATGGGTCTTTGAAAAACCGAAAACCACGTTCTGTAGATTGTTGTGGCTTATATTCACGTCAAAGATCTTCGTTGCTAAATGTGTCGGCATCAAGAACATTGGTGGCAAGAATAAACCTGCCAGGCTGTTATGTGGCAATGGTAATTCCAGTTTCTTTGGGTACAATTTCCGCTTGAATATGGGAAATTAGGATAGGTTGAGAATCCTTGCAAGGTCTACCACGTCCCCGGTGTTGTCCATATTCAATAACTTCAATCTTTGCATGTAAGTTGATCAAATGGCAACTGACTCTCAAGTAATTTGGCTGCGTTGAATGCATCTGCGGCACATGCAAATTCCTGTTGACACAATTTTCGTAGTTGGGATTTTGCCTGGCTATATTTTTTGCTCAGACGTTTTTCCAGTTGTTGTAAGTCAGATTCTTTACAGGCTTCACTTTCTATCACTAGCC
>CBZS010000644.1 GCA_000613065.1 Richelia intracellularis | reverse complement strand
GGACAGCTTCCACTTGGATTCAAGTTGATTTCATATACATGGAGATTATGGAACTGGTACTGATGATGAAGCATCAGCACAATCCCCAGTGAGGAGCGGTCCTGGATTCTACACTTTTTTGGTGCTCCCTGTCGTAAATATTATCTTCTTTGGTAACTAACCTGCGGAATGTGGGTTGTTATGGTACAAGGACAATGCTAAAACCAACTTATCTCATTGATTGCACTAAGTATCTAGATTAGGAAATGATGTTTTGCCCGAAGGGTAACGGGGGAAAGTTAAAAGAGAAAAAATAAAGGAACATCCCGATTTTATGAAAATTTGTAGTGGAAGCATCTTCCTCCCTAATCTCTCAGATCTACTGATTTAAATATTCTATATGTCCGAACCAAGTAGTGCTGTACATGAAACTCAATAGGCCAGATACCCGCACTGCAAAATTAAACACTTGCCATGACACCAAATCGGCAATCTATTTCACTAGCATTCATTTCAATTATGCTTAATCAAGATATAAATTAATATTTTTTATTTTTTATTCCCATGTCGTGGAACGATAGCTGTATACTATAAAACATAACTTAGTCGTTAAAAACTGGAATATCTATGGTTTTATCCGTATAAATTAAGTATATATGCTTGATAAGCTACTAGTTTAGATGCCAGATATTTTCTGTATTCAGTGAGTCAAAAATCAGGTAAGGATATATAAATTTTCTTTATTTATATTTCTTTAAACAAAATATATTTTTCGATTAGGGAAACTTAGAAAGAATAGCGTTCGCAATATTGCAGTTACCTAAAATTTATATAGCAAACACATATATTTTCTGAATTGGCCGCAAAAGTCCCCTATTTTTTACCTGTTCCGTGGAAATTTCCTGGTTTTTGGGGTTCTGGATGTAATTGTTGCCTTCCATTACGGATGATCCGCATCATATCTTGCAGTTGATGTTCAATGTTTTCTAACACCCCATCGGCATACTGATCAGCACCTTTCTCAATGGCTGTAGCCTCGGTAAATGCTTGGTGTTTCATCTGCTCCAATTCCTGCTGACAAGTCCGTCGTTGGCGATCGATTTCCGCCAATGTTTCTTGCATCATTTCTTCACATTCTTGCTTTACCTGACGACGCAATTGAACTGCTTCTTGCTCAGCTTGGTAAATAATGTCACTTTCATCTAGAATTTGTGCCCTTTTGGCTTGTGCAGCATTAACTATGCGTTGACCATATTCTTCAGCCTCTAACAAAATTTCTTCCTTCTGCTTAATTATATTGACTGATTCTTGAAAGGCTTCAGGGAGGGAAACTCGAATAAAGTCCAAATGATCTAACAGCTTCTCTTCATCGATGAGAGTCCTACCCACCAGAGGAATTCGTGCGCTACAGAGAATCATCTCTTCTAGGTGGTTGAGTTCCTCTTGAATATCTATGCGTCCTGTTCTTGTGGCTTCTCCGGGGGGAAATTCATTGACGAATTCTGGCTGAGGGGGGTTTTTCCCCTTGTTGTGTTTGATTTCGGTGTCGTATGGTTGTGGGTGTAGCATTGGTAAATATCTTGAGCAACGTGTTCAGGAACGAGATGATCGACACAGCCGCCAAATCTTGCAATCTCTTTTACCACACTACTACTCAAAAAACTATATTCATTGGATGTAGCCAGAAAAACTGTTTCAATTTGAGTAGAAAGTGTTTTGTTGGTATGAGCCATTTGCAGTTCGACTTCAAAGTCAGAAATAGCCCTTAAACCCCTGAGTAAAACTTGTGCCTGTCGCATTTGAGCATAATTAACAGTTAAACCATCAAAAGCATCAGCCTCAACGTTAGGTAAATTTCGGGTCGATATGCGAATTTGCTCTAATCTCTGTTGTACCGTAAACAATGGCATTTTGTTAAGATTACGCAATACAGCTACCACCACATGATCGAAAAGCTTGGCACTACGCCGAATAATATCGAGGTGTCCTAAAGTGATGGGATCAAAACTGCCTGGATAAATGGCAATCACGATTTGTTATACCTCTTTTGGCTTTGAAGAGATTATATCTGTTATTTGTCTACTCCTGTAGTTAGGGCTTGCTGAAAAAGTTCACTGGGGAGCGATGGACAATTTAGTCAAAAAGGAAAGATAATCTTTTGTTAAAGATAATTAGGTTAATATATAAGTTTGAATAATCAAACTTGCATAAAAAAGGTGCACTTGACATGCATTGACATAAAAAATCCAAAAAAAGCCCCCATAACCAAGTAGAAAGATTCATTACTAAAAAAGTAATAGCAATTGCAGTTTCAGAAGTATGAGAAAGTTTAGCCATGATTCTATTCAAGCTAAATCTTCTTTTCCCTTGCCCAAACTTTCCCTCAATACTATTACGAATCCTCTCAGATTTATTTGCTTGTCTTTTTTGTTCTTTACTCACATTAGCTGGAAGTCTCCCCAAAGGTGGACCATTCATTTTAATCCCTCGTTTTTTACACCAAGCTCTGTTTTCTCTAGTCCAATAAATTTTATCTACATGAACAGATTCCGGATAATAACCAGTGTAGTTTTGAAAACCTTCTAGTTGTGTTTTTAAGTCTGGTGATTCATTAAAGTTATCCCAACTAATATCAGGGTAAGCGCATCTAATTTTGTAGTGCAAATTACAGATTTTTGTACATTATTGTGGGGCATGTCTTGATTGTCAAGTGCCAATGCCAACGACGGGCACTTCGTGCCAAAGGGCAGGCTACGCCAACGGCCTTTGGGGGGGTACTGGAGGGGCATCGCCAAAAAAAGTTGACCCAACTAGGGAACGCTTCCCTAGATTCCGTGGTGCCAGGTAGGGGCATCAAGACCTTGACTAAGCCCAATAAACACTCATACCCCCACCTGGCACTCCCCTACCCCACCCAATCTTCCCCAGTTGCTGGAACACTCCTGGGGCACAAAAATGGACATTTAAGTATTAAAGAAGTTAAGTCGTATGCTAAGCACGCAAAGGGTCTATCTTAACTCAACGGGTTAGTCTAATGCTATCTCTGACAAGAAGGCTTGCGCCTATGGGTTTCAAATCTTCAAAACCAAAGATTAAAAGCTCAAAAAATTTGAGTATAGCCAATGCCACTGCATTGACAGAAAAAATATCATTAGTTTTTAGTGAAATAGAAGACCCACCTGTAGAAAGAACCCGTGTCCATTTATTAACAGATATTTTTATCCTTGGAATACTATCAGTGATTGCAGCAGGTAAGGGATGGGAGGACATGGAAAATTATGGATTGAGTAAATACGACTGGTTGGAGCAGTTTTTAGCTTTACCAGAGGCCATCCCAAGTGCAGATAACTTTCGACGGGGGTTTGAACCCATTAACCCAAAAGTATTTGAGCGATGCTTTCGACGTTGGGTAGAATCAATAGTTGAAGCCCCAGGAACACAGGTAATTCCCATTGATGGTAAGACCCTCAATGGTTCCTATGATAGAGAACAGGGTGAATCAGCATTACATCTAGTTAGTGCATGGTCGAGTGAATATCGTCTTGTTTTAGGACAAGTAAAACAAGACGATAAATCGGAATGAAATTACAGCAATCCCTGCATTATTGGAATTATTAGACATGGCTGGATGTATTATTACCATTGATGCCATGGGTACCCAAACAGCAATTGCATCCCAAATATTGAATGCAAAAGCAGATTATGTTTTAGCATTCAAAGGTAATCATCCTACACTTTACGGACAAGTGAAAAATTGGTTTGAGCAACAGTTATCTCAAGGCTTTAAAGGTATTATCCATAGTTATGATAAACGGGTAGAGAAAGCTCATGATCGTACTGAAAAACGTCAAATTTGGTGTGTTCCTATTTCTCAACTGCAAACTTTGTATAGCC
>CBZS010000643.1 GCA_000613065.1 Richelia intracellularis | reverse complement strand
ATGTCTTGTATTCACGGTAATATTGATGCTTTAGATACAGTTTTATTAGATATAGAAACGCAAAAAGCCGAAAAAATATTTTGCTTGGGTGATTTGGTGGGATATGGTCCCTATCCCAATGAAGTTGTGGAAAAAATTCGTGCTTTAGAGATTCCTACCTGTTCTGGTTGTTGGGACGAAGATATTGTCGAAGGTTTGAATGCTTGTGATTGTAGCTATCCTTCTTTCTTAGCAGAGAAACGGGGTTTAGTTGCTCATGAATGGACAAACAAGGAAATTAAACCAGAAAATCGTCAGTTTTTAGCACAGTTGCCCTATTCTTTAAAAGAAGGGAACTTGGGTTTTGTTCACGGAAGTCCTCATAGCAATCATGAATATTTATTACCAGAAATCAATGCTTTTGTTGCTCTAGAAAGGGTGATTACATCCGGTGCTGACGTACTATTTTGTGGTCATACCCATGTCCCTTATGTGCGTAATTTTGATCGTAGTCAATTACAAGTAAAAATAAATAACGGCCAATCATCAACTGCAAATACTTTTACTGCACAATTTAAACAAATTATTAATGCAGGTTCTGTGGGTGAACCAAGACATGGCAGACCAAATGCAACCTATGTAATTTATGATATTGATACTCAAGAAGTTGCATTCCGTGAGGTTAATTACGACTATCAAAAAACCTGTACAGCAATTATAGAAAAAGGATTACCGGCAATTTTTGCATGGCGTTTAGCACGGGGAATTGAATTTGCAGAACGTGCTGATGATCCAACCCATATTTGTACAAGATAAGTAGAATTGAATGCAAATTTATAATTAAAGAAATATTTTTTGGGCCGAGTAAATTTAAAGTATAAACATTGAAATGAAGTGGGCAATTTTAAGCGGTATAGAAGGTAACTTAACAGCTTATGAAGCAGTAATGGCTGACATTAAACGTCAAAGTCGTTACATAGAAGCATTATATATTCTTGGTGATGCGATCGGACCTACACCAGAATCAGAGAAATTGGTGTCTCGTTTACTTAAACCCCGCTCAGGAGAACTCAAACCACTCATCTGTAAAGGATGGTGGGAAGAACAATGTTTAATTTTACATGGCTGGAGTGGGACTTCAGAAGCTACGGATTTATTAGAAAAATATGGGGGAGAAACTGTAAAAACTTTGTGGAATAGTGTGTCTCGGAATACTGTAAGTTGGATAAGAACTCTAGACTTTGGTTTCTTGGAATTAGATTGTTTACTAATTCACGGGACAACAGTATCTGTAGATGAAGAGTTAAATCCAGATACTTCCTCTGTAGTGATTTTAGACCGAGTAGCCCGGATGCAAGCAAATAATTTATTTTGCGGTCGTTCTGGTTTGACTTTTCAGTATCATTTAGAAACTGGTTCCATTACCACCACTCTCACGACCCTGGATAACCAAACTCCCCAGAAAACTATAAATGTTACTCCCCGTCAAGTTGTAGGGGTGGGAAATGTGGGGAGAACACCAGGGGAAGCAACTTATACTCTCTACAATTGCAACAACAATCAAGTGGAATTTAAAACTGTGCGTTACGGTGTCAGTAAAGGGTTTGGAATGTGAGATAATCTTGCAAGGAAATATGAACCAGTGCCTGTGGAAGTAGAGTTTTACTAAGGTTATTTTTGAAAAATAAATTACCAGCAAAAGCGGTTGAATCAAGATATCCCATTTGGGCAACAGTGGATTTTGCTGTAATCTAGACTCGACTTGTTTCATAGCTTTCTTTGTTAGACAAATCCCTTTTTGGTAAACAGTTTTACTTCAACTCAAGATAGGATATAAGCCTTTCCAAGTCATACTCGAAGCCCAGGAAACCATGACTTCAACATCAATAAGCTTCGGCCGCCCCATTCCAATGCTGGTCAAGAATACCCCAACAACCCTCTATTGGATTATTGTATTTACTATGGTAAGGAGGATAGTAAAGCAATTGAATTGGTATATTTAGGACATCAACAAACTCAAGCATCCTTTTTTTTAATTGAGTTCTTACTCCACTACTTTCCGGACCATTATCAACTTTAATTTGTATCAGTTCGTTATCCTGCTTTTGTTCTGGTGTCATTGTCTTCCACCATTGAATTAGAGTATCAACAATAAAATCCCTGGTTTTATAAGAAGAACTACCAAAGTTAATATAGAATAATTGCCCACTATCTTCATCAAAAATCCCACAGGGAGTATATTTTTCTGTGGATCCCATATCATGATCCTCAGCTTGATTGTCTCCTCTGGTTTTTCCACCACGAGAATAACCCCCGATATTAACCGTAGCTTTGCAATCCATGCTTAGTGGTTTGACTTTGAGGCTTGTTTGTTGATTGCGGCTGAAATTCTTTGATGTTGTTGAAGATATCATCCGTTTGTACAATTTTTTTTAAGGTTTGGCTTTTACTACTTTACGAAGACGATAGTCCATTCGATTCAATACTTGTGCCATTGTACTGGCGCAAGGCAATTGCTCCTGGCTAAATCCCTGTTCCTTGAGTTTTTCTAGTGCGGATGTTGCTCTTAAGCGGGTATAGGCTAAGGAAGTTTTAAATGTTGGGTCTTGTTGAAAATGATATTGTGGAATTTGTCCAAGGGATAATGCCACAACAGAAGAGGTTGTTTCTCCTGGCAACACTTTGCTGTGCTAAAGGCTGATTGTAATCCCACACAGATTATCCCTGTTCTTTTTTCCCCTAACCCTAACTCTATATTTTCTCTACCCCAACCGAATACTATTTGTGCTAACCTTGCTCTACCTTGGCAATATTTCAAAGTCATCTGAGCTTGAAAGCCCCGACGTTCTACTCTATTCATTTTCGATACTGCCAACTGCAAGTCTTCTATTTGTTTGTGATATTGTTAATTATTTGGGTTTCTCTGCTGAGTCTAACATACTCCAAAATATTTGCCCCTGTTTTTTTACTCATCAACATTACATCTTACTTTCATTAGTAAATTCTTTCCTATAAATCACCTTAATAGTACTTAATACTACTTACACGGAAGATTTCGATGTCAACAAATGTATTTTTTAGAAAAAAGTACAGTTAAATTGGCTTTTACAAGCTACGTACTAAGATACGGTTTAGTATGAAAATTATTGATTGCAAAAAATATTAAAGATTTTATCTAGTGAAGATTGCATGAAAACGATTATTATTATTTGTGCAGATAAGCATCATCATTATCACCCATGCCATCAGAAAATAGCACTACAAACCAAACCCTAACTCAGCGTCCCCGTCGTCTGCGTCGTACTGTAGCTTTACGGAATATGGTACGAGAAAATCAACTAACTGTGGATGACTTAATTTATCCCATGTTTGTCATGGAAGGGGAAGAGCAAAAAGTGGAAATCTCTTCCATGCCGGGATGTTATCGTTATACCCTAGACTTATTGCTGAAAGAGATAGAGCAAGTTCATGAATTAGGGATTAATGCGATCGCACTTTTCCCTGTAATTCCAGAAGCTAAAAAAGATGAGACAGGTACAGAAAGCTATAATCCTGATGGTTTAGTCCAAAGAACCATTAAAGCTATTAAACAAGCTGTTCCTGAGATAGTCGTAATTACCGATGTTGCTCTTGACCCCTTCAGTACCCATGGTCATGATGGTATTGTTGATGAGAATGGGGTAATTCTCAATGACCCTACCGTAGAAGTATTGGTAAAAATGGCTGTTTCCCAAGCAGAAGCAGGAGCAGACATGGTTGCACCTTCTGATATGATGGACGGTAGAATTGGAGCAATTCGTCGCGCTCTAGACGCAACAGGGTACATTCATGTAGGGATTTTGGCATACTCTGCGAAATATGCTTCTAGTTATTATGGTCCCTTCCGGGATGCTTTGGATTCGGCACCAAAATTTGGGGATAAGAATACTTATCAGATGGATGCAGCCAATGCTAAGGAAGCTTTGAAAGAGATAGAATTAGATATTGCTGAGGGTGCAGATATTATTATGGTTAAACCTGCTTTGGCGTATCTGGATATTATTTGTCAGGTCAAATTAGCCACAAACCTCCCCTTAGCTGCTTATAACGTTAGTGGTGAATATGCCATGATTAAAGCCGCTGCACAGCAAGGTTGGATTGATGAGAAGAAGGTCATTTTAGAAACATTAACCAGTATGAAACGGGCTGGTGCTGATTTGATTTTGACCTATTTTGCTAAGGAAGTGGCTTTGATGCTGCTTTAGTTGGTCACTCCATAAAATAAATAACCTTGCTTAATCACAACATGAATTATGCGAACGCTTACGCTGAATTGTCATTTTGCCTGATCCCCGCTTCGGATTATGAAGGTTTTAATGATCTAAGGGCACCTCTAAAAATTGAGCAAGTAGGTCGCGAGATGAGAGTATAGGGAGAGCAGAGGCTGGGGTTGCATCGCCATGGAATAAAAAAAAGTCGGGGAAGTTGAACAGCGATACCAGAAGTTAGAAAGCTAGAAGACCCTGTTGATGAAGTTAGACTAGACGCTGCTGTGGTCATAATTTCGTCCGATTTTAGAACAAGTGTATGAGAAGCCCAGAAAAAATAATGCTGGGCGAAAGGCCATAGATGCAATAGTCATGTTCAAAATGCTTGTGCTCCAACAACTGTACAACATCAGTGATGAAGAACTGGAGTACCAGGTCAATAACCGACTATCGTTCATGAGATTTTTGGGCTTAGGACTACCAGAACCAGTACCAGATGCAACTATAGTTTGGTTATTTCGGCAGCAGTTGAAGCAGCAGGGTCTTATTGAAGAATTGAAAAAACAGGAACAGTTCCACACCCTATGCAAGGATCTACATCAAATTAAGGTATGTTTTGGTCACAAGCACGAGAACTATTTGAACAGATAGTTAGTTGGTTAGACTCAGACAGCATTTGTGGGTTAGAACACTCCCAGATAGAGAGTAAGTTACTTGAGAATGGATAGGAACTATTGAGACGGTTGTTACAAACAAAGATATTTTGATAAACGCACTCAAGATGAAATAGAGGAAGAGTGTGCAGGCACAGACTCAGTAAACAGAACACACAAGAAAAAATTGTCGCGGAAATTGACCACATTATTTGGCACAGTAATCGCCAATAGAATCGGTTATGGAGGAAGAAAGATAAATACCCTATTTCCTTTGGATGGGGAGTTTAATCTACCAGCACAGCAATATTCTCTCTCATGGACTAAGACAGGGATATTATCCATGTGATTGAGTTTTTGTGGAAAGCTGCATTTCTCTTTTATTCTCAGACTTTAACAGAGGCAGAAGCTTGGGTGAGCAAACGTTTACAGCTTATGCTTGAAGGTAAATCAAGTTCAGTTGCCCCAGGTATGCCCCGGAGTGCGACTTTACCCAAACTCACCCCCCAAGAACGTAAACCCGTGGATACCTGTGCTAAATATTTACTTAACAATGCCAAATACCTCAAATATGACGATTACTTAAAAGCTGGATTACCCATGGCCACGGGGGTGATTGAGGGTGCTTGTCGCCACCTGATTAAAGACAGGATGGATATCACTGGGGCTAGATGGACCATGAGGGGTCCTGAGGCTGTTTTACCCCTGGGTTCTTTATACATCAGTGGCGATTGGGATGAGTATTGGCAGTTCCATCTACAACAAGAAGATAAACGCAATTACCTGGCTTTGTACTCTAGTGGTATTCCTTTGATGAAGCAAGTTCTCAAAGCTCCTTGTTCTACTACCCCTCCACCTCTTCCAATACCTGTCTAAGTTCCACTCCCAGTCTTACTAAAAGAGTCGCACCCATACAACTTTATCTATATTCTGGAAGTAGCTACTTTTATATAGCGTTCCCTACTGTGGTGAAGTACATCTCAAAACCTTACCTTACTTGACAGAGAAATCTGGTATTGCTGAATCAGGGGATGATTTCACTAAATTTTCAACGATTTCTCAATGGTTTCAAACCCTAATTCATCCCGCACTTATGCAACGCCAGAAATCTTACTATTTACTTTATGACATAAAAATAACGCGCAGCTATTATATCATCACTACCCGTTGCCTTATACTATAGTCATTCCAATTAATTCCCGTATGCTGTAAACAGTCTGAATGGCTTTTAAAACAAGAGTTTAGCCAATTCTGCGGACTATGGTTATTATTTAGAATGACTATAAATTAAATTAATCATAAATTGAAAAATCAATTACTGATAACTAATTTGAGTTAACCGATCCAATAGCGCTAGTTCCTGTCTATTATCTTGTATGGTTTTAGCAACCGTAATTGCCCGTCGACAGAAATTGCGTGCTGTGTCAAATTTACTCAATTGTTCGTATACTTCAGCATAAGACTTAAAGGAATTAAACTCTTCCCTTTGCTTTTGCAACTTTTGTGCCAGAGTCAATCGCTGTTCTAACAATTCAAATACCCGTGGGTAAAGAGCTACAGAACTGTGAGCATTGACTAATCCATGAATAGCACGAAATTCCTTGGTGTGATCGCGGGTAGCTCTAGAAATTCTTAGGCGGTTTATAAGAAAGAATTTACCAATGAAAGTAAGATGTAATGTTAATGAGTAAAAAAACAGGGGCAAGTATTTTGGAGTATGCTAGACCCAGCAGAGAAACCCAAATCATTAACAAGATAACAAACAAATAGAAGACTTGCGGTTGGCAGCATGGAAAATCAATGGAGTAGAACCTCGGGGCTTTCAAGCTCAGATGACGTTGAAATATTGCCAAGGTAGAGCAAGGTTAGCACAAACAGTATTCCCTTGGGGTAGAGAAAATATAGAGTTAGGGTTAGCGCAAAAAAGAACAGGGATAATCTGTGTGGGATTACAATCAGCCTTTAGCACAGCAAAGCGTTGCCAGGAGAAACAACCTCTTCTGTTGTGGCATTATCCCTGGGACAAATTGCAGAATCTGATTCTCAACAAAACCCAACATTTAAAACTTCCTTAGCCTATACCCGCTTAACAGCAACATCCGCACTAGAAAAACTCAAAGAACAGGGATTTAGCCAGGAGTAATTGCCTTGTGCCAGTACAATGGCACAAGTATTGAATCGAATGGGGTATGGTCTTCGTAAAGTAGTAAAAGCCAAACCTCAAAAAAAATTCCACAAACGGATGATATCTTCAACAACATCAAAGAATTTCAGCCGCAATCAACAAACAAGCCTCAAAGTCAAACCACTAAGCATGGATTGCAAAGCTACGGTTAATATCGGGGGTTATTCTCTTGGTGGAAAAACCAGAGGAGACAATCAAGCTGAGGACCATCATATGGGATGCACAGAAAAATATACTCCCTGTGGGATTCTTGATGAAGATAGTGGGCAATTATTCTATATTAACTTTGGTAGTTCTTCTTATAAAACCAGGGATTTTATTGTTGATACTCTAATTCAATGGTGGAAGACAATGACACCAGAACAAAAGCAGGATACCGAACTGATACAAATTAAAGTTGATAATGGTCCGGAAAGTAGTGGAGTAAGAACTCAATTGTAAAAAAGGATGGTTGAGTTTGTTGATCTCCTAAATATACCAATTAAATTGCTTTACTATGCTCCTTACCATAGTAAATACAATCCCATAGAGGGTTGTTGGGGTATTCTTGACCAGCATTGGAATGGGGGGGGGGGCGAAGCTTGTTGATGGTGAACTCATGGTTTCCTGGGCTTCGAGTATGACTTGGAAAGGCTTATATCCTATCTTGAGTTGAAGTAAAACTGTTTACCAAAAAGGGATTTCTCTAACAAAGAAAGCTATGAAACAAGTCGAGTCTAGATTACAGCGAAATCCACTGTTGCCCAAATGGCATATCTTGATTCAACCGCTTAGCTGGTAATTTCTTTTTAACAAATCACCTTAATGCAGCCCCATAAGTACGAATGATCTGCTGATACTCACCTACGGCTAGATAAACATCACCCAAATTATTCAGAGTATTTGCCTCTTCAATAAGATAGCGGCTTTGACGACGGAAATTTAAAGCATTTTCATAAATTTTAATGGCTTGGTTATAATCTCCCGTCCGCGATATGCTTAACCCTAAATTGCTCAAAGAAATTCCCTGTCCTTGAATCTTTTTAATATTCTTGGCAATAGTGAGAGCCTCCCTAAAGGCAGGTACCGCAGCTACAACATTTCCTTGCCGCAACAGAATAGTGCCAATATTATTGAGTCCAAAAATCTGACTTTGAAAATCATTGATATCCCTAGCGATCGCTAATTGACGACGGATGGCACTTTCTGCCTCCTTATATCTTCCCAGATTTAAATAACTTTTATCCAGCAATTTGTAAGCTATACCTTGAGGATGAATATCACCAATTCCATGGTAATTTTCTATTGCCTCAGATAAAGACGCGAGCGCTTTGCGAGGATAACCAGAGGTATACTGACGATTCCCAATGCTCACCAGTGTATCTGCTTCGTTCGTGGAATTACGTAAAGCCGATTTATTAATGGGACGATGGAACTGTTCCGTAATGTCAACAGCAGTGGCAATGCTGGGAGTAAAAGAAGCTGTAAAAACCAGCAGACAAAAAGTCCGAAAAGTAAATTTATCTATTTTATGTAGGGCAAGATTGCCTACCTTAACAATTGAGCTCTCTGGTAATGGATGCCGTCCTTTCATACAAGTATCGCCTGACATGCCAGAATTAAGCAATGCCAGTGAAAGTATAAACATCGGTGTTTATAATTCCTGGGGGGGCAAAGCAAATTGTTCTCCTAAATAGATAGAGCGTAGGTCTGCCGGCAATTTATCCTCTAGCATACGATAGCCTTCTTGAAGAAAAATGGCTACTTCATTGGGAGCTATAGCTTCTCCTTCTGCTTGAAGATAAGCAGCAATTCGAGTTTCACTCCAATGAAAGGTTTGAGCCATTAAAACTATCAGTCGTAGCATGGGCGGTAGTTGATTTAACGCCTGCTCTATATAACACCACAATGGCGGAGAGGTAGATTTCAGAGAATAATTAATTTGTTCTGTGGTGGGCACTTCCATCTCATTTATACAGTAGGCAGTCATATTAATCAGCCAACTTTGTAAGGTAATGCTCTCGCGACCAGTTTGACTTTCTAAATTTAAACCTCTCAACTCGTAGTAAACATGTTTCCAAGTCAGGGCGAATAAATAATCAGCTTGTACAGGCGATCGCGCCGAATGTTGAATTAAAGTGTACACAATGGGAGTATAACGGCAAAAAATCGCCGTAAAGTACTTACCAGCATCAGGGTGAGCCTGGAACAACGATACCAGTTCGTGATCGCTATGATGAAACAGAGACTGAACTAGAGGATGGTTAGCTTCAGGAAAATGAGGGATCTGCACAGTTAAAAATCAGCTTGGGTTGCTACAATTTTCTATAAGAATATAAAATTATAAGTTATCAGCTATTACTTGCTTTCAAGTAACATCTTGCTATCTGCTAGGAAAAATTCACCTAGAGTAACACTGTTTACTGATAAATGAATCCAAATAATATCTTAAGTGTTAGTCTGTTTGGAGTTAACACCCAGAGAATTCGGATCTTGTTACACTAGAACATAGACCCAAGTTTATTTTTGATCCAAACAAAAACTCAATTGCTCTCCTTATATAAAATTATTGTTTGTTCATGGTTATAGCAGCTAGTTTGACACCATTTCTGCTTCAGCCTTTCACCATAGGCTCTTTTTTGCCTTTTTTGTCATTGGATAGCTTATTTTCTACCCAAGGCATCATGGTGATACTATTAGCAGCATACGCAGGTGCTATGTGGATGTTTCTCACCAGTGCGCCAAAAGTATACACGGTTATGGTGTCAGATTTGGAAATTGCCCGTCAGTTGTACGAAGGGATGTTGGATTTACCTACAGCAGAAGTACCTTTGCACTACTATTACAACTATGAGCAAACCATTGGTGCAACTGGGGTAGATCCCTTGTACCTCGGAATTAGTCCTAGTTTGTCTAGTAGTAGAATGTCTAACGCTACAGAAGGAC
>CBZS010000642.1 GCA_000613065.1 Richelia intracellularis | reverse complement strand
CCACCATCTCTCAACTTGGTTATATGGTGATGGCGATGGGGGTAGGTGCCTACACCGCCGGCTTATTCCACTTAATGACCCATGCCTACTTTAAGGCAATGCTTTTCCTTGGTTCTGGTTCGGTGATTCATGGCATGGAAGGTGTTGTTGGTCATGAGCCTGTATTGGCACA
>CBZS010000641.1 GCA_000613065.1 Richelia intracellularis | reverse complement strand
TACGATTAACCCCCGTTCTGCTTCTGGAAGGGTTTCGGGATGATTAAGGATAAGAATAATTCCGAAAAAATTTGATTTGTCACAATGGTAAGGACTCAGAACCCCAAATTTTTGACAAGTCGGGGTTCTTAATTAACAATGCCATAACTGCTAGATTGATCAATGGGGAACACTGACAACTGATAACTGAAATGACTTCTTCTGTATTTGCTGACGAAAAATTACTATTTACTCCTACAACTGCGACAAGTGATGCTATTCCCACGATTTTTGCCTTTCCTAATGAATATACTGTGGGCATAACTAGTCTTGGGTATCAAATAGTATGGGCAACTTTGGCAATGCGGACAGATGTGCAAGTCAGTCGCTTGTTTACTGATATCCAAGAATCTCTCCCTAGAGAACCAGAATTACTCGGCTTTTCCCTTTCTTGGGAACTGGATTATGTGAATATTTTAAACTTACTCGAATCGTTAAATATTTCCATTCGGGCACAGGAACGTACTAATAATCATCCCATCGTTTTTGGTGGTGGTCCTGTTTTAACTGCTAACCCCGAACCCTTTGCTGATTTTTTCGATGTGATTTTATTGGGTGATGGGGAAGATTTGTTAGGTAATTTGATTGATGCTTATAAACAAGTTAGAAATTGTGATCGCATAACTCAATTAACTGCATTAGCTCAGGTTCCCGGTATTTATATCCCTTGTCTATATCAGGTAGAGTATCACGAAATAGATGGCGCGATCGCATCTATTACTCCTATCTCCCCAGATATACCCCCAGTAGTACAAAAGCAAACTTATCGTGGTAATGTCCTGTCAGCTTCCACTGTAGTTACACAAAAGGCTGCGTGGGAAAATATTTACATGGTGGAGGTGGTGAGAAGTTGTCCGGAAATGTGTCGTTTTTGCTTGGCAAGTTACCTGACTCTACCATTTAGAACTGCCAGTTTAGAAGGTTCGCTGTTCCCATCCATTGAAAAGGGTTTACAAGTAACTAACCGTCTGGGATTATTGGGTGCTTCTGTGACTCAACACCCAGAATTTGGGGAGTTACTTAATTACATTAACCAACCTAAATATGATGACGTGCGCTTAAGTATCGCTTCTGTGCGAACCAACACCGTCACCAAGGAATTAGCTCATACATTAGCCCAAAGAGGTACGCGATCGCTTACCATTGCTGTAGAGAGTGGCTCTGAAAAAGTAAGGCAAATTATCAATAAAAAGCTCCATAATGAAGAAATCATTCAAGCCGCAGCCAATGCTAAACAAGGGGGCTTATCCGGCTTAAAACTCTATGGAATGGTGGGGATACCAGGGGAAGAGCCAGAAGATTTAGATGCTACAGTAGCGATGATGAAGGATGTCAAAAAAGCTGCTCCGCGATTGCGGCTAACTTTGGGATGCAGTACCTTTGTCCCCAAATCCCACACCCCATTTCAGTGGTTTGGGGTAAACAAGGAATCAGAAAACAGATTACAGTATTTACGGAAAAAACTCAAACCCCAAGGTATCGATTTTCGCCCCGAAAGTTACAACTGGTCGATTATTCAAACCTTATTATCCAGGGGCGATCGCAGATTGTCAAAACTATTGGAACTCACCCGTGATTTCGGCGATTCTCTGGGTAGTTACAAGCGGGCTTTTAAAGAGTTAAAAGGACAAATTCCCACTTTAGATTTCTATGTCCATAGCAACTGGGAAACCGATATGGTTTTGCCTTGGAATCACTTGCAAGGTCCTCTGCCCCAGTCTACACTACTAAAGCATTTGGCACATACCGGGTTAACAGCAAAAAGTTAAAAGTGAGCCATTGCGGTAGACGGGTTCCCCGGCATAACGCAAATGGGGAAATCCAAAGGAGTAAAAAGTCAAAATAAGAGTATATATTTCCATAATTATGCAAAATACTGCGGAATTTTATTGTGCTTATTGTGGTGAAGAGAATACCACTTTTATTGATTTGAGTGCGGGTGGACAACAATATTATGTGGAGGATTGCCAAGTTTGTTGTCGTCCCAATATTTTATATATACGTATCGATGAAGATACCTTAGACATTGAAATAGATACGGAATATGAAGGGTGAACTTTTCGTTTTTAAGAGATTTCCAGAAATACATTTATTACTTATTTACCATCAATGCTCCAATTTCATTATTCTTCAGTTATCAATGCACCAGTAGAAACTGTGTGGGAATTTCACGAACGTCCCGATATTTTGCAACTATTAACACCTCCTTGGCAACCAGTGGAAGTAATTCGCAGAGAAGGGGGACTGGATGTGGGTGCAATGACGCAGTTTAACTTATTTATAGGACTGATTCCCATTACTTGGTTAGCCAAGCATACTGAATATAACAAGTATTGTTTGTTCACTGATGAGCAAGTTTCGGGTCCTTTTCAATCTTGGATGCATCGCCATAAATTTGCTGATGAAAATGGCAAAACCCGATTAACAGATGAGATTTCCTTTTCTCTACCTGGTGGGGAACCTATAGAATTTATGGCAGGTTGGTTAATCCAAACACAGTTAGAAAGTATGTTTCGCTACCGTCACAAAGTTACAAAAAGAGAGTGTGAGAAGTGATAGCAACATCCCATCTTAAAAATATGGGAGAATGAAAATTCTCTTTTATTCAATAATCATACCAAAAACCAGATACTATCCCACTAATAGCAGAAGGTGATAATATGCCTGTTGAGTAAGAGGGGTTATATCATCTGATGGCTCGACCTTTTGAAGGACTGAGTAATTTGGAGTGGTCTTTGTTTGAGGATATTTTTCCGAAACCGCCAGATAAACGCGAACGAGGAATGCCACATTCTTCATTTCCTTATGTACTCAATACCTTACTGTATATATTGATAACAGGGTGTCGTTGGTGTGACGTTCCAAAAGGAGAAATATGGGCATCAAAGAGCTCTGCACATCGATGGCTCAAACGTTGGCAGTTGGACGGGACCTTAGAGGCTTTACAAGCACGAATATTGGGGATTGGACAAGAGAAAGGGTTAATCAACTGGAGTTATTATGGCGCCGTGGACGGGTCTTTTTCTCCCTGGAAAGGGCGGTGGTGATGGTGTTGCTTACGGTGGAAAAGGAAAGGGTATTTTAATACACACTCTTACTGAAGGCTCAGGAATGCCTTTATCCAATCGCATCACACCTGCCCTGCCAATGGTAGTGAAAGACATCAGGTGATACCACTTATAGACAGTGTAAAGGTTAAGACCAACAAACGCGGTAGACCCCGTAAACCCCTGAAAGTGCTTGCTGCTGACAAAGGCTACGATTCTAAGGATAAGGGCGCTGCTTTACGTAGACGTAATATTAGGCCGCAATGGTCCAAGGGGGTTTGGAAGACAAAGAAGAACAAGGGCAGACCCATTAAAATTTCCGTCCCATCTGACAACAAGAACGTTGTTTACCATGGTTTCAAAAAAAATATCGTCGTCTTGTTTGTTGTCAGATGGGAAAGAATTTCAGCTTGTTTTGATGCTTTTTTGTCTCTTGCAACAATCCATATTTGGATTAACAAGAATATATTAGTGGGATAGCATCATGGGTGTTACCGTTAATACCCTGGGTAATACTTCGCGGGAAATTAGATTTGCGATCGCAAATCCTCCTAAGGGGTTCATTTTACATAAACCCAGGTCAATCAGAAACTGAATATCATCATTGGGAACATCTCCTAATTCCAAACCTGCCAGGATGGGTTCAATAATGGCTTTTACTCTTGGTTCTCGTAATCTTTCCGCCAAAGAATCGAGATGGGTCTCTTGTCTGCGAATCAGAACTTCTTTGGTTTCATGGATATGCTCCGGTGTAATTGCTACATTGGTATCCCTCACCATCTCCTCAACGATTTCTTTTGCCAAAGCAACCAACCAAGGTTGTCCTTGAGTCAAATCAAATGCAGTATCTATGGCTTGGGGTGTAAAAGCCTGTTCCATATCATCTGTATGTTGTTCATATAATTCACTTACCTCTGTAACAGTAAAATCTCTTAAAGTCAGGGAACGAACTTTGATATTAAAAGGACTGGCAGTATTTAATCTATCACTCCCCCCACTTGCCACCTTATAATCGCTCACATCTGGCAAACCAATCAAACCCACCCTAATCGGAAAATTTTGGGGACGATTGCGATAACCATCACGTAACTGCCGTAAAACAGAAATCAGCGTTTCATCTTGTAGAGAGTCAATTTCATCAATGAAAAGTACTAAGGGTCTTGGTGAAGCTTGTGCCCAAGCTTGTAAAGCAGCTTGAATTCTTCTCCCTGGTTGTGCATTATCCCAATTGTCAGGAGGGTATAAATCATCAGGTAAATCTAATTGACTACTTGCCCTCCAAGCATCAAGAATAGCAAGTTCAGCAGTTTCTGGTTCATTACTAAAAGGTGCGCCAACTTCTGCTGATACCATGACGGCAGTATAGTTCCCACTGTCTGTTCATTGCTGCGCCAATGCCAACATTGCAGTAGTCTTACCCGTTTGCCTGGGTGCATGAATGACAAAATAGCTTTGTTGGGCAATTAGCCGTTCCAAGTTAGGTAATCTAACTGTGGGAGGTAACATATAGTGAATATCTGCTTTACATGGACCAGCAGTATTGAACCAACGAGGCATAAAGATTTCGATTCCAAAGAAGATCCATCCAGTTTAGCAATGTCAAATCGACACCAACGATATCTGGTGGGTGTGAAAATTAAAACTATCGTCTGTATCAACGTGACGATTCCAGCTTAATACTATTCGCCTTTAAATCAGTCAGTATTCATGAGGTTTTCTAACTGAGCTAATAACTTTTCTACCTTTGCCTTTTTTTTGGGGTTATCCCACACTTGAGACTTCTTAAAACGGCGTAATGTATCATCTACCTTTTTCTTATGAGATGGTTCTGGCTCAGACTGCTGCTGAGTGGCTTTTATTTTTTGCTTAATTTCATTGAGTGAGAGATTGTATTCAATCGCTTCTGAGAGTAGTTCTGTGCGGGTTTGCTCGTCTTCAATTTTTGTGATCGCTTTAGCCTTGCTTGTTTCTAATTTACCAGAGCGCAATACCTCTAGGATGTCACTGGGTAGATTCAGTAAAGGTAAGCGATTGCTGATGAATGAAGAGAGTTTGATATTACCCAAAGCAGTCAAAACTTCTTGGACAACACCAATAACATCATTGCCAATAATGTTATTGGTGTTGATTTTGGATGTGATGTAGTAGTGGCGGTACTTATGAGGTAGGAATTTGTAGTTTTCCAGACAGCAGCCGTAAAACTCCATCAGCTTCTTCTAAGTCTGTGAGTGCTGGTTTACAAGGTACTAAAGCTAGGTCGCACCTAGATAAAATAGCCTTTGTGGTTGCGCTGAGACTACCGGGACCATCTACTACCACAGCATCGTACTGTTCGGCTAATGCCGGAAGTTCGTCAAATAAATCATCCGGGTCAATCATTGTTTTGCAAGGCAGTTCCAGGTCTTTCATCCAGTTTGTACTGCTGGCTTGTGCATCTGCATCCACAACAATAACCGTTCCTCGTTGGCTCAACCAGTATGCTAAATGCCCAGAGAGAGTGGTTTTACCAGCACCCCCCTTTTGGTTAGTCAGCCCAATAATCATGATTTCTTACAAATATATGTACTAAATGAAAAAAACTGGGCGTTCCATAAGTGCGGGATGAATTAGGGTTTGAAACCATTGATAAATCGTTGAAAATTTAGTGAAATCATCCCCTGATTCAGCAACGCCGATTTTTGAAAGGGTCTTTTGTGCCACCAGAAAATTGGCCTCAGGGTAGCCCACTTTTACAGAGTTGGCTGAACAGCTATTATACTGTTTGGCTGTGCCCTCGCAAACTAACACCAAAGTATCGAGAGTATGTAAATCAAGTAGGGGAAACTAAACGGATTTTCCATCTACAATCCCCAAATTACGTGAATAAGTTCTACCAGACTGTATCTGTAGAGAATGGGAGATAAGAATAGAGCAATTCACAAAAATCTTCAGCGAACCCCACGTAGGGACACAAATGCTTGCTTCCAAATCGCTATATCATTCAAATCAAAAGATAAGGCGTTTAAGATATAGAGAAATCCTCCATATCCTAAACGCCTTTTAGATAATTTTCCCAACCATAAAATCTCAGTATGGCAATAGAAACTATCTTGTATCAATTAACTTAACTAAGGTGCAAGAGCATTACCACGAATCAAACTACCGATAGTTTTAGCAGTAATCTTCAACTGGGTAATAGGATTAGCGGGGACAACAGTCTTATACAAGTAGCTGTCAAAGGTAAGACGTTGTACATCCAAATCATCACACATTTCTACAAAGGCTTCCCTTGTTGCATCCGAACGGTAGAAAACGGTTTGAAGAATATCCAAAACCTTATATGTGAGTCCGTATTTCTTATCCCAACGCTTGATATAAAGTTTAATCTCATCTTCCGTCGGAATACGAGCACCATTATTGGAAATTTCTGCAATGGTTTCTGCACAGATCCGTCCGGACTTGGCAGCAAAGTAAATACCTTCACCGGAAGACTTAGTGACATAACCAGCAGCATCCCCAACTAAAGCAATCCGTCCTACCACACGGCGAGGACGGGGATGTTCGGGAATGGGATGGGCTTCTACCTTGATGATTTTACCGCCTTCCAGCTTCTTCGCGGCACGGGCACGAATACCAGCTTGCAACTGCTTAATACTGGCTTTGTTGACATGCATTGTCCCAGTACCCACAGCTACGTGGTCATATTTGGGGAATACCCAAGCATAAAAGTCGGTAGAAACGTCGTCACCAACGTACATCTCTGCCAAATCGTTGTAGAATGCCATCTTATCTTCAGGCAGACGAATTCGCTCTTGGAAAGCGATCGCATAATTATAGTCTCCAGCATCCATTTCTTTGGCAATGCGGGAGTTAGCACCATCTGCACCAATAATTAAATCAACCTTCAGGGTTTTGGCAATTCCCTGGGCTCCACCTTCTGTGTGGTCTACGTAATGGATGGTATAAGGATCTGTATTATTTGTAGGAATATCTAATTTATGAACAGTGGCGTTAATTAAATTCGCACCTAATTTTGCCGCTCGACTGCGGAGGTATCCATCTAATACCTCTCGGCGACACATTCCAATATATTCTTCTTCATTGACTAAATTAATATCTACTTCACGGTTGGAGGGAGATATCATTTTCATTTTCCGCACTCGGCGATCAATAATATCTTGAGGCAGATCAAATTCACTCACCATACACAGGGGAATGGCACCGCCACAGGGCTTGGCATTATCTAGTTTGCGCTCAAACAAATAAGTTTCAATCCCAGCCTTCGCCAGCGTCTCTGCAGATGATGAGCCAGCTGGACCTGAGCCAACAACAGCAACCCGTAGTGTCAAAGGTCTTCTCCCAATCTCGAAATTTACCGAAAGCATCCTATCATGTACGTTTGGCTGATTTCTCCATATAGGTGCGAAATAAGGGGTAAATGCAATATTCCTTAATATTCATTGGTCATTTCTTAGGCTAACTATAAGTTATGAGCACTGAATATTAAGGAATATTATCTTGAATATGCAATATGTGAACGCTAACCTAACGCCTCGCACTCACTACCCCAAAAACATGATAATATAATAAATATTAATAAAATTAAAATATCAATGCCTACTCAGCATGCTAGTGCAAAAAAATACCGTGTAATTGTTATTGGTGCTGGCATTGGCGGTTTAACTGCTGGAGCATTGTTAGCCCATAAAAACTATGACGTATTAATATTAGACCAAGCAATTGTTCCTGGAGGTTGTGCATCCACCTTTAAGCGTCAGGGTTTTACCTTTGATGTGGGAGCAACCCAAGTAGCGGGTTTAGAGCCGGGAGGCATTCACCACCGTATCTTCACTGAGTTAGGCATAGATTTACCTCCAGCGACTCCTTGCGATCCAGCTTGTGCGGTATACTTACCAGGGGAAACCGAACCAATTAATCTTTGGCGTAACCAACAGAAGTGGAAACAAGAAAGGCAAAGACAGTTTCCCGGTAGCGAACCATTTTGGCAGTTGCTAGCAAACTTATTTAAAGCTAGTTGGGAATTTCAAGGACGAGATCCTGTACTACCACCCCGCAGTTTATGGGACTTATTACAACTAGCTAAGGCTATACGTCCCAGTACCCTAATTACAGTCCCATACACCTTATTTACAGTGGGTGATGCTTTACGTCTGTGTGGGTTGGGAAATGACCAGCGTTTACGGACTTTTTTGGATTTACAACTGAAATTATATTCCCAGGTGAATGCCGAAGAAACAGCGTTGCTATATGCAGCCACAGCCTTGAGTGTATCCCAATCGCCACAAGGATTGTATCATATGCAAGGGAGTATGCAAGTATTGAGTGATCGCTTAGTAGCTACCCTAGAAAGAGACGGTGGGAAGTTGTTGATGCGTCACATCGTTAAAAGTATTCAGGTAAATAAGGGGAAAGCTACGGGAGTAGTGATTCGTAACCAAAAGACTGGGGAAGTTTGGACAGAAGCGGCAGACCATGTAGTTGCTAATGTTACATCTCAAGATTTAGTAAGATTGCTAGGTGATAAAGCTCCATCAGGATATAAAAAGCGAGTGGAAAGATTACACCCGCCATCCGGTGCATTTGTGGTGTATTTGGGTGTGGATACCAAAGCTATTCCCCCTAATTGTCCTCCCCATTTACAATTTATGTACGACGCAGATGGTCCCATCGGGGAGAATAATTCCTTGTTTGTGTCTGTAAGTCACCCTGGAGATGGCCGCGCACCTACAGATAAAGCTACAATAATTGCCTCTTCCTTTGTAGATACAGAATATTGGGATAAGGCAGCAAATTATACACTTATCAAGAAAAGGTGTACTGAAGAAACTATTTCTCGTCTATCTCAATATTTTGACCTGACACCAGAAACAATTATCTATCAAGAAGCAGCTACACCCCTAACATTTGCCCGGTTTACTGGTAGGGATAAGGGTATCGTTGGTGGTATTGGTCAAAGGCTATCCACTTTTGGACCCTTTGGTTTTGCCAACCGTACCCCTATCAAAGACTTATGGTTAGTTGGTGACTCAACCCATCCTGGTGAAGGGACTGCGGGGGTGAGTTATTCAGCTATGACCGTGGTGAGACAAATTGAGCATGCTTGAAGAAGACGCGGGGAGGAGGAGATGGGGAGACACGGAGGGGGGAGGTATTGATTTGTAGGTGGTTTTGAGTGAAAATATGAATTAATATCACAAGAAGGTGGATTATAATCCGAAGGTGACTTTCCGTAGATATAGTTGCCAAGAAAAAGAAATATAGTTTGCCAACCTAAAATCCAAAATTGTAAATGGCTGAGACTGGGAGAATTAGGATTGCCAAGGATAACCCTGAGTTAGTTTAAGCTTTGACATCAGGCGATCGTAATAGTGGTCCCTTTGCAACATTTGCAGATGCGATCGCGTTTGCTGCTGGTTTGGGTGCAAAACATAATAAGCGGGTTCCTCTGGGGGAGATATCGAAGGGAGAACCAGGACCAATTCGGTTAGAAATTTTTGTTTCTATCGGACATGATTGGTTAATTAAATTATTAGGAATTACCGAAACCAGGGAGTTAGAGATACTATCTTTAAATGATGAAGAGCATCAAGCTCAACGCAATCATATTTTTGAAGAGTATGCGGCGTAGCATAAGTGCGGGATCAATTAGCGTTTGAAACCATTGAGAAATCGTTGAAAATTTAGTGAAATCATCCCGCACTTATGCTATGCCGTCTGATTTAGTCCATAGAATTGCCATAGATACTCATTCCTTCAGTCTTTCCCTCTATGACTTACAAGGTAAACTCGTACCCAAACATCGTCTGTCAGCAGGGGAAAAACAACTCCTAGGTATAGCTTTCTTGTGGGGATTAGCACGCATTTCTGGACATCGCTTACCTATTGCGATTGACACTCCCCTGGGAAGACTCGACTCATCCCACCGCAATAACCTAGTAGAACGATATTTCCCTTCAGCTAGTCACCAAGTGATTTTACTTTCCACTGATACAGAAATTAGCAAAAAAGAAGCACAATGATTGAGAGGATGTTTTAAAAGGTGGGAGGTATCATAAAAAAGCTCACAAGGCATATGCTGAGAATTATAGAAAACAGCACCCCCTGAGCAAATGACTAAGAATTATCCTAGCAATTTAACGTGGTAACAGTGGGAGTTAATCCCACATCTGTTTCCAGAGGCAAAACCAGGTGGTCGTCTACGTACAACAACATGTATGTACCCAGTAGTATACGGGATTTTATACCTACTGTGTCAAGGATGTACATGGCGGGCATTACCAGGAGATTTACCACCTTGGTCTACAGTCTATGGCTATTTCAGAAGATGGGGCAAAGACCGTACTTGGCTTCAGGTTCATGACAAACTATATCAATGGGTTCGGGTAGCAGCCAGTCGAGAACCAAGTTCATGGGAAACAGCCTTTGATAGCCAATCAGTTGAAACCGCAACCATGATTTGTACGGATGTTGGCTTCGACCCAGAAAAACAAATACATGGACGTAAGCGATTTATTACGGTTGAGTTGTTAGGGCTAGTTTTGCGAGTCTTGGTTACTTGTGCAAGTGTGCCAGAACCTGCAGGGGCTAAACTAAACGTGCACGTTCTGGCAGGTTTATCAGATGAAAGATAAAGTTAAAAGACTGCACACTATCTGGATGGATGGAGGATATCGGGGGTAAGATTTTGCCCACTGGATAATCGATGTTTTTCGTTGGATTGTGGAAGTGGTTCTCAGACCCTTAGAAAAGAAGGGTTTTACCCTTTTACCAAAACCTTGGGTTGTACAACGAACTTTCGGGTGGCTCAATTGGTGTAGAAGATTAAGTAAGG
>CBZS010000640.1 GCA_000613065.1 Richelia intracellularis | reverse complement strand
TGTCATTGTCTTCCACCATTGAATTAGAGTATCAACAATAAAATCCCTGGTTTTATAAGAACAACTACCAAAGTTAATATAGAATAATTGCCCACTATCTTCATCAAGAATCCCACAGGGAGTATATTTTTCTGTGGATCCCATATCATGATCCTCAGCTTGATTGTCTCCTCTGGTTTTTCCACCACGAGAATTAGCCCCGATATTAACGGTAGCTTTGCAATCGATGCTTAGTCGTTTGAGTTTGAGGCTTGTTTGTTGATTGCGGCTGAAATTCTTTGATGTTGTTAAGATATCATCCGTTTGTGGAATTTTTTTTGAGGTTTGGCTTTTACTACTTTACGAAGACCATAGCCCATTCGATTCAATACTTGTGCCATTGTACTGGCGCAAGGCAATTGCTCCTGGGTAAATCCCTGTTCTTTGAGTTTTTCTAGTGCGGATGTTGCTGTTAACCGGGTATAGGCTAAGGAATTTTTAAATGTTGGGTCTTGTTGAGAATGATATTGTGCAATTTGTCCCAGGGATAATGCCACAACAGAAGAGGTTGTTTCTCCTGGCAACGCTTTGCTGTGCTAAAGGCTGATTGTAATCCCACACAGATTATCCCTGTTCTTTTTTGCGCTAACCCTAACTCTATATTTTCTCTACCCCAACCGAATACTGTTTGTGCTAACCTTGCTGTACCTTGGCAATATTTCAACGTCATCTGAGCTTGAAAGCCCCGACGTTCTACTCCATTGATTTTCGATGCTGCCAACCGCAAGTCTTCTATTTGTGATCTTGTTAATGATTTGGGTTCTTCTGCTGGGTCTAGCATACTCCAAAATACTTGCCCCTGTTTTTTTACTGATCAACATTACATCTTACTTTCATGGGTAAATTCTTTCTTATAAATCACCTAAGAAGAAATATTTAAAATGATTCGTAGCCGTCCTCATGGTCATCTGGCGGCAACACTATCAAGCTGAATAAAATTAGGATTACATACCTTAATTGATAGTTCAAACAGCAGAATAAGAAGAATAATTGAGGCTATGATAGTGGCGCGTATTGTCAAATCAGCTTCTAAATTAGCAACAGTAAGAGGGCTAGATGGAGAAACTTTTTTCTCCAGTTTAGGGGAAGTTTTAGGATTAGAAGGAGCCGATGAGGATGAATTATATTTGGCGATGGATTTTTTATTGGAACCCCAAGGATAAATTGAAACTCATCTTGCCAAACTTCATCTGAAGGAAGCATGTTTGGTTGTATATGACGTTAGTTCTACATATTTAGAAGGAAAAGCTTGTCCGTTAGCAAAATATGGTTATAACCGTGAGAAAAAACTTGGTAAATTACAAATAGTATTTGGGCTATTATGTAATGATAAAGGTTGTCCAATAGCAGTAGAAGTATTTGAGGGAAATACATCCGACCCAAAGACATTTACTAATCAAATAGATAAGGTTAGCTCGAGATTTGGTATGAAGAGAGTAGTCTGTGTCGGAGACCGTGGAATGATTACTCAAGCAAGGATTCGAGAAGACTTAAAATATAAAGAAGGTTTAGACTGGATTAGCGCTTTAAGAGCGAGCGCCTCAAATCAAGAAATTAGTAGAACAATCAGCTATTCAATTAGCTCTGTTTGATGAACGAAATTTAGCATTAATTAAAAGGGAAGATTATCCAAGGGAAAGATTAATAGCTTGTCTAAATCCTTTATTGGCACCAGAAAGAAAGAAAAACAGAGAATAATTATTACAAGCAAGAGAAAAGGAATTAGATAAAATTGTTGCAGCAACTTCGATAAAAGCTAGTCCACTAAAAGGCGAGGATAATATTGGTGTAAGAGTAGGTAAACTTATCAAGAAATTTCATGTTGAAAAACATTTCAAAATTGAGATAGAAGAGAACAGTTTTTCTTATCAGAGAAATCAGTCAAAAATTGATGCAGAAGAAGTATTGGATGGTTTATATATAATTCGTACATCTTTGGATGAAGAAACTTTATCTGCTACGGATACGGTAAAAGCCCATATTTTTCCATGATTCTATCCCACTAATGTATTTTTGTTAATCCAAATATGGATTGTTGCAAGAGACAAAAAAGCA
>CBZS010000639.1 GCA_000613065.1 Richelia intracellularis | reverse complement strand
ATGAGGATAATAATATCTTTCATAATGAAGTTTATCAATGTCTTCTTAGCGTAAAATCTATTTTGAACATCAGACTTTACCTTGTTTCTCAAGTAATATTGTTTATTAACTTGTAATACTTGTTATTAGCGCTATACAAAAGTCTAGTTTTTAACCGTTACTTAGTATACAATACTGCATTTACGATGCTGAAAAAGGATCAGCTAATACTAACCGGTTTTTTATTCAAGGTCATTATATATCTGAATAAATCAATATTCAACCAGATGATAGAAATCTCTTTACAAAAATGAATAATAAGGTAATATGATGAAACAAAGCGAATCCTAAGTACTAGATTTACTGGTATAAATTTAGTCTGATTGCAATATCAAACTCTTCTAATTTTGGCTTACTCTCCGAGGAAGTTATTTCGATAGGGAGAAATAAAATCTTCCCAATCGAGGTTAGACATAATTTTTCGGCGTTGGATAAGTGCGGAATGAATTAGCGTTTGAAACCATTGATAAATCGTTGAAAATTTAGTGAAATCATCCCCCTATTCCGCAACGCCAATTTTTCATACCCTTTAGACATAATTTTTCATATCCTAAAGTTCTAAGATGGAAAACATCTGCATACTTTATTTCTGTTTGCTGCAATGGCTTTGTCGCGCTTAGTCACCCTTATTGTTGGTGTAATCTTAATCTTAGGGTTAAGTCTGTGGATAATTGATTCCCTATCCCGCTTGTACTGGCAATTATCCTATTCTCCATTATTGGGAAATTTGTTGCTATTTTTGCTGATTATTCTGATCGGTGGTTTAATAGCAGCCTTTGTATATTACATGTTAGAGCTACGTGCTGGAGAGTCACTTTCCCGTCGTACTCGTAAATTCCGTCCTCAAATCAAAGTACCCGAAGCTAAATCAGAAGCGGCTTCCTCTACCTTACAAGCTGTACGGCAACAAGTATCTCAGATTCAAGATGAGGTAACTCGCCAAGCACTACTGAGCAAATCCCGGGAAATTGAAGCTAACTTAGCACGGGGTGAGATTCAAGTCGTGGTATTTGGCACTGGGAGTGCGGGTAAAACTTCCTTGGTAAATGCAGTTATGGGCAGAATGGTAGGGGAAGTAAATGCTCCCATGGGGACTACCATGGTGGGAGAAACTTACTGTTTGCGGTTAAAGGGTTTAGAGCGGAAAATTTTGATTACAGATACCCCAGGAATATTGGAAGCGGGAGTAGCAGGAACTGAAAGGGAACAACTAGCGCGGGAATTAGCTACAGAGGCAGATTTATTATTGTTTCTGGTAGATAATGATTTACGTCGTTCTGAATATGAACCCCTGCAAGCATTAGCTGGAATTGGCAAGCGTTCGATTGTGGTTCTGAACAAAACTGACTTGTATAGTGATGAAGACAAAGAAGCTATTTTGGCAAGACTGCGGCAACGGGTGCGGGGTTTTATTTCCACTAATGATGTAGTAGCGATCGCGGCTAATCCCCAGGTAGTAGAGTTAGAAGGGGGAGAAATATTCCAACCAGAGGCAAATATCCTGCCATTATTACGGCGTATGGCAGGTATATTAAGGGCAGAGGGGGAAGATTTAGTTGCTGATAATATTTTATTACAATCCCTACGATTGGGTGAAGAAGCGAGAAAATTAATTAATGTACAGCGTCGTCGCCAAGCCGATAAAATAGTCGAACGCTTCCAATGGATTGGTGCAGGGGTAGTTTCAGTCACACCTCTACCTGTGGTGGACTTGCTTGCAACCGCAGCAGTAAATGCTCAGATGGTAGTGGAAATTGGCAGAATTTACGGCTGTAAATTAAATATGGAAAGGGGTAAGGAGCTAGCTTTATCTTTAGCAAAAATCATTGCTAGTTTGGGTCTTGTTAAAGGGGCATTACAGCTACTTACTACAGCTCTACAACTCAACATCAGTACATTTATTATTGGCAGAGCAATCCAAGGGGTAACAGCTGCCTATTTAACCAGAATAGCTGGTAAAAGTTTTATTGAATATTTCCGCCATAATCAAGATTGGGGCGATGGAGGAATGACTGAGGTGGTTCAACGCCAGTTCCAACTTAACCGTCGTGATGAGTTTATTAAAACATTTATTCAGGAAGCGATCGCAAGGGTAGTAAAACCATTAACGGATAAATCCGAGGCAGTATCAGAAGATATTGATTCTTCCTCATCAACAACAGAAACATAAAAGCTAAAAATTACATCTACAAATATTATTAGTAAGTTTTTCTTCTGCCAGGTTTTTAAGATAAAAAAATATTAATCCAAAAGTCTCAGTATTTACACTTGCATTGAGTTTCTTGATGAACGGTCAAATGTAGAGAATAAAATATTTGTCTACGAAGTATTCCGGAAAAAGTATGTGACATTAGAAAAATTAAATAGGTAATTACTTAGTAACCTAATTTATGTCATGACTAACTACATGATCGGTAGAGCCCTGCAAAAACGTTACCAGATTGTTGAAAGTCTGGCCTCAGGAGTATTTGGGCAAACGTTCATTGCCGTAGATACAGAACATCCAGAGAATCCTAAATGTGTGATTAAGCAGCTAAAAGTCTTTAGCTATCAGTCGAATTACTTAGAAAATTTGCGGTTACGTTTCTTGAGTGAAACTGAGACTTTAAAGAATTTAGGAACTCATCAACAAATACCCCAGCTCTTATCTTGCTTTGAAGAGAATTAACACTTTTATTTAGTTCAGGAATTAATTGAAGGCAACCCCTTGACAATGGAACTACCCATTAGTGATAGGGTAGGCTCCATCTATTTATGGACGGGAAGGGAGATTGTAAAATTTTTACAAGATGTTTTAAGTGTTTTAGATTTTATTCACACCCAAGGTGTGATTCTTTGTGACATTCAACCAGAAAACCGAATTAGACGCGCTTATGATCGTAAGTTGGTATTGATTGATTTTGGGTCGATTCAGCCCGTCGATTTTGGTAAAGATGTGGTATTACCCATCCATCACATGGCTTTCACTTCCTTAGGATATCTACCTCCAGAACAATTTGTAGACCAAAGACAACCTAACAGCGATATCTATGCTTTAGGTATTATTGCCATTCAAGCCTTAACAGGATTAAGATCACTTAACTTCCAAATTGATCCCCACACTAGCGTAGCGAGATTATGTGGCCGTCTCAAAGTACTGAAGTCCGTGACTATCTAGCAGCTGTACTCAGTCAAATTATCCGTTATGATTATACCCATCGTTTTCAATCTGCTAACCAGGTCTTAAAGGCTCTTCAACAAATACCACAAGAACAATGGCAACTAGAAACCATATTTACCAAGTACACAGTTGTACCAGACAATGTAGAAGATACTCATTTACAACCAGAACCGATTGACAGATCTATAAAGAACAAATTTGCTGATGATTCTGTGGCTGCGAAATCGGAAAAATCATCTCCTTTACTAACGGGGATGAAATTCGGATTAGTAGCTAATTGTATTTTTATTGGATTTGGTGCTTGCTCTTTAATGAGTAGCTATCCTGGCCATTCCGAAACAGAAACTTTATATGAAGCGACAGAGAAGTATCAACTAGGAGATTTTGAGCAACCAATATCTTTCGCAAAATAAATTCCAGCTAATAGTGATATATATCCTGATGTGCAAGTGACAGTTGAAGAATGGGAAAAAGAATGGCAAGTTGCAGCAGAAAAATTTGAATTAGTGAAACAAGCCTTGAAAAATTCTCAATGTTCAGAAGTATTAAGTCTAGAAAATCAAGTTCATGATATTTTATATTGGCGTTCTAAAACAAATAAGCTAGTTGAAAGAGCAAGAGCCAGTATTAAACCAAAAACGGAATATTTATTAGAGCAAGCCTATAGTAAAGCAAAAGATAAGAATTTTACGGCAGCTTTAGACTGAAGTTACCCTTTGACGAAAAACTAAATCTATAGGTAGTGAGAATTTAAGAGATTTCAAGTCCAAGCTTACTGGGTAAAAATCATGCTAATTCCGAGTAAATCTATTGCTATTTGTTGTATAGCTTTAGGCTGAGTAATCTTCTCAAAAACGAAGGATTTACTAACAATTGTTGTAGAAATTGTATTTTTAACAATTGTAGCTAAATCATCCAATAAAGTTTGGAAGCTATGAACGGGAAAATTCTCTGAGCTACGCTTTTTGTTCGCTTTATTTTTAGTTTTTTTGCTCTTTTTGGCAGGAGAGACAACAGACTATTATCTCGCTACTGCTGCTTCCCAATCATCTTCATCAAAAATTATTCGAGCTAAAAGTTATCCCATATGCCATTCTACATAATAATAAGACAACATACATAGAAATATATGGGCTTTTACACCTTCGGCTGTATAGTGGTAAATTGGACGAACTTTT
>CBZS010000638.1 GCA_000613065.1 Richelia intracellularis | reverse complement strand
GGAAAGGCTTATATCCTATTTTGACTTGAAGTAAAACTGTTTACTAAAAAGGGATTTCTCTAACAAAGAAAGCTATGAAACAAGTCGAGTCTAGATTACAGCGAAATCCACTGTTGCCCAAATGGCATATCTTGATTCAACCGCTTTAGCTGGACTTTTTTTTTCGAAAATCACCTAAGTACAGTCAGTAATGCCTGCTTCTGATTCTCGCCAATATACCTTACCTGCTGGCGGTAGTTGAGTGGGTTCAGTGATGGCTGGTTGACGTTGTTCTGCCTCTGAGGTCTTCTTAAAGGGTTGTTTTACTTCGTGATATAATTTTTCGGCGGCGTTGATTTCCTCCCCCTAAATAAAGCCTATCTGCTTTAACAAATTTTAGTTTACGAGCAATTGCTTCTGAGGTTTGTGTTTCTTGTTTAACAACATTAGGTTGTTTCTGATTGGGAATAGGAGATTGTTTTGGTGTGGGTGTTGGGGGTGTTTTTCCGGTTTCAGGATTTTTATCAGTATTAATAAGAAGTGCTGGTTCTTGCGCTGAGGCAGATATGATTTTTTGGGTAAAAATGATGACTAGTGATGTCGTCACCCATAACATTACCGAAGCCATTCCTAACAGCAGGGCTTTAAACCTGAGTTTCATTATTAAAGTTTTTATCTTTGATAATTTCCAGTTTAAGAAATTCTCAAATTTGAATTATGAATAGTTATTAAAATGATGTAATTATTTTATGAGATGAAAGAAGACTGGGTCATTTCATGCTGAATGTAAGAATTGATGAAATCCAGGGCGTTTCCTTGAAATATACACGCCTAGCAGAGACAGGTGTAAGATTGGTGATTACGCAAGCAAGTAAACCGATTGCTGAACTTAAGCCGATATCTATGCTTAGTAAGCAATTAAGACCTTTTTTCGGAAGAAGAATACAGTTTAACAACATTAATAAGTTCAGCGTGATAATTCCCGCAATTTAGCCAAAACATTTTCAGCGTGACCCTTCACTCTTAAATTTGACCACACATGAGCGATCGCACGTTTGGGGTCAATCAAAAAAGTTGATCGCACTACACCCATATATTCCTTTCCCATAAATTTTTTTAATTGCCAAACCCCATAGGCTTCTGCTACCTGGTGTTCGGGATCGCTTAACAAAATCAATGATAGTTCTTGTTTGTTAATGAATTTACCGTGAGATTTTACCGAATCGGGACTTACACCTACGACAGTGGCTCCCAATTCCGTAAAATCACTTTTTAGGCAAGTAAAATCTTTAGCTTCAGTTGTACAACCGGGTGTATTATCCTTGGGGTAAAAGTAGAGTACCAACCACTTACCCGCAAAGGTTGCTAAATTAACTTGATTTCCATCCTGAGCAAAAATAGAAAAATCAGGAGCTAACTCTCCAACTTGGGGGATACTGTTCATGTAATTAGCTTTTTATATAAAAAATTACGAATGAATAATTACTATTGTCTCACTTCTTTGATGTTATCCATCACTTTTTGATACAAAGGCTGATTATTTTGCCGTTGAAAGAAACTAGCGGCTCTCTGTAAATCTGCAATTGCCCCTTGTTTATCATCTTGAGCAGCGCGAGCATTACCCCTATTATTGTATGCAGCTGCGAATCTAGGATTAATCCGAATTGCCTGATTATAATCAGCGATCGCATTTTGGTAATTTCCCTCTCCGTAGTAAGCATTTCCACGATTATTGTAAGCAACAGCATATCTAGGATCTAAAGCAATGGCTTGATTAAAGTCCAAGATTGCTCCTTGTCTTTCTCCCTTTGCTGAGCGAGCATTACCACGATTGTTATAAGCCCGAGCATATCTAGGTCGAATGCGGATGGCTTCATTGTAATCTTGAATTGATCCGTTTTGATCCCCTTGGGCTGCACGGGCATTGCCACGATTGTTATAGGCTTCCGCATCATTGGGATTAATACCAATGGCTTGATTGTAGTCTGCGATCGCAGTTCCCCGTTCCCCAGTATCGAAATATACTAGACCCCGACTGTTATAAGCAGCACCAAATTTAGGATTAAGGCGGATTGCTTCAGTATAGTCTGCGATCGCTCCTTGTGCATCTCCCCTTAGATGTTTATATTGACCTTGTATGTAGAAGTCCCTGGCTTTTGATGGTTGGGATGGGGGACGACTTGGGGGGTTAACTCCAATTTCTGTAATTAAAACATCATTGTTTTGACTACAGGAAACAGTGATAGTGGTGAAACATGCAGTCAGTATCATCATGCTCAATGTTCTACCTACATGAGTCCACTCTTTTTCTATTAACCGTAGTCTCATAATTTATATTAATCAATATACTCAGCTATATTAAATTACTCGTTTTCCCCAAATGTTCGGGATAAACAATCATTAATTATTTGTTATACCCAGAATTTTTGCATCTCAAATTATTTTTTATTTCTCCAAATAATTATAACTAGCTGTTTTTTTATATTGACATTTTTAATACTATTTTTAATATGATTATATAAAACTGCTAATTCTAGTAGTTTTATCCAGGTAAATACCGAGTTAAAATTAGTAATTATTCACTATCATCCTGAACTCTCGGACTTAATCGCCAAGCAATAGTTGTGGATAGCTCTGTAGGTATATTATCCAGGTTTTTTCCTAGGTCTTTTTTAGTTTTTGTGTGAGTGTAATTGGGAAATCTAAATCGGTTTTATAACTTTGTATAAATTTAGCTAATTCTAAAAATTTTACTTTCACAGAAGTGCGTTCATAACTAGTTAATTTAAAATGTGGCGTTTCTGATAGTTCATGAGCCTGCATCGCTTTCTTTATTCTTGTTTGTAAATGCTCTAACTCTGAGTTCAAAAGCTTACACTCATGTTCTAACTGTATACATCTTTCTCCTAACTGTGCTAAATCTTCTGTAGCAGTGTCCGGAGAAATTTGACTTTCCAAATCTAACAAACCCATATAAACTTGAGCAAGATAAATACAATCTAAATAAGCATACTCAATCTGAGCTTCGCTTAATGGTCTTTGTCCCCAATCACTTCTTTGTTGTTGTTTATCTATCTCTTGAAAGTTACATAATACTGATGCTAGGGTCTTAAGCTGATAATTGGGTAATGGCAATAAATAATAAGGTATTTTTTTTGCCATATCCATCGTGCAAGTTACATTTTTAGCTTGGCTTTTCCCCAGAAATTTAATATCATAACTAGCATTATGAAATATTTTTTCTATTTGGGTATTTATCATTATTTCATTAATAAAATGATCAATGACATCTGACTGTTCCAATACATCTAAAATGTGAATATTTTTACCACTCATATCCTTAGGATTGTCTAAAACTTGAATCAGCGATAACCTCGGGTTAGGAGTTTTATAGTCTGCTACCTCTGTATCAATCCATAGAGTCTTAGCTTGACTAAGCTCAGATATTAAGGTGTTGATTGCACTCGCTGATATCAAATATGTCATTTAATTTTGGATTCTACTATATTAGAAACTTTCAAACTTTAAAGTTTTCCACATTTTAGGACGGACGCAATGCGTCCCCAAAATTTATTGATTGGATACAACTTCACGCGATAAAACCTGGTTTAATTTACCGCTGCGATAACCTTCTAAATCCAAAGTCACATAGAGAAATCCCAAATCTTGAAATGCCGTCACGACTGTAGGTAAATCAGTATTTAAGACAAAATATTGAATTTTTTCTGGTGATAATTCAATACGTGCTGTATCTCCCTCAGAACGTATTCTTAAATTCTGCCAACCCAATTTATGTAAGTAAATTTCCGCTCTCCCTACCCTTTGCAATTTACTCACTGTAATTTCTTCTCCATAGGGAAAACGAGAACTTAAACAAGGTTGTGCAGGTTTATCCCACCAAGGTAAACTTAATTGTTGGGATAGCTGACGAACTTCGGCTTTAGTTACACCTACCTCTGCTAATAACGATCGCGCACCTCTTTCTTTAGCTGCTTGGATTCCGGGACGATAATCGTGCAAGTCATCGGCGTTTACCCCATCAATGACGTAGGGATATCCCAAACTTATACCCAATGGCTTTAGGGTGTCATGAAGTTCGCTTTTACAAAAATAGCAACGGTTAACAGGATTAGATGTATAGTTAGGATTGTCCATTTCCTGGGTTTCCACCACCTGATGAGAAATCCCAATGGTTGCTGCTTGTATTTTCGCGTCTTCTAATTCCTCTGGTAACAGAGATGGAGAAACAGCCGTTACCGCTAAGGCGCGATCACCCAATACGTCATAGGCTATTTTTGCGACTAAAGTACTATCAACCCCCCCTGAATAGGCAATTAAAGCTTGTTCCATTTCTCCAAACAAAGTCTTGAGCTGGTCTAATTTTTCTGCCACCATCATCCAAACTCCCCAAAATACACAGCAAGTACCATTTTATCGCAAGGAAAATAGATAGTAAGCAGGGGTAAACCTAATAGCATATCATGTATGCAATCAGTCTTAGGTTTATGTACCGTAGGCCTCATCGTCAACATATCTTTGAGCAAGGCAAATTCTCTATACTTTAACCCTGGTAGGTATTTATCAATCATAATGATAAATATTTTCGGCGTTGCTGAATCCGGGGATGATTTCACTAAATTATCAACGATTTCTCAATGGTTTCAAACGCTGATTCATGCCGCACTTATCCAACGCCAGATTTTTAACAAGGAAATATTTTTGTAAATTATTTCCTTGTTGAAAATAGATAAAGCCATTGTGTGATGCGCATTTATAGCACTCAGGCTAGTTTAGTAGTAGTCAAATACCTGTCTTGACTAATTAATCTGGTTAAGGGAAGCTTACAGATGGTGGATGTGCTTACTAGTAAAAATAATAATTTTTGTAAACATTCTGAGATATATATTTTGAATAGTGGAACATTAGTTAACAAATAGTAAGTTTATTATTCCCTTTTTTATCAATGTTCCCTTTGGCTATAAATTAGCCTCGAACTAAAACAGGTTTAGTCCAACGTTATATTGTGGTTTGTCATAAACATGGAAACATTGGAATTTATTATCTACCCAGACGGGCGTGTGCAAGAGAAAGTGACAGGCATAGTGGGTAATTCCTGTGCTGAAGTCACAGCAGCTATCGAAGAAAAATTGGGACTGGTTCTAAGCCAACAGCCGACCTCTGAATACTTTGCCTCTCTGGTACAAGAACAATCTGGCATAGTTAATAGCCAAACCACCTATAGCGATTGGTCGTCTTAGCAGATTTTACTTTCACAATCTTATCGATTCACAAACTACCATGTCACACTTTAGCCAAATCAAGACTCAAATTCTTAACCTGGAATGCTTACAGGAAGCATTGAGCGACTTGGATATCGATTGGAAACCAGGAGGCAGCAAAGTGAGGGGTTATAGGGGTCAAACCCATGCCGCAGAACTAGCCATTGAGCAAAATAATGGTTACGACATCGGCTTTAGATGGAATGGCAAAGAGTATGAACTCGTTGCAGATCTACAATATTGGCAACAAGACCTAACTGTTGAGGCTTTTCTCCGTAATATTACTCAGCGATATGCCTATAGAACTGTGTTAAAAGAAACTTCAAAAGCAGGATTCCAGGTTACAGAACAAGAGAATAATACAGATGGTTCAATCCGCCTCGTAGTACAGCGCTGGAGTTAACCTAGTAATGGACGATTTTTTTTTTGTCGCCACAGGATTCGGAAAGCGAACGCTCTGGTTTAGAGCCGGAGCTAGGCGGCTATTTGCGGGATACTCCCGAACGGTCTGGTTTGGAACCAGAGCTAGGGGGTATGCTGCGTCAAACGGGTGTTTATGTTGATGAAATGACCTGTATTGGTTGTAGTCATTGTGCACACGTTGCCCGTAATACATTTTTCATTGAGCCTGATTATGGGCGAGCACGAGTGGTGCGTCAGGATGCCGATCCCGAAGATGTAATTCAAGAAGCGATCGACACCTGTCCTGTTGATTGTATTCATTGGGTAGATTACACCGAACTGAAGAATTTGGAGGAAGAACGTCAGTATCAGGTAATTCCTGTAGCTGGCTTTCCCGTGGAAGCGGGGGTGGTAGCTTCTAAAAAACTACTTAACAAGCAGAAAATGAAGCGTCATAAGCCACATTAGTTGCGGAAAAAATTCATGTCAGCGTAAGGGTGCCCATAGCTCACCCTTTTGTTGTTGATATCTTAAGTAAAAGTGCGATAGATAGCCTGTGATATTTGTTTTTACCTGAAAAATCCTATTTCCCTATAGATTAAGTGAAATCTATAAGATGTTGGGTTATGAGTGGGTAGTAGGATCCTCCTATAAATAATCAGCCGGATTTCATATAACTCCTGCCCCTTTCCAATGGCAAACTAATGGCAATGAATAACACTGTTAACCCCTGAATCAGATAAACGACTGTAACTGCTACCCCAGCACTTCGCTGCATTACATTTGCACCACTGCGTAAAGCTGCAAATAACAGGGAACTTAACACCACAGCTGATACACTACCGCAACTGAGGAAAGCGATGGCAATGGCATCAAATCCATAACCAGGAGATACCTGTTCAAATAATCTATACTTAGCTCCCATTACCTCACAACTACCAGCTAATCCAGGCAACGCACCAGCGATTGCCATTACCCAAATAATAGGGGTGCGACTCTTTTAGGAAGACGGGGTGTGGAACTTAGACAGGTATTGGAAGAGTTGGAGGGGTAGTAGAACAACGAGCTTTGAGAACTTGTTTCATCAAAGGAATACCACTACAGTACAAAGCCAGGTGATTGGGTTTATGTTCTTGTTGTAGATGAAACTGCCAATACTCATCCCAATTGCCACTTATGTATAAAGAACCCAGGGGTAAAACAGCCTCAGCACCCCTCATGGTCCATCTAGCCCCAGTGATTCCATCCTGTCTTTAATCAGGTGGCGACAAGCACCCTCAATCACCCCCGTGGCCATGGGGAATCCAGCTTTTAAGTAATCGTCAGATTTGAGGTATTTGGCATTGTTAAGTAAATATCTAGCACAGGTATCCACGGGTTTACGTTGTTGGGGGGGTGAGTTTGGGTAAAGTCGCACTTCGGGGCATACCTGGGGCAACTGAACTTGATTTACCTTCAAGGATAAGCTGCAAACGTTTGCTCTCCCAAGCTTCTGTCTGTGTTGAAGTCTGATAATAAAAGACAAATGCAGCTTTCCACAAATACTCAATCACATGGATAATATTCCTGTCTTAGTCCATGATAATATTGCTCTGTTCGTAGATTAAACTCCCCATCCAAAGGAAATAGGGTATTTATCTTTCTTCCTCCATAACCGATTCTATTGGCGATTACTGTGCCAAATAATGTGGTCAATTTCCGCGACAATTTTTTCTTGTGTGTTCTGTTTACTAAGTCTGTGGCTGCATACTCTCTCTCTATTTCATCTTGAGTGCGTTTATCAAAATATCTTTGTTTGTAACAACCGTCTCAATAGTTCCTATCCATTCTCAAATAACTTACTCTGTATCTGGGAGTGTTCTAACCCACAAATGCTGTCTGAGTCTAACCAACTAACTATCTGTTCAAATAGTTCTCGTGCTTTTGACCAAAACATACCTTGATTTGATGTAAATGCTTGGATAGGGTGTGGAACTGTTCCTGTTTTTTCACTTTTTACAAGCCAATTTCATCAAGTACATTTTTGGCTGTTAATACTACTTTGGTTGACTTGCCATTTATTATTCTTATCTCATACTCCGTACTACCAAAAGAGTCGCACCCAAATAATAGTGATTTCTACAGACATTCCCGCATAACGGGAAGCAATGGGGTTGAAACCAACAGCTGAGATCTGATATCCAAAAGGCGATCACAGCAACAAAATACTTGCAATAATAGCTACAAAAAAACCTAGTATAATTCCATAAGGTGCCAGGCTTAATGTTAACAGGAGTGGTAAGCGAGCAGATTGAGCAATTAGCGGTGAGTAAGGACGGGGAGGATCTGGAGCCTTTAGGGGGTACTGTAGCAAATAGCTAATTATGTTGATGGCAATATAATTTAGCAGCAAAGTGGTAATTACTTCATTTACCCCTCGCCACGCTTTGAGATAACCTGCTATAGCATCCCATACCGCACCAAACAGAAATGCTACCAACAATGCTCAAGGTATATGCAACCATGGCGGGAAACCTTGTACATACAAACCCACCAACGTACTACCCAAAGCACCCAAATAAATCTGTCCTTCCCCACCAATGTTGAACTGTCCAGCACGTAATGCTAACAATACCCCTAAGCTTGTAAAGAACAGGGGTGTCATTTTATTTAGGGTATTATCAAAGCCAAAGTAAGTAAAAATTGACTCCTTAACTAACACACCATAGGCAACTAAAGGATTTCCTCCAGCCCAGAGGATGAAAATTGCCCCTACCAATAATGCTGATGTGATCGCAATTAATGGTGAGATAATTATAAATGGAGTTTGAATAGACTTATAATTTCCAGACATCCCATAGATGATTGCAGATAGACTTGCCCATCTAAGAGGATGTTTTAAAAGGTGGGAGCTATCATAAAAAAGCTGACAAGGCATATGCTGAGAATTATAGAAAACAGCACCCCGTGAGCAAATGACTAAGAATTATCCTAGCAATTTAACGTGGGAACAGTGGGAGTTAATCCCACAGCTGTTACCAGAGGCAAAACCAGGTGGTCGTCCACGTACAACCACATGTATGTACCCAGTAGTAAACGCGATTTTATACGTACTGTGTCAAGGATGTACATGGGGGCATTACCAGGAGATTTACCACCTTGGTCTAAAGTCTATGGCTATTTCAGAAGATGGCGCAAAGACCGTACTTGGCTTCAGGTTCATGACAAACTATATCAATGGGTTAGGGAAGCAGCCAGTCGATAACCAATCAGTTGAAACCGCAACCATCATTTCTACGGATGTTGGTTTCGACCCAGGAAAAAAAATACATGGACGTAAGCGATTTATTACGGTTGACTTGTTAGGGCTAGTTTTGCGAGTCTTGGTTACTTCTGGCAGCTTTATCAGATGAAAGATAAAGTTAAAAGACTGCACACTATCTGGATGCATGGAGGATATCGGGGGGAAGATTTTGCCCACTGGATAATCGATGTTTTTCGTTGGATTGTGGCAGTGGTTCTCAGACCCTTAGAAAAGAAGGGTTTTACCCTTTTACCAAAACCTTGCGTTGTACAACGAACTTTCGGGTGGCTCAATTGGTGTAGAAGATTAAGTAAGGACTCTGAAAGGCTACCTGAAACTTCTGATACTTTAATTTATATTGCAATGATACGTATCATGGTCAGGCTACTTGCATGATTTGTAATTCACTTCGACTTTTAAAACATCCTCTTAGACAAATCCATACCTTGATTCTCACCAAGCATTGCATAAGTGCGGGATGAATTAGCGTTTGAAACCATTGATAAATCGTTGAAAATTTAGTGAAATCATCCCCTGATTCAGCAACGCCTCTCACCATTACTCCCATTGTTAAACTTTAAAAAGCTATCAAAAGCATACCAAGCGAAAACATACCAAAGGATAATATCAAACTGTAATCCCTTTAACATCAACTGTCGTACAGATAAAATATCTAAACCCAAGGGGAATAAAAATCGTAAATCTACTGGCCCCGTAGTAGCTTGCTTTACTAGTTGCTTGAAATCAAGCACCGCACTAGCCACCTGTGTTGCAGCTTCTGACTTATCTCCAGTAATATCAGCAAAAATTATTGCTAAATCTTGTAAAGCTTTCACTACTTGTTTGCGGCTATCCACTTCCACCTGATGGTAAATGACAATACTGCCATGATGAATATTGCTGCGTACCTGATAGATTTGGGAGTGAGCTTCTAAAAGATTAATTATCCTGTGTATTTTCTAGACTTGGCGGTGAAGTAATGGGAATCTTAACCGCAGTCTACCAGGAGTATTACTCACAACACTGACTGGTATGAATGGAGAGGGAGTAATTGCGGGGATGATTGTTTGCATCATAGTTGGCATTTGGCTAAGAGTGCCAGAACCATTCTTATCCATGGTTTTTAAAGGGGGAAGAAATAGGATAAGCAGATGATGATTGTATGGGCGCAAGCATTCACTACTGTCAACTTAATGTGAAGGCTAACATAGTGAATTGTTGTAAACAGATTTAGTTCCAAGGCTCAAGCCGCGGAATCTAATTTTTGAGGCTCCGCCTCTTGTTGAAAGCGGCAGAGCTGCCAGTACTCATTTCCAACTAAAAGCTGGAAACTGCTGCTAGGGGATTAAGACCAAAGAAAACAGCTACAATCAAAGCAGCGAGGTTCGGAAAGGCAATAATACTGGTATTTTGTTGAATCAATTGCTTGTCTTGGCAACCAATGTCAATGGCTGTTAATAAACCATGCAAGCTATTTTCCATTAAAACCACATCTGCTGTTTCCCTAGCAATCTCGGAGCCGTTAGCAAAAGATACGGAAACATCTGCATAAGCTAAGGCTAGACAATCGTTAATTCCATCACCAACGAATGCCACCGTTTTACCTTGTTCCTGCAATTGACGAACTACACTGGCTTTTTGTTCGGGAAAGGCTTCGGCATGGGTATGGCTAGGATTTATGCCTAGCTCTGGGCTAACTGCTGTGCCTGTGCGGTGATTATCCCCTGTGAGCATATGGACTTATATACCCTCAACTGTTAATAATGCAGTAATTACTTCCCTAGTTTCAGTATGTAATATATCCCTGTATTCTATTTTACCTTCGATAACTCCGTCAGCAGCAACATATATTGTCGTGGCTCCTAGGGTTTCTCCTTCCAAGGTTGGCATATATATTCCTTTGTGGCGCAAAAAGCGATCGCTACCGACATAAACTATACTGCCATCAATTTCTGCTTCTACTCGCAAACCCAGTTGAGATTCCCAGTGTTTATGAGGCACTATTTATACTTGTTGTTGTATCGCATAATTAACAATTACTGCTACTGGATGGGTAAAATGCTGTTCGGCGGATGTAGCTAATGTGAGCACTCTAGATGAAGATATATGGGGGTTGCAGTTTTCTACTTTAACAACGACGACTTCCCCTTTTGTTAAAGTCCCAGTCTTATCAAAAACAATCGTATCCACAGTTGATAATTTTTCCAATGCCCTCCCACTGCGGATGAGAATCCCCCGACGGGGGGCATAAGTAAGGGCAGCTAATACTGTGGTAGGAATAGATACTCGAATACCAGTAGCAAAATCTAAGGAAAGTATATTGGCAGTACGAGCTAGATTCAAGGATATTTTGATAAACGCAGTCAAGATGAAATAGAGGGACAGTGTGCAGGCACAGACTCAGTAAACAGAACACACAAGAAAAAATTGTCGCGGAAATTGACCACATTATTTGGCACAGTAATCGCCAATAGAATCGGTTATGAAGGAAGAAAGATAAATACGCTATTTCCTTTGGATGGGGAGTTTAATCTACCAGCACAGCAATATTCTCTCTCATGGACTAAGACAGTGATATTATCCATGTGATTGAGTATTTGTGGAAAGCTGCATTTGTCTTTTATGATCAGACTTCAACACAGGCAGAAGCTTGGCAGAGCAAACGTTTACAGCTTATCCTTGAAGGTAAACCAAGTTGAGTTGCCCCAGGTCTGGCCCGGAGTGCGACTTTACCCAAACTCACCCCCCAAGAACGTAAACCTGTGGATACCTGTGCTAGATATTTACTTAACAATGCCAAATACCTCAAATCTGACGATTACTTAAAAGCTGGATTTCCCATCGCCACGGGGGTGATTGAGGGAGCTTGTCGCCACCTGATTAAAGACAGCATGGATATCAGTGGGGCTAGATGGACAATGAGGGGTGCTGAGGCTGTTTTACGGCTGTGTTCTTTATACATCAGTGGCGATTAGGATGAGTCTTGGCAGTTTCATCTACAACAAGAACATAAACGCAATCACCTGGCTTTGTTCACTAGTGGTATTCCTTTGAGCAAGCAAGTTCTAAAACCTAGTTGTTCTACTACCCCTCCACCTCTTCCAATACCTGTCTAAGTTCCACTCCCCGTCTAACTAAAAGAGTCGCACCCAAACGATTTAATGTTTTAGGAGCAGTGAATGCAGTTACTAAGGAAATAATTACAATTATAAATGAAACTTATATTAATTCAGACAGTCTGTGCGAGTTGTTATTTAAATTAGCGGCGTTGCATAAGTGCGGGATAAATTAGGGTTTGAAACCATTGAGAAATCGTTGAAAATTTAGTGAAATTATCCCCTGATTCAGCAAAGCTAAATTAGCTAATCTGGAGCTAAAGAAACCAATTGTTATTGTACTAGATAATGCCAGAGAACAAAAGTGTAAATTCGTACAAAAACATGCGAAATCAGTAGGGATACAACTATGTTATTTACCTTGCTATTCTCCACAATTAAGTTTGATTGAAATATTTTGTAATTTTATTAGAATTGAAATATTTTTTAAATTTATTATAAATGAATGTTTCTACTTTAAGTACTATGCTAACTTTGCAGATTTTAAGGCAGTAATCTCTAACTGCATTGCTACCGCTAATACTGATAAGCAGAAGAAGTTAAACAGCTTATTGACTCTCGAGTTTCAGACATCAAAAAAAAAACCATTTTTTAGCCGTTAAAAGTATACTAAGGGTAATTGATGCTGCTCAAACATTATTAACAAACTACCAGTACTGGAGCGAAAATAAACCCTTTTTACACCATAAATTTGTTGTAATTATTTGCATCTCTGTTGAATTTTTTGTCCATGACTACTATCAGTAACACGAATCCGAATGCGGTTTTTCTCGCGTGGATAACTTTAAATCCACATTGCAAATCTTGGTACTTTACATCATTGACAGTTTTCTCAATAATCTTTTATGCTGTATTTATTTCTTGATTATTAGATGTGATATGAGGATTAGCACTTAAATGTGAATTTAATCTCTGATAACTACTGATGGTTTTTGCCATTTACCCGATAGTTATTTTCAGTCACAAAGGTTAACATAAAATTACCGTCATATTTTTTTTTATTACTTCTGTATAATTATTTCTAGTTCTTTACTTTTTATGACTATTTTTCATAAGCTTTTCATACTCTTTCTCACTAATAATATCTAAATTACTTGCTAGACGATCTAGAAATGTAATGCCATGTAAATGATCTATTTCGTGTTGAAATATACGGGCGACAAAATCAGTGAAATATTGCTTATGTGACAAACCATTTCTATCAATATATGTAACCTCAATTGCTTGATACCGAGGGACTAGTCCCCGAATAACCGGGACACTCAAACAACCTTCCCATCCCTTAACTATTTCTTCTGAATGACTGACAATTTGGGGATTAATAATAGCAGTAGGCTCCATTTCTGGGGCATGAGGATATCTGGCATTGGGATGGGATGCCACAATCAATATTTGGGAAGACTGGGCAACTTGGGGTGCAGCAATCCCCACCCCATTGGCTTGATTCGCCGTAGCAATTAAATTATCAATTAGTTGTTGAATTTGGCGATCGCCAATATTTTCTACTTTTTTCGCTGATTGTCGTAATACCGGATTTCCTAATTCAATAATTGGCATTGCTTGAGACATTTTCCCTCCTTCTTTTATCAGTTAAAATTATTTAATATCGAAAATTTCAGAATTATTAACTGCGATTTTCCACAGGTAATGGAGCAGGTGTAACAGATAGTTTTCTTGTCTCTTCCCGACGTTGGATTCTGACTGTTAAAGCTTCACCAACACGACTTTTCTCAACAATTTTTTGCACCTGTTCTGTATTAGTAACAGAGTTATTATTAATGCTTTTGATTACATCTCCAGCCCGTAGTCCAGCAATCGCAGCAGGGGAACGGGAAACCACCCTAACTAACAACACACCTTTATCAGTCTCAATATCAAAACCATTTAACTCAGTCCGCAATCTTTCCTTCAATTCTTTGTTTAAAGTCGCCATCACAATCCCTAAGTAAGGATGATCTACTCTTCCCTTAGTAATCAACTGTTGGGAAATCCGTTTGACAGTATTAATGGGGATCGCAAAACCTAAGCCTTGAGCTCCGCGAATAATTGCCGTATTCATACCAATTACTTGACCACGAATATTTAACAAAGGTCCGCCAGAGTTACCAGGATTAATTGCTGCATCAGTTTGTAAATAATCTACCCGTTTATCACTCGCACCAATATCCCGGCTGGAACGTCCAATAGCACTAATAATGCCGGAAGTTACGGTGTTATCTAAACCCAAAGGATTCCCAATAGCAACAACAGGTTCACCTGATTGTAACTGCTTTGAATTGCCCAAAGGAACAGCAGGAAGGTTATTGGCATCGATTTTTATCACAGCTACATCCGTTACCGGATCTTCACCCTTTACCTGTCCTCTAAAACTACGCCCATCCTTGAGGGTTACCGTTACCACATCCGCACCATTTACAACATGGGCATTGGTTAAAATTTCCCCATTAGAATTGATAATAAACCCTGAACCATTACCCCTTTGAACCTGTGGTCTCCTGCGGGAGCGAAACTCATCGCCAAAAAAACGCCCGAAAAACGGATCCTCCAATTCATCAGGTACTTGAGACCTAATTGTTCTAGAAGTATCAATTCTTACTACCGCTGGACCTACTTGCTGTACGACTTTCACCACAAAATTGGGATCGTTGGTAGCAGTAAGAATTGGAGCCGGAGCAACAGATGTTTGAGCCTGATTCGTCGGTGTTTGAGTCTGGGGCTGGGAATTTGACTTTTGTAAAGTACTAGTCAAAGAAGAACACCCTGCTGTCATTACCCCTGTTAAGCCACTTGCTAGGAGTAAAGCCATACCTTTTGTGATTAGTTTTGGTGATAAAACGCGAGTATAAACTGATTGAGATTGTTTATTTGTCTTTTGCATATGTCTTTAATTTATCAGTGTGATTCGGTGGGATGGTAGGATGTTGCCTACCAGGGGTACCCAAAAAAGATTACAACCTTAAAGCTGATTTTTTATCTAAAACCCATTTTGCTTATTGGTACTTCCTCTATATTTTCTATTTTGACGAGCGTTCCTGCGACGATGCAAGTCGCAAACGCCAGTTGACTCGAACGGCAGAGCCGCACATCTCACTATTTCTCCGACGAACTGGCTCGGAAATACGCGAGTTTGACAATTAATAGCCAAGGTAGTGAAAAATGCAAGTTACTATAGATAGCTTATGGAGTCGAGTACTAGAACGGTTACAGCTAGAACTATCCCGTCCCACCTTTGAAACTTGGATCAAAACAGCTAGTGCTGAAAGGTTCGACAATAATTGTCTGGTAATCCGCACTCCCAATCCATTTGCTCGTAATTGGTTGCATAAGTATTACATAAATACTATTGCTAATGCAGTCAAAGAGATTTTGGGTCATTCTGTAGAAATTTATATAACTGTTGCCCAGGGGGATGAACCATCTTCCATTAACGAGCTACCCTGCGAGGATCCAAGTGGCAAGGGAATGGGTTATTTTTACGGACAGGATGCAGCTTGGCAACTACCTCAACCCCAGCAAATCAAACCCGAACTTACTCCTCAAAAACAAAAGCAGATTAAAACCGCAAATTTAAACCCTAAATACGTATTTTCCCGGTTTGTGGTTGGTGCTAATAGTCGTATGGCTCATGCAGCCGCGCTGGCAGTGGCAGAATCTCCAGGTAGAGAGTTTAATCCCCTATTTCTTTGTGGTGGAGTAGGTTTAGGCAAAACACATTTGATGCAAGCGATCGGTCACTATCGGTGGGAAATTTGCCCAGATTCTAAGGTATTCTATGTCTCTACAGAAAAATTTACTAATGATTTAATTACTGCTATACGTCGAGATAGTATGCAAAGTTTTCGGGAACATTACCGCGATGCTGATGTTTTATTGGTGGATGATATTCAATTCATTGAAGGAAAGGAATATACTCAAGAAGAATTTTTTCATACCTTTAATACTTTACACGAAGCTGGAAAACAGGTGGTAATTGCCTCAGATAGACCCCCAAATCAAATTCCCCGACTGCAAGAACGCTTATGTTCTCGATTCTCCATGGGTTTAATTGCCGATATCCAAGCACCGGATTTAGAAACGAGAATGGCAATTTTAGAAAAGAAGGCTGAATACGAAAATATTCGTTTACCCAAAGACATTATTGAATACATTGCCTCTAACTACACATCCAATATTCGTGAGTTAGAAGGGGCCCTAATTAGGGCATTAGCTTACATCTCCATTTGGAGTTTGCCCATGACTGTAGAAAATATTGCTCCAGTGTTGGAACCACCAACGGAGAAAGTAGAAGCAACTCCAGAGACTATTTTGAAAATTGTCACTGATAATTTTTATGTGTCTGTGGAAGACCTAAAAAGTAATTCCCGCAGAAGGGAAATTAGTTGGGCAAGACAAATTGCCATGTATCTGATGCGACAACACACTGATTTAAGTTTACCCAGAATCGGGGAAGAATTCGGCGGAAAAGACCATACAACAGTAATATATAGCTGTGAAAAAATTACTCAACTGCGAGAAACCGATCCTGCCTTGGCTGAAACTCTGCGGCAACTTAGCGAACGCTTAACTATGACGAAACATCCGCAAAATTAACGTATTTACTCCACTCTACTTTCACAAACGTCAAATTATCTTCCCTTAAAATGAGTTCGCCACAATGCTAAATTGTAATTGTTTACTAAGTTTTTTTATTTATTAAGTTTTTCCACAAGATAATTATTAGTTAATAATTATCTTGTGGAAAAACATCCTAGTTTCTGTGGAAAACTCTATAAATCAAAATTAAACTGTGGAAAAAATATATTTTTTCACACATTTTCCACAGATAGCAATAAGAGAAGGACTTTATTTCATAGTAATGTAAAAGTTTTCCACAGTTTCCACAACTTAAAAACCACATACCCACTTCAAAATGTAGTACAAAAAACCATAGGGAGTGCCGAGTGCTGGTAAACAATAATACAGGATTCTTTCAGTAAATTCGCCTTTATAAATAAACCTGCGCTCCGGAAGTCGTTGAAGTTTGGATTGCTTATAAAAAATTGATTACAAGCTTTTGATAAAACTAAATATATATTGGTTCAATCCAAGTGAGACAATCAAAAAGCTGAAAATATTTCAGGGATAAGAATGTCTCCCATCGAAAATACAGAAATAAAAAAGATCGACCACTTAGGAATAGTAGCAGGGTTAATTGATGAAATAGGAATAGTTGAAATAATTAATTCTAAACTAGGAATAGATTATTGTGAGAATATTCCATCGGGTATATTAGTCAAAGCTATTTTAATAAATAGATTGGGATTTGCATCAAGACCTTTATATTTATTCAGTCAATTTTTTGATGATAAAGGGATAAAAATGTTATTAGGAGAAGACGTGGAAAGAGATTATTTAAATGATGATAAAATTGGAAGAGTCATGGATAAATTATATAAATACGGATTCAGTAACCTCTTTTTATAAATAGTCTTATCAGTAATTAATAAATTTAAGATAGATACAAAATAGGCGTTGCATAAGTGCGGGATGTGCGTTATAATAACCGTCTCAATAGTTAGTATCCATTCTCAAGTAACTTACTCTCTATCTGGCAGTGTTCTAACCCACACATGGTGTCTGAGTCTAACCAACTAATTATCTCTTCAAATAGTTATCGTGCTTGTGACCAAAACATACCTTGATTTGATGTAGATCCTTGCATAGGGTGTGGAACTGTTCCTGTTTTTTACTTTTTACAAGCCAATTCCATCAAGTACATTTTTGGCTGTCAATACGACTGTGGTTGACTTGTCATTTATTATTCTTATATCATACTCCGTACTACCAAAAGAGTCGCACCCAAATTATTTGACCATGAAATTAGTTTGCACCCAAAGCGATTTGAGTACCCATCTTTCCTTAGTCAGTCGAGCAGTACCTTCCCGTCCTACTCACCCAGTCCTTGCCAATGTACTCTTACAAGCGGATGCAGACACTAACCAAGTAAGTTTAACTGCCTTCGACCTCAGTCTGGGTATCCGTACCACTTTTAGCGCGGAAGTTTTTCAAGGAGGAGTTTTAGCATTACCAGCCAAATTACTCAATGACATTACCTCTCGATTACCAGAGGGAGACATTACCTTGGATAATGAAGCCAATGGCCCAGCCGAAAATTTAACAGAAGGTATAACTCTAACCCTCACACCCCAAACGGGAAAATATCAGGTAAGGGCTATGCAGGGAGAAGAATTTCCTGAACTTCCATTGCTGGAAGAAGCACGAACTATGGAAATTAGTGCATCTGCTTTAATTGAGGGTTTGCGAGGTTCTTTATTTGCTACCAGTACGGATGAAACGAAACAGGTGCTAACAGGAGTACATTTAAAGTTACAGCCGGATACCTTAGAATTTGCTGCCACAGATGGACATCGTTTAGCAGTGCTGGAGATTGCTAATGAAAATAGTGAAGGGAGCTCTGAAAGTCAGTTAGAGGTAACTGTACCAGGAAAAGCACTCAGGGAACTAGAAAGGATGTTAGCCCATGTGAAAAGTGAAGATGAACTGGTGGCTTTAAATTTTGACCAAGGTCAAGTGATATTTCAGTGGCAAAACCAACGATTAACTAGTCGTACTCTAGAAGGACAGTATCCGGCTTATGGTCAACTGATACCCAAACAGTTCGAACGAGAAATTAATTTAGCTCGGAAACAGTTTGTAACTGCTTTGGAACGAATTGCTGTATTTGCCGATCAGAAAAACAACATTGTGAAAATAAGTATTGATAGTGTAGAGCAAGAACTTACCTTATCTGTAGAGGCTCAAGAATTGGGGAGTGGTACAGATTCTATCCCCGCAGACATATCTGGAGAAGATATAGTTATTGCTTTTAATGTCAAATATTTAATGGAGGGTTTAAAGGCTTTGCCATCTAATGAAATTCTTATGTTGGTGAATCAACCTCTAACTCCAGTCATCTTTCAGCCTTTGGGAGGTATCAATATGACTTATTTAGCGATGCCAGTACAGTTAAGAAGTTAGGGGCAACAAATAATACTACAAGATACAAGATAAAGGATATGTACTTTGATATAATTCTGATGATCTTTATTCTTTAGGGCGTTGCTGAATCAGGGGGTGATTTCACTAAATTGTCAACTATTTATCAATGGTTTCAAACGCTAATTCATCCCCTGATTCAGCAACGCCTTATATTACTATATCTAGTATCCTTATTTTTCTTAGCAGAGTCAAGGACAAAGAAGCATCACAAATTATGTATAAATTCATCATCAAACAAGCACACATGCCAGAGCTAAAGTAAGTCTTAAATCAATTCAAAGTAAATACAATAATTTCAATGAGAAAAATATTGAGAGAATTCAGATAAAGAAATTAATTGGATTCGGGAATGGTTCTCTGCTGTCTCCCGCTCTTGTGGAGTATTGTATCCCCAATCAGCCATATATAGGTGCACTGATTGTAAATCTGGTTGTTGCTCCACTAATTGTAGAGTTTTTAGCCGATCCTCAACAAACCATACTGTCTCTGCTTCTATTTCATGTTCTGTAATTAATTGTCGTAAAATTTCATATTTGGGACGTTTAGCCTCCTTACCAAAAATTTTTGACCGTTCTATATTAAGTCCTGCTTTTTGTAGTAATTTTCGAGCAAAACGACCCTCTTTAGTCGTGATTATATATACCTGGGTATTGTTTGCTATCGCTGCTTGAATTATTGCAACTACACCAGGATAAAAACTGTGTAAGCTGAGCCAATATTCCAAATCATTTTGAATCCATTCATCCCTCAATTTATCTAGTTTGGCACCAATTTCTTGAGCTATAAGATTATCTTTTTCTACTATCTCTTTAACAAGACTTGCCCAATTTTGGTAAATATCATCATTGTTAACTTTTTCAATCAAAGCTTTGATTAAAACTGGCATTTCCCAACCAGTTTCTATTACCGCCCTTAAGGGATAAAATCTTTCTGGCAATCCATCTGGAGGGTTTTGTACATCAAGCTGCCAAACTTGACAGTAAGTACGCCAGGATACAGCAAAATACTCAATCAATCCATCACAAATTACACCATCAAAATCTAATGCCAGAATTTGCGGAATATTTTTGACCATCCTTTTTTGCTTATTAAATTAAGATTTAGCTCTAGCTTAATCTTAGCAATTTTTGTGAAATTTTGTCGTATTTTTTAATTTAATTACTTCGGATTAAGTCTTGTATCGTTATATATAGTTAAGAATTAATACAGCCATACGTAAAACACTTGCTTTTCAGAAAATAAATGATATTTTTACCTACATA
>CBZS010000637.1 GCA_000613065.1 Richelia intracellularis | reverse complement strand
AAACTATGGTTGCTAGGAAAGTTGTTTAGGGGATGAGATTTGGGATAAATTGACTGGACAAATGTTTTAATTGCTACTTCTGTGGTATCTTCGGAGGTCTGTGCTAATTTACTCAATGCTTGCTTCCGAGTCACTTCTAACTCTTTTTCAGGGAAAGTAGGATTTTTGAGAACATCACTTAGTGTTTTGACTAACACTGATAAATCTTTTGCTAAACTACTACCTTTAATTTCTACTCCCTCACGGTAACTCTTAAACTCCAAGCTAGCCCCTCTAGAAGCTAAATTATTTGCGATCGCCGTACTATCTTGTTCCTTAGTCCCAGTCATCAAATTTGCTGCTACTAGGGCAGCTAAACCACCCTTATCTTCTGGTTCGAATTCTTGACCAGCTTTGATATAACCACTTAAGGTTACAGTGGGAATATTTTTGTCAGGTAATAATAGGAACTGCAAACCATTGTTTAAGCTAAATTTTTGGGGTAATGTTAACTGCTGGGATGAAAGACTGGAATCTACTGGCGGTAGGTATTTATAGATTTCTGTAAAGTCTTTTTTCTGAATAGACTTGGAATTTTGATTGCTAGATGTACTCAGATTCCCCCTAGTAGAGGGGTTGGCTGTGCTGGCTAATTTTGACTGCTTAGAGTTAGAGGTAGGCTGAAAAAATCCTACGGTTCTGGCTTTCGGGGTTAAATATTTTTGGATGACGCGCTGTACTTCTCCTACTGTCACTTGATTAAGTGCTGCTAAATATCTGTCAGTATAGCGATAATCACCAGTGGTTGTTTGATCATTGCCTAACTGAATCCCTTGGTTAGTAATATCACGGTTATCTAATATAACAGATGCAGTTAATTTAACTTGAGCGCGTTTGACTTCTTCTGGAGTAACAGGCTGTTTTGCTAATGTTGCGATCGTTACTTTAAGGACATCATCAATTTTAGATAAATTTTGTTCGGGATTGGCTTTGACCAATATTTCATACCAGCCACCTGCAGATAGTCTCGGTGAATAAGTCTTGATTTGCGTTGCCAATCCCGATTTTACCAATGCTCTGTCTAAACGGGAATTTTGTCCTGCAGTCAAAATATAATTAATTACATCTAATGTGGGGATATCCTGATGTGTCACATTAGGAATGGGGTAAACTGCTTGTACTAATGCCGTGGTGCCAGGTTCTTTTAAGACAATGGGATTAGGTACTGCTTGATAACTATCTAATATTTTGGCAGTATCTCTTCTCTCAATGGGTTGTGATGGCTGGGGGATTTTTCCAAAGGTTTTCTCTACCATTCTCATGGTTTTTTCCTGATTAAAATCACCCACGATTACCAAAACCGAATTATCTGGACGGTAGAAATTACGATAATACTTCCTAACCTGCTCTACATTAAATTTTTTTACATCAGCTTTAGTACCACCCACTGGCAAACCATAGGCATGGTTAGGGAATTTCTGTTTTAAAATAGCATTGCTGAGGCGATAATCAGGACTATTTTCATAACCCCGCAACTCAGAAATCACTACTCGCTTCTCTGTCTCTAATGCCTTGGGATCAATCAAAGCATTCTGCATTCTATCTGCTTCCAACTCTAACACCGCTGAAAGCTTATTCCTTTCCACCGTTTCATAATATGCCGTGTGGTCATAACCAGTAAATGCATTCCATTCACCACCTAAGGCAGTAAATAAGCGTCCAAATTGAATCGGGCGTTTTTTTGTCCCTCGAAACATTACGTGCTCTAATTGGTGGGCAATACCATTTGCTCCTGCTTCCTCGTCCTTTGAGCCCACCTTATACCATACTTGTAATGTGACTACAGGACTGCGATGTACCTGCTTTGTTAACACAGTCAACCCGTTTTTTAACGCGTTTTTTGTACATTTTGAGTCAGGGATTTATTATTACTTGGCGGTGATACCTCTACCCTGCTAATATTAACTAGTTGAGACGGTGTAGCAAGCCTAGTATCAGCTACCTGACTGCCGTCCCATGATAATATTACTGCCACCAGGCAGGTAATAAAAAGTAGGACAGGAATGCGGTATCGACGTAGCAGATAAGATACAGACATTTATTTCACAATGGCAGATGTAATCTGTAAATCTAAGTTACAAATTCTGAATATATTTTTAGTCTAGCTTTTGCAGGCAATTGTGACTTCGGCGACACTACATAGAATTTTATTATACCAACAAGAGTAATATAAAATTAATCCCCCAGGGTAGTTAAAACCCGAATTATTTCGATGGGCAAGCCATCAGTGTCGGCAATGAATGCCACCTCATATATACGATTACCTATTTGTTGCTGTGTAGGTTCTAACAGTACAACTAAAGGTTGAAAGTTCTCTGAGTCTTCTTGAGCATTGTCGGCAAAAAGTTCTTGTAAATGATTTAAATAGGTGGGTAAATCTCCACTTTGCTCAGTTACATCGAATGACAAGTGATAGTACCCTACATAGTGCAAATCTGCAAATGCATCAGGCGCAGGTTTAGGCTCAGGTATTTGAATTAATTCAATTCTGCCCCCCATACCTTCCATCCAACAAGCCAGGGTATAGCCAGTCGTAAAGCGTTCGCTGACGTTAAACCCTAGCTGTTCGTAAAAAGTTATCGCTCGATAAATGTTAGCTGTGCGGATGGAAATGTGGTGCATATGCGGTAGTTATGAGTTACGAGTTATGAGTTAAATGTAAGACTTAAATTATGCTGGAAATATATTAATGCAAACATAAAAGTATTACTTGATACTTCAAAAAAAACAGTATCTCGACAATTATGGCTCCACAATCCCTACAAATTTTATTGGGTGCGACTCTTTTACTAAGACGGGGAGTGGAACTTAGACAGGTATTGGAAGAGGTGGAGGGGTAGTAGAACAACGATCTTTGAGAACTTGCTTGATCAAAGGAATACCACTAGAGTACAAAGCCAGGTGATTGGGTTTATGTTCTTGTTGTAGATAAAACTGCCAATACTCATCCCAATCGCCACTGATGTATAAAGAACCCAGGGGTAAAACAGCCTCAGCACCCCTCATGGTCCATCTAGCCCCAGTGATATCCATCTTCCGTACTACCAAAAGAGTCGCACCCAATAAAATTTGATTGAAATATTTTGGAAATTTATTAGAAGTGAATGTTTATACTCTAAGTACTATGCTAATTTTGCAGAT
>CBZS010000636.1 GCA_000613065.1 Richelia intracellularis | reverse complement strand
CATTTTTTTTCGATATTTTTTTTCTTCAGGCTCTGAAAGCTTTGTGCCTCAACGCTTTTGGGATTATTATTTTTGTGCGTTGAATAGAGGAATATTTTACTTTGGATAATTTTGGTATTTTGCCTCCATGGCTACTAATAGATCCTTTACTGCGGAGTTGGTTGTTAGAAGATATTGGTAGGGGCGATCGCACAACTCAATCTCTGTTAACCTCAAGTCAAATGCAGGTAGAAGCTGAATGGATTGCCAAAGCTCCGGGAGTTATTGCTGGTTTACCAATTGCAAACAGGGTATTTGAACTATTAGATGACAAGGTTAGCTTTGTGGCAATTGCCTCTGACGGGGAGTTTTACGATCATGGACAGAAGATTGCTCAAATAAGCGGTTCCTTAGATGCATTACTAATGGGGGAAAGGGTCGCTTTGAATTTAGCCATGCGTTTGAGTGGTATTGCGTCTTTGACTCGCCAATACGTAGAGGTTATTACTGATTTACCTACTAATTTGGTAGATACACGCAAAACAACGCCAGGATTAAGGATATTAGAGAAATATGCGGCTCAAGTAGGTGGTGCGGTGAATCACCGTATGGGTTTAGATGATGCGGTGATGATAAAGGATAACCATATTGCTATAGCAGGTGGGATTAGTAAAGCAATAGCTCAAATCCGTTCTCGTATACCTTATCCCTTAACAATAGAAGTAGAGACGGAGAGTTTGGAGCAAGTTAAGGAAGCTTTGGAGAATAAAATTGACATTATTATGTTGGACAATATGTCTTTAGCAATGATGGAAGAAGCTGTGAAAGTTATTCATCAGCATAGTGATGAGATAAAAATTGAAGCTTCAGGAAATATCACTTTGGAAACTATCCGTGCTGTAGCTGAAACTGGAGTTGACTATATTTCTAGTAGTGCACCTGTTACTCAGTCGAGATGGTTGGATTTGAGTATGAGAATAAAAAGATAAACAACACAACTGTGTATGAATAATCCGCGTTGCTGAATCAAGGCATGATTTCACTAAATTTTCAAAGATTTCTCAATCCTTTCAAACGCTAATTCATCCCCTGATTCAGCAACGCCGGTTTTCGTTTCAGAATTTCTAAATATTGATTTTCCCAAGCAGCAAAATATTTCACCGGATCAGAAGCTAGACCTTCTTCCTATGCCACAGAAAAATGATAAAGGCCACGATAAATAATTTGGGGGCGAGTCTTTTAGTAAGACGGAGAGTGGAAGTTAGACAGGTATTGGAACAGGTGGAGGGGTAGTAGAACAACGAGCTTTGAGAACTTGCTTGAGCAAAGGAGTACCACTAGAATACAAAGCAGGTGATTGCGTTTATGTTCTTCTTGTAGATGAAACTGGCAATACTCATCCCAATCGCCACTGATATATAAAGAGCCCAGGGGTAAAACAGCCTCAGCACCCGTCATGGTGCATCTAGCCCCAGTGATATCCATCCTGTCTTTAATCAGGTGGAGACAAGCACCCTCAATCAGCCCCGTGGCCATGGGGAATCCAGCTTTGAAGTAATCGTCATATTTGAGGTATTTGGCATTGCTAAGATGATTTATAGTAAATAATTTACCAATAAAAGTAAGATGTAATGTTGATGAGTAAAAAAACAGGGGCAACTATTTTGGAGTATGCTAGACCCAGCAGAGAAACCCAAATCATTAACAAGATCACAAATAGAATACTTCCGGTTCGCAGCATGGAAAATGAATAGAGTTGAACGTCGGGACTTTCAACCTGAGATGAGGTTGAAATATTGCCAAGGTAGAGCAAGGTTAGCACAAACAGTATTCAGTTGGGGTAGAGAAAATATAGAGTTAGGGTTCGCGGAAAAAAGAACAGGGATAATCTGTGTGGGATTACAATTAGCCCTTAGCACAGCAAAGCGTTGCCAGGAGAAACAACCTCTTCTGTTGTGGCATTATCCCTGGGACAAATTGCACAATGTGATTCTCAACAAGACCCAATATTTTAAACTTCCTTAGCCTATACCCGGTTAACAGCAACATCCGCACTAGAAAAACTCAAAGAACAGGGATTTAGCCAGGAGCAATTGCCTTCCCCCAGTACAATGGCACAAGTATTGAATCGAATCGGCTATGGTCTTCCTAAAGTAGTAAAAGCCAAACCTCAAAAAAAATTCCACAAACGGATGATATCTTCAACAACATGAAAGAATTTCAGCCGCAATCAACAAACAAGCCTCAAAGTCAAACCACTAAGCATGGATTGCAATGCTACCGTTAATATCGGGGCTTATTCTCCTGATGGAAAAACCAGAGGAGACAATCAAGCTGAGGAGCATGATATGGAATGCACAGAAAAATATACTCCCTGTGGGATTCTTGATCAAGATAGTGGGCAATTATTCTATATAAACTTTGGTAGTTCAGTTCTTATAAAACCAAGGATTTTATTGTTGAGACTCCAATTCAATGGTGGAAGACAATAACACCAGAACAAAAGCAGGATAACGAACTGATACAAATTAAAGTTGATAATGGTCCGCAAAGTAGTGGAGTAAGAACTCAATAAAAAAAAGGATGGTTGAGTTTGTTGATCTCCTAAATATACCAATTCAATTGCTTTACTATGCTCCTTACCATAGTAAATACAATCCCATAGAGGGTTGTTGGGGTATTCTTGACGAGCATTGGAATGGGGCGGGCGAAGCTTGTTGATGTTGAAGTCATGGTTTCCTGGGCTTCGAGTATGATTTGGAAAGGCTTATATCTTATGTTGAGTTTAAGTAAAACTGTTTACCAAAAAGGGATTTCTCTAACAAAGAAAACTATGAAACAAGTCGAGTCTAGATTACAGCGAAATCCACTGTTGCTCAAATGGGATATATTTATTCAACCGCTTTACCTGGTAATGTCTTTTTAAAAAATTACCTAAGTAAATATCTAGCACAGCTATCCACGGGTTTAGGTTCTTGAGGGGTGAGTTTGGGTAAAGTCGCACTCCGGCGCATACCTGGGGCAACTGAACTTGATTTGCCTTCAACAATAAGCTGTAAACGTTTGCTCACCCAAGCTTCTGCCTATATTGAAGTCTGAGAAGAAAAGACAAATGCAGCTTTCCACAAATACTCAATCACATGGATAATATCCCTGCCTTAGTCCATCAGAATATTGCTCTACTGGTAAATTAAACTCCCCATCCAAAGGTAATAGCGTATTTATCTTTCTTCCTCCATAACTGATTCTATTGGCGATTAATGTGCCAAATAATGTGGTCAATTTCCGCGACAATTTTTTCTTGTGTGTTCTGTTTACTGAGTCTGTGGCTGCACACTCTGCCTGTATTTCATATTGAGTGCGTTTATCAAAATATCTTTGTTTGTAACAACCGTCTCAATAGTTCCTATCCATTCTCAAGTAACTTACTCTCTATCTGGGAATGTTCTAACCCACAAATCCTGTCTGAGTCTAACCAACTAACTATCTGTTCAAATAGTTCTCGTGCTTGTTAACAAAACATACCTTGATTTGATGTATATCCTTGCATAGGGAGTGGAACTGTTGCTGTTTTTTCACTTTTTACAACCCAACTCCATCAAGTATATTTTTGGTTGTCAATACTACTCTGGTTGACTTATCATTTATTATTCTTATGTCATATTCTGTACCACCAAAAGAGTAGCACCCAAATTAATTGTTCAAACAGTTTTTCAATAAGACCCTGCTGCTTCAACTCCTGCCGAAATAACCAAACTGTAGTTGCATGTGGTACTGGTTCTGCTAGCCCCAAGCCCAAAAATATCATGAACGATAGTCGGTCATTCACCTCGGACTACAGTTCTTCATCAATGATGAGATGTTGTACAGTTGTTGCAGCACAAGCTTTTTTAACATGACTATTCCATCTATGGGCTTTTGCCCAGCATTATTTTTTCTCGCTTTGTCATGCACTTGTTCTAAAATCGGACGAAATTATGACCACGGGACCTTGTCGTCTAACTTCATCAACAAGGTCTTCTTGGTTTCTAACTTCTGGTATCGCTGTTAAATTTGCCCGCTTTTTTATTCCATGGCGATTTAACCCCAGCATCTGCTCTCCCTATACTCTCATATCGCGAGGTACTTGCTTAATTTTTCGAAGTGCCCACAGGTCTTTCCCTATGCTGTTCTCAACTAACTATGTAAAATCTAATCTTTGATTAGCTGAGGAGAATATGCAAGTTTTTTTATTTTTTGTTCCTAACTTTTTGTATTAATACTTGCAGACCTAATGCTAATAATCCCAAAGTAACTATGCCAAATATACCTGTGCCCATCATTATTACTCCCAATACAGCAGTTCTTACGAGGGACGATAGATTCAAAACTAGGGGATTGTTGGAGTGGATGGGTTTGTTGGCCAAATTTGTAGCGATCGCAATAACTAATTTATACATAGCAAGTGCCATTCCCCCTGATAGTATTGCTCCTGTGAAGCAACGAAAAGGGGTAGTTGGAACTTCGGTTTGCTGTACTGTCGTTGGGGATTGGTTGGGTTCTGTCATCCTATTTTGAATTTTTAATTTTGGATTATTCTGTGTAGGCGTAGATATGCACTCTTATCTCAGAAGTCAGCTACGAAGAACAAACACACCTAATAGGTTCAACAAGTTAGGCTAATTGTGTCTATGGGGCTAATTGAATTCCATGCGCAATTGACTGGGCAACAAATAATTCCAGTTCTTGGTCAGGTATTTTTTTCCGAACATGGGATTTCACTTCTTCTGCTTGCTGTTTGGATTCGCAGATTGCAAATACGCTGGGACCAGAACCAGACATCATTGCTCCTAGTACCCCCGCATTAGTTAACGTTTCCCGCAATTCTAAAACAATAGGAAATTCTGGCAATACAACTTTCTCTAAATCATTATGCAACTGTTGGACAATTTCTTTTGTATCTTTATGTAAAATTCCTTTGACCATATTGCTGGAGTGTACAGCTTCTGCCCGTGCTGCTAAACTTTCCCTATCTTGAATGTAAGTACTCCTAAATTGTTGGCGATAAGTTTTATATGCCCAAGGGGTTGAGACTTCAAGGCTGCGATACTTTGCCAAAACTATATGTATGTTATCTAAACTAGGCAAGGGAGCCAGTTGTTCTCCCCTCCCAGTTGCAATCGCAGTTCCCCCTGCAATGCAAAATGGTATGTCTGATCCCAATCTTGCCCCTAACTCTTCTAATTCCGATTTGCTTAATCCGAGCTCCCATAGTAAATTTATACCTAACAAAACTGCTGCTGCATCAGTGGAACCACCTGCCAATCCAGCGGAGACAGGAATCCGTTTTTTGATGCTAATATTTAATCCCCCATGCTTGATAAATGCTTCGGGATATTTTGCATTCATTAATGCAGCTGCTTTGTATGCCAAATTACTCTTATCTATAGGAACTTGAGGATCGTTACAGCGAACACGAATACTATCAATACTACTTTTTTGTATATGTATTTGGTCTGCAAGGTCAATACTCTGCAATATCATGGCTAACTCGTGATATCCATCAGAGCGATCGCCTATTATTTCTAAGTATAGGTTGATTTTTGCCGGAGCAATAAGAGTGCAGCTTTGCATTTTCTAAGTCAGGGAGAGAAGGAGGAGGAGAATGAGGCTTAGTTATAGGAGATGAATAAGCTCAGGATGAGGAGAAGGAAGTCAAGTTTTCTTAATATTTTTCTATTCTAGATTTGCAAATGATTCTTCAATGAAACCTATTATTGCACACTTAGGTTTTAGGAGGACTTAAAGGAACAAGACTGTTCCTTTATTTATCTTATTTGATACGCGGAGAAGCTAAAACTAATCCATAAAGGTATGCCTGTATTGCGTAGTGCAACCCTAATTTTAGTTAAACAATTCTTACTTTAGTACCTGGTCCAGCATTTTTCTAGCAGCTTGAGCTTTAGTTAGTCCTGATTCATGGTCACTGTAGGCACGAATAACAGGGCGGGAAAGACCACTAACTCGTGTTTTGAGCTGCTCAAGTTCTTCTCCAATAAATATTTTGGCGTTGCATAAGTGGGGAATGAATTAGCGTTTGAAAGCATTGAGAAATTGTTGAACATTTAGTGAAATCATCCCTTAATTCAGCAACGCCATTATTTCTCCATATAGCATTCGCTCAATTAAATGTTTAATATCACATAGTTCCTGGGGAATTTTTTGTAGCTTTTCGAGCTTAGGGAGTAAGCCTTTGAGCGAGCTTAAAATATCATCCATCTCTTGGGTCTCGTTTGTGGAATCACATAAACCTTCCATTGCCATTGCTTCTTGATTATTTACAACAAATGTTAATTTATCTGTGCATGCTTCGTTTTTTATACCATTTGTTTGTGCCATAAACCCTGAATCCAGAAATTTATCCTAGTTTACCGCTTTATCGCTGATATTAAACAACGAAAAACACGCCTTGAGCATCTTTCTCTCAATTGTTAGCCAAAGATCAGTTCTGTAATTTATGCCATAGGTAATTTATGCCATAGCATAGACTAATAAGGGTTAAAAGCTGGACTTTTGTATAGCGCTAATAACAAGTATTATAATGTTAATAAACAATATTACTTGAGAAACTAGGTAAAATCTGATGTTAAAAATAGATTTTACGGAAGAAGACATTGATAAACTTAATCATGAAAGATAAGATGATCCTCATCCATTAGTACAGAAAAGGATAAAAGTTCTATATCTAAAAAGTCAGGGTATAAAACATAAAGATATTTGTAGCTTTTCTAAAAAATCAGGGTAAGCGCATCTAATTTTTTAGTGAAAAATACAGATTGTTGTAAATGATTGTAGGGTATGTCTTGATTGTCACGTGCAAACGCCAACCACGGGCACTTAGTGCCTAAGCGCAGGCTACGCCGCCAACCCCCTTTGGGGGCCACTGGAGGAGCACCGCCAAAAAAAGTTGACGCAACTGGGGAACGCTTGTGGGACAAAAAAATGGAGATTTAAGTATTCAAGAAGTTAAGTAGTATGGTAAGGACGCAAAGGGTCTATCTGAACTGAATGGGTTAGTCTAATGGTCTCTCTGACAAGAAGGCTTGCGCCTAAGCGTTTCAAATATTCAAAGGCAAAGATTAAAAGCTCAAAAAATTTGAGTATAGCTAATGCCACTGCATTGATAGAAAAAATGTGATTAATTCTTAGTCAGATAGAAGACCCAGCTGTAAAAAAAACGGTGTCCATTTCTTAACAGATATTTGAATCATTCGAATACTATCAGTGATTGCAGGAGGTAAGGGATGGGAGGACATGGAAAATTGTGCTCATATCCCACTAATAGCAGAAGGTGATAATATGCCTGTTGAGTAAAAGGGGTTATATCATCTGATGGCTGGACGTTTTGAAGGACTGAGTCATTTGGAGTGGTCTTTGTTTCAGGATATTTTTCCGAAACTGCCAGAGAAAAACGAACGAGGAATGGCACATTCTTAATTTCGTTATGTACTCAATACCTTACTGTATATATTGATAACAGGGTGTCGTTGATGTAACGTTCCAAAAGGAGAAATATGGGTATCAAAGAGCTCTGCATATCCATCGCTCAAACGTTGGCAGTTGGACGGGAGGTTAAAGGAGTTACAAGCACAAATATTGGGGATTGGACAAGAGAAAGGGTTAATCAACTGGAGTTATTATGGCGCGGTGGACGGGTCTTTTTACCGCTGAAAAGGGCGTTGGTGATGGTGTTGCTTACGGTGGAAATGGA
>CBZS010000635.1 GCA_000613065.1 Richelia intracellularis | reverse complement strand
CCAGGTACTGTATTGGATGCCAATCAAGTACAATTACAACTCTTTACCTGGCAACGCCAAAATATCTGGGTATTAAGACCTGGTAATAATGTAGCTTACAATAATACTCAACAAAATAATTATGGCAATTTTTATACTCAGACAATTAATAATAACATTCCGAATCTCAACGATCCACCAGTTCCTTTGTTTCCCCAATTGTCAAATAACAATAATATTCCGAATAAGACCTATTCCAATAACAACCAGCCACCCAATACTTTTAACCCTTTACCTAATAAGAACCTTCCCATTCCCATCAACCCACAAATACAGCCTCGGGTAGTTGTACCACCTCTGAATGGAAACAATCAATCCCAACCTGTATTCTCCTTTAATCCAGCTCTACCTCCAGCAAAATTTGAGAATCAACCAGGTTTTGTTAAAACTATCCCACCTGCCAATAGACCTAGCTTTCCTCAACCTAATGTACCCCAGTATCAACAGAGAAATAACCGGCAATTTATTCCTTATGGTCAACCTCTAACCCAATTTTAGATTTTAGATTTTGGATTAACGAAGACTAATAGCTGAAATATTGAGTTCCAATTGGGGAAAAATACCGGGTGGAGCTGTCAGTATTGGTGGCTCTTAAATAACCCTGTTTTAGTTAACAGTGGACAAAAAATTGACAAATTAGATTAAATCAGCACAAGAGTACTTGTATTCATTGAATTCTTGTAAATACATTTAGATGTCAGAGACTTTGGAAACAAATTATCGTGGGAGCATCCCAAATATTTAAAAACATATTTTTGCCATTGTGTAGACACTTCCTGACAGAATTACTGGTTCTTATAGAGGGATAAATGTACTCTCTGGGGTCTATATTTATTTTGAAAATAGAAACAGGCAAAAAGAGTTTTGAACGATTTATCGTAACTATTCAAAACTCTTTTATATGGACTAGAATCTTTCCGTTTCTGTTGGTGGAACAACCGCACCTTCAGGAGTACTAAATATATTTCTAGCAGCATCATTTTGATAAACACAACTAATATTTACATCTTTACTATCCAAATTTCCTGTAAATCCAAAGGTATTTAAACGATTTTTACAGTCTCGAACTTGGGTTGATGTGACTAAATTTTTATTTTCTAATATCTGCCAGTTATTAGTCCGAAGAACACACCCAGGCCGCATACTGGATTGAGAAACATAGACGTTAAATGGGTTAAAAGTAAGAAACAATCTTGTATCCATAACTACTGCACTTGCTCCATATTGCACGCATATTTCCGGATTAGGAGCTTTGGTATCAATATATTCACGGGAAGCCACATTTGAGGGTGAAAAAGTAGTGTTAGAGTTCAGGGTAATACCAATTCCCACACCTAGAATCAATACCCCAGCTAAAAGCGCGATGGTGGTTACATTAAATATGGAGGATTGATTGCCAGAGGATTTATCGGAATTAGTAGGTCTACTGGGGGGTCTGCGTCTCATAGTTCCTTGTGAATGTTTGCGTTGGTAATAGTAGAGGTTTTTGTACTGTTGTTTTTATTATGCCGAGTTAAGAACTGAATTGTTTGGAAGTTTTTATTATGGCGTAATTTTATTGAGGATAGTTGGCGCTCGCTAAATCAAAATCACAAATAATTTGCGATCAAAATCACACTTTTTTCTCTGGATAAAGGACATGACAGAATGAAGAATATATTGACAGAACATTAGAACATGAAGGTAATTTGCCATGAACTTTAATTTTAGTGATGCTTTGCAAGTAGTTATGTTGCTTGTCTTTGCTAGTACAATGCTATCCTCCGGTATTTGCTGGACTGCAATCAAAACAAAAAAAGCTGGCGTTGCATAAGTGCGGGATAATTTCACTAAATTTTCAACGATTTTTCAATAGTTTCAAACGCTAATTCATCCCGCACTTATGCGACGCCATTCAAAGCAGAGTGTAAAATTTTTTGATGTCTGGAAGCTCCATTGACTAAAGAAGAAATTTTTTCCGAAGATAAAGGTTTGTTGCTAGTAAAATACTTTACCCAAGTCTGACAAATAAATTGGGGATCGTCTGGTAAGGTGGCTAAATCCCAACCAGGCATATCTAAGTCTTCCATTAACCGATTTATCTTGGGATCGTAACTGAGAGCAAAACAGGGACACCCTTCACTCGCTCCCATAATTAAACTGTGTAACCGCATTCCGATGGCCATCTCTACATGACGAAA
>CBZS010000634.1 GCA_000613065.1 Richelia intracellularis | reverse complement strand
GTTTTGCTAATAATATGGTCTCCTGCTTCAACAAAACTGGCGTAAACTTTCCATCCATTTGTGACAGAAAAATAGCACTTCCAGAGGTAGACAATATCCCACAAAGGTTGAAAGGTTTCTGCACTATGGTCTCCCAGTACCCAAGCTAAAATTCCTTGGCGGAAATGGTCTACTGCTGTTCACAACTAAATTTTTTTTTTACCGAGGAAAGTTTCTAATTCGTCCAGTTCTCCAACTTCTGGGATATCCTCTATTGATGGTGCATCTGGCAATTTTTCACCAACTTGTTTTACCCAACTAATTATGGTTGTGTGATGAACTGCTTTTTGGCATTCAATAGCCCTAAATCCCGAGCCATTAACCTATGCTTTTAAGCATTCTTGTTTGATCTCATTTGAGCATCCTTTTGGTGGATTATAGATATCTATAAATTGGCGTTCGCAATTTACACAAATGTGATTTTGTTTACCTCGACGTTTCCCATTTTTTCTAATCCTCGTAGACTTGCAGTATGGACAATGCACAGTAGAACACCTCAATTCATCCCTCTATTATGCAACGCCCATAATATAGGGGTGAATTAGCGTTTGAAACCATTGAGAAATCGTTGAAAATGTAGTGAAATCATCCCCTGATTCAGCAACGCCCAAGCCTAGAGCTAAATCAGCCCATAATTCCATAGCATATATCCATCTTTGCCCGTAAAGGGCGAAGCTAAGATGACTCTGGGGTGGTCTTTCGCTTCTATGCTTTTTTATACACTCGCTCTGGTGTTCAAGACTTAACCTTTGCATCTGTTGACAGTGCATTGTCCCTAAACTATACGTAATTATAATGAGTAATACTAAGGCTAAAAAACGAGTTTTATTGACTTTGGCTTCTTCCAGGTTATAACCACCTGTTTTGCAATCTTTAAAGAATTGCTCAATTCCCCAACAACAACGATAAACCTCCAAAGTTTGTTTGAATGTGGGTAAATTAGTTAAGATATACCATGGCTTTTTTGAACGATTATTTCGATATTTTTGTTCGCAATACACAGCTATATTAAACAGACCCAAACCATCTCCTTTCTTACACCTGATTCCCATATAAAATTTAGACATTCCAGGCTGAAATACTTGATATTTAATAATTTGATATTATTCACCAAAATTTTATTGGAGATGTAAGTCTTTTTTCTGACGTTAGGCGAAGTATACTCCCCTACTATCAATCCATTAAGATAGTTTGGGACTATGGAATCCTCTATCTCCTAGTACTAAAACTGGATAATTATTAAACAAAGAAAGAGCTATGCTTAATAAACGCTTTTGGTTTTTTAAATCACTGTTACCCACATTCTTCAATCTTGACTAATACAATGGTAATGCATGAGTTCCCCATATCAAAGTCACCATAAACAGATTGGGACCTTTCCATTGAGTTCTGTCAAGACCAATCATCCAGTAGGCATATTTTTTATGATTTTGTTTCTTGTAGTAGCGACGTTGTTTTCGATTGAGGTTGTGTCCTGTTTGTAATTGTCTAATCCAATATTTTACTAATGGAAACCACAATAGTTTAACGCACAGACTTCTTACCACTAAAAAACGTTGCAGATTGCGTTTCCGAATTTCGTAGGTAATTGGCTGAGGAAATAAAATTCCTAAGGTGGAAAGCTTGACCTGGCGAAACGCATATATCAATAACAACAATTGCTCTAAGAATAGATTCTGCTGTTGACTCAAATGTTTCTGGAAGAGAGTTTGGTATGATTGTGGCATTTTTTTTCTGCTGGGGAATAAAATCACCCTATTTTTTTGTCACTTTATTTTCTCAGATTCTTGTTAGAGAGACCCGTGAACTATCTTGTCACCCGTTAATATTACTAAAAAAAAGACAGGGAAGGGGAAAGCATAAATATTACTTCTGTAACAAATTCAGCCCCAGAGGACACTCGCACAGGAAATGTTGTTTCTCTTTCATCCGAGCCTACTTTACCAGATATAATGATACCTAGACAAGAAGAAACTGGTATTACTAAGTATCGTCAGAAGGTTGAATAATTTGCTGCTGATGGGCTGATTTCTGACATTGAATCCCGGATATTAAATGATTTAAGGTTGAATAATTTGCTGCTGATGGGCTGATTTCTGACATTGAATCCCGGATATTAAATGATTTGCAGAAAAAGCTAGAATTAACGGATGAAAAAGCTCGTGAAATCCAAGCAGAAGTATTATAACCTTAAATTTTAGGGAAACTTTTTATAAAAATGCCCCGTAATTTTATTGTGGTTTGTTGTTCCTGGGTACATCCCAGTTTTTATTTCGCAAATAAATGATAATCTGTCATTGCGAGGAGGAAAGACGAAGCAATCTCAGAATTAATCACTAACACAGGAGTTACTGAGATTGCTGCGCTCCACTTCGTTACGCTCGCAATGACAAACAAAAAAGTGGGATGCTCCCGTTGTTCCTCCAGTCATCGGTATGATTTCTCCATCTCGATATTCGTTTTTAAACTCAGCTTGTTCCTCTAATTCCAAATATTCTTGTGGGGTGTAATAACGTTTTTCTGTTTGTAGCGCCATATCAATTACCGATCACCACTTTCTATATATTAGGGCTAGAACATGAAGTCAAAAGTTAAAAGAAATCGCTATGGCTGTCAGAAACCAGATGTACACATAAAATCTGGTTTCTGTTGCAAGTTGGGTGTCTAGCGCAAAGAAATTGTTTGGGGACGGGATGCTAGATTTTCCATGGCTGTGAGAACTTCTTGCCTTGCCCAATTATCAGCGGCCAAAATATCATCTAATTTAGGGTTTGCATGGTTTTGAGCTTGATGGCGATCGCAAACCCACTCTATACAACGGGGAATATCTAAGAATTTAATTTTCTCTTCTAAAAATAGAGCTACGGCTTCTTCATTAGCAGCATTTAATACTGCTGGCATAGAACCACCGGCTCTCCCGGCATTATAAGCTAATTGCATACAAGGATATTTTTCATGGTCTGGTTCCTGGAAGGTTAAGTCTGCAGATTTAACTAGATCTAACTGCTGCCAATCGGTATAAATTCTTTCCGGCCAAGATAAGGCATATAGTAAGGGTAGGCGCATATCAGGCCAGCCTAACTGAGCTACAACAGAAGTATCTTGTAGCTCAATTAAAGAGTGGATAATACTTTGGGGATGGATAACTATATCAATGTCATCGTAATCCATGCCAAATAAATAATGGGCTTCAATTACCTCTAAGCCCTTATTCATCAAGGTAGCTGAGTCTACGGTTATTTTCCGCCCCATTGACCAATTAGGGTGTTTCAAGGCATCAGCGACAGTAACATCAGCTAATTTAGGCGTGTCCCAATCCCGGAATGCACCACCGGAAGCAGTGAGTAAAATCCGCCGTAAACCACCTTTAGGTACTCCTTGTAAACATTGGAAAACTGCGGAATGTTCTGAGTCTGCTGGTAACAATTTAACTCCATGCTTTTCCACCAAGGGTAAAACTACAGGTCCCCCCGCAATTAAGGTTTCTTTGTTGGCTAGAGCTATATCTTTACCAGCTTCGATAGCAGCAATGGTAGGTAATAAACCGGCACAGCCTACAATACCCGTAACTACGCTTTCTGCGTCACCATAACGTGCCACTTCCACAATCCCCGCTTCCCCAGCTAAAATAATTGGTTGGGGATTAATATCCGCGATCGCAGCTTTGAGAGCAGCCAGTTTTTCTTCTGACCGAATTGCGACTATACTAGGTTGAAACTGCCTCACCTGAGCCGCTAGAATCTCCACATTATTCCCTGCTGCTAACCCGACAATACGGAATTGTTCGGGATATTGGGTGAGAATATCTAAAGTTTGAGTTCCGATAGAGCCAGTGGAACCAAGAAGAGTAATCGCTTTCACAATTATTTAATTATTAACAGATAATTCCACTATAAATTGAGAGGTAACAATTTCTGTGGTTATCTATGTAGAAAATAGGGGAAAGAAAGGGAAAGGCAAAGAAGTATTTTCTTGTTTGATTGCGGACAAACGTACATCAAGGACTAGTCAATGAGTTTTTAATATACCGTTGCTACTACTTCTGCTGTGGCTTGTTCTACTTCTGGAGAAAGTCCCATCCCAAAGGCAAAATGTTTGCCTTCTATCCCATAAATAATTAGTTTTGCAGGTAATTGCTTGAGGGTACGGGCTAATTTAATGGCTTCTGCCACACTAAAAGCATGGGTAGAATAATTAAACAGACTACTGGCTATTGTGCATCCAAACGGTGAATCTTTCCTGATTTGTCTCCCGACTGTACCGCATCAAACAAATAAACTATATTTGCGTTTTGGCACATTGAAATCAGTCCCGCCCCTTCACCAGAAGCTTGTACAATATCGATGGTTGTTGGCAATTTCGACTGGAGTTGAGTTGCGAACACTAAACCTACGCCATCATCCTGGCGAAAATCCTTAGCAATACCAATCAAGATAATTTTACCCACTTAACTTCTGTTTTCCGAATTACAGATCCAATGCATGAACTACTTTTTCCTTATCAGTCATATTACCAATCAGTTTTTGTATTGGAGGAGGAAGCTCTTTAATTAAGGTGGGGATAGCAAAAATATGATCTTGTTCTAAACGCTCTGGTTGATGATGAATATCGATTACTTCTAGTTCATACCTTCCCTGTAACTGTTCTTCGCATAGTTGTCTAATATTACGCATTGTCCGTACTGACATCTGATTTTTATGGGAAATATACAGGCGCATCACATATTTATCGATATCAAAACTAGATAGAATATTAAACAGGTCTTGTGAGTTATTAATAATCCCGTTATCGGCTTCTGATTCACTCATAAATATCCTGTAAAGCTACTAATAGCTTAACAATAATTTTGTTCTTCATTGTTATGGAATCTTTAATTTTTTCCATGATGTAACTCATTAGTAGGAGAGATAATGGCAGTTTGTAAAACGTCACTATACAGATGTAAAATAGGCAATATTTCACGCATCAGGGAGGTATTAACTACCCTCTGACTCTAGAGTTATCATCTATAGTTATGGAATCATAAACAGATAAATCGAAAATACACAATCAAAAAACTACAGCCTGTTTTGGGGATAAATGTTCGTTCAAAAACTGTAATCAAAATTGTTCCTCGACTCTGGCAAAGAATAAATTTCTGGGAACGGATCCTTCGCGCGAGAATGAAAATTATACAAAATTAATCTAAGCAGAATTTTACTTTCCCCTTCAGCTAACTTCTACGGAGACACTACACGTTTTTTGGATCTCCAAAAGCAAAGGGCTATCGCTTAAGGCATATCATTCAGGAGACACTTGCTACCCCCATGCACTCGACAGCTACTTGGGTTTGCTTGTCTGCTAGCTATCTAGGCGTTGCTGAATCAGGGTATGAATTAGCGTTTGAAACCATTGATAAATCGTTGAAAATTTAGTGAAATCATCCGCTGATTCAGCAACGCCCCTATCTACATTCAATTTGGCTACGACTCTTTTGGTAGTACGGAGTATGATATAAGGATAATAAATGACAAGTCAACCAGAGTAGTATTCACAGTCAAAAATTTACTTGATGGAATTGGCTTGTAAACAGTGAAAAAACAGGAACAGTTCCACACCCTATCCAAGGATATACATCAAATCAAGATATGTTTTGGTCACAAGCACGAGAACTATTTGAACAGATAGTTAGTTGGTTAGACTCACACAGCATTTGTGGCTTATAACACTCCCAGATAGAGAGTAAGTTACTTGAGAATGGATACGAACTATTGAGACGGTTGTTACAAACAAAGATATTTTCATAAACGCAGTCAAGATGAAATAGAGGCAGAGTGTGCAGGCACAGACTCAGTAAACAGAACACACAAGAAAAAATTGTCGCGGTAATTGACCACATTATTTGGCACAGTAATCGCCAATAGAATCGGTTATAGAGGAAGAAAGATAAATACCCTATTTCCTTTGGATGGGGAGTTTAATCTACCAGCACAGCAATATTCTCTCTCATGGACTAAGACAGGGATATTATCCATGTGATTGAGTATTTGTGGAAAGTTGCATTTGTCTTTTATTCTCAGACTTCAACACAGGCAGAAGCTTGGGTGAGCAAACGTTTACAGCTTATCCTTGAAGGTAAATCAAGTTCAGTTGCCCCAGGTATGCGCCAGAGTGCGACTTTACCCAAACTGACCCTCCAAGAACGTAAACCCGTGGATACCTGTGTTAGATATTTACTTAACAATGCCAAATACCTCAAATATGACGATTACTTAAAAGCTGGATTGCCCATGGCCACGGCGGTGATTAAGGGTGCGTGCTTGTCGCCACCTGATTAAAGACAGGATGGATATTACTGGGGCTAGATGGACCATCAGCGGTGCTGAGACTGTTTTACCCCTGGGTTCTTTATACATCAGTGGCGATTGGAATGAGTATTGGCAGTTTCATCTACAACAAGAACATAAATGCAATCACCTGGCTTTGTACTCTAGTGGTATTCCTTTGCTCAAGCAAGTTCTCAAAGCAAAGCTCGTTGTTCTACTAGCCCTCGACCTCTTCCAATGCCTGTCTAAGTTCCACTCCCCGTCTTACTAAAAGATTCGGACCCATTCAATTTTAAAGTGAAATGTCATAAGCCTGTATGCCTCAAGCCTATAATTAGCAATTTGTTTATACCAATTCTTAAAAAGAAAGCTACACATGGATCGCAGGGGAAAATTATCTGTAGCCAGGCTTTAGATAAATGGTATTACTCACCCATAGTGCCATGCTTCAAGATTTTGAAGCTATATTCACATATATATAAGTTATGTAAACTTATATCAATCCTTATAATTCTTAAGACAATCTTAAGAATTATAGTTTATTATTTAATTTGTGTTCTTTAGCAATATGCACATGCTAAGAAACGAAGATAAAACGATCGCACCGGAGGTCTGTTATATGAACTCTTCTACTTTGCGTCAATTGTGGGCTTTAATTGAAGAAACTCAAACTAGTACTCTCCTCAAATTTGGCGATGCAGAACTAGTGCAGCAGTTACTAAGGCGGCTGCAAAGTAAAATCACCATGAGTGGAGAAGAAGTCAACATCATGAATAATTACCTAAATTCTAAAGTATCCCTAATTCGGGATTTAGCTCAGAATGGTGCATTTTAAGGAAGGGTGAATGATTTTGTATTTGGGAATGTCTCGTTTGTCTACCTCCACAAAAATCTCTTTTCCCTCTAACCCTTCCTCTTCTACCCTGATTAAGCTGGTATTTGGATTTGTTCGCTACCAGCTAACCCGAAGGCTGCGTGAATAACTTGCAGTGCTTGTACGCCCTGTGATTCATTTACAACACAACTAATTTTAATTTCGGAAGTAGTAATCATTTGAATATTAATATTATGTTGGGCTAACGCTTCAAACATTTTTGCGGCTACCCCTGGTTGCCCTAACATTCCTGCACCAACAATACTTACTTTGGCGATCGCATTATCTAAAACAACTTCCCTCCATCCAGATGTGATCGCATTTTGTTGCAATAGTTTTTGTGCGGCTTCTGCATCCATGCCTGTTACGGTGAAGGCAATATCCCTAGTGGGAACCCCATCAATTACATGACAGCGTTGGGATTGGATAATCATATCCACACTGACATTATGATCTGCTAATAAGCCAAAAATTCTCGCTGCCGTTCCTGGGCGGTCAGGAACATGACGAATTGCTAACCTGGCTTGCTTCATATCTAGAGCTACACCGCGGACTGGTGGAGAATCAGGACTGGGGGAGGTTATAGATATATCGCTCTGTGAGGTCACACTATCAATTTCAAAGGCTTGACTTAACACAGCAACAGCTTTGTCGCAATCTGCGGAATCAATCACACAACTTACCTTGACTTCACTGGTGGAAATCATTTGAATATTAACTTCCGCATCCGCTAGGGCAATAAACATCTTAGCTGCGACCCCAGGACGACCAATCATTCCTGCTCCAGCAATGCTTACCTTAGCAATATTCTGTTGTACCATTACCTCTGCCTCTTCTCCTTCTCGACTGGGATGGCTGCAAAGTACGGGAGCGATCGCAGTTGCTACGGCTTCTGCTTGTTTTAAGATTGGTTTTAAGACGGTAAAGGCGATGTCATTTGTATTACCTTTATGAATAGATTGGATAATTAAATCTACATCTATATCTTGACTAGCAATTTCCCCAAAAAAATGGGCGGCAATCCCTGGTTTATCAGGAATCCGTAAAAATGCCACCCTAGCTTGATTTGTATCAAATCTAACTCCATCAACCGGACGTGCTAATTCCAAATTAATTAGCGATCGCCCGGAACGATCTGGTGCTGTTACCCAAGTTCCTGGTTGGTCTGTCCAGCTAGAGCGGACTACCAAAGGTACGCCATAATTGCGGGCAATTTCTACGGCACGGGGATGTAATACCTTTGCCCCTAAACTGGCAAGTTCTAACATTTCATCACAGGTAATTTCATCTATTAACTGTGCCTCTGGGACTAACCGCGGGTCTGTAGTTAATATCCCTGGTACATCGGTATAAATTTCACAGAAATCAGCCCGTAATGCTGCAGCTAAAGCCACTGCAGAAGTATCAGAACCACCCCTACCCAAGGTAGTAATTTCTAACTCACCAGTATTGGTAACACCTTGGAATCCAGCAACTACAATCACCTTACCTTGTTGTAAGCATTTTTCTAGGCGTTTAGTTTCAATATTGAGAATGCGAGCACGGGTATATTCACCTTCCGTCACAATTCCGACCTGTGCCCCTGTCATAGAAATTGCAGGTTGTCCAATTTCTTGCAATGCCATACTCAGTAAAGCAATGGATACCTGCTCCCCTGTGGAAAGTAACATATCCATTTCTCGGCGAGAGGGATTAGCAGAAATATCCGCAGCCAGTTTTACCAGCCCATCAGTAGTTTTACCCATAGCTGAAACAACTACCACCACAGAATTCCCAGCTTTTACCGTTTTGCATACGCGCTGTGCAACCGCTTGGATGCGATCGACGGAACCTACAGAAGTACCACCGTATTTTTGAACTATGAGAGCCATAACTGTAACTTACCAATTTGTGCCGAATGAACCAACATCCTGCCGGATATATTCGCCTAGAAGGCATTTCAACTCTATTTAATTTTTAAGTTACCAGAATCCGCAGCGACACTTAAGTATTTCTTCACATTTTGTTGACGATTTTTCTGATTCAAGTGGCAATTGAGATTTGCTTGGGTTCCCGATTGCTTTCTTCCAGGTTTCACCCAAGCGATTTCTTGATCGGAATTGAGAGTCATTTGTGCATCTGGTTGTGCATCACTTGTAAATCCTCCACGGGTGGAAAATCCGGGGTTATTTCGAGGGGTAGCGAACATATGATAGACAACAACTGCTTCCGTGCGTTCCGAGAGATATTTTTGCGCCATGGTATCAGCACCCCTAGCATCACCGACAATGAAGCTTTTATTTGCAGAAATTGCGCGAACGAGCAAAGGATGGTAATATTTTTCAAACTCTGACTCTCTCAGGTCCAGATGTCCGCTAATAAAGTTGATAATCTTGTACTCTGCCATTGTTTTTGCCATCAGGTTAATTGCTAATCTGGGGAAAGAATTTAGGCGTTGCTGAATCAGGGAATGATTTCACTAAATTTTCAAGGATTTATCAATGGTTTCAAACCCTAATTCATCCCGCACTTATGTAACGCCAGAATTTAAAGATCAGTCATTGTGTATCTGATAATTTGTACCTATGTTGCCCTGCCCACATTCTCCCCTTGCAATTGATTTCAAGGCTAAGAAATAAAGTGGTTAAAACACACTGTATCCCTTACCTAGTCTGATTTATCAAACCTTTTTTTTTATATAGGATTGTTTATAGGCGGACATTTGAGCAAGTCAAGAATGGTGTAAGTGATGAGATATATCAAACTGCTTGTGAATTGGCATCACAACTAATCAGATGGACTTGATCTCAACAGTATTAGTATTTAT
>CBZS010000633.1 GCA_000613065.1 Richelia intracellularis | reverse complement strand
TTACTTAATCTTCTAAAGCAATTGAGGCACCCTAAACTTCGTTGTAGAACCCAACATTTTGGGAAAGGGGTAAAACCCTTCTTTTCTAAGAGTCTGAGAACCACTTACACAATCTAACGAAAAACATCGATTATCCAGTGGGCAAAATCTTCCCCCCGATATCCTCCATCCATCCAGATAGTGTGCAGTCTTTTAACTTTATCTTTCATCTGATAAACCTGCCAGAACGTGCACGTTTAGTTTAGCCCCTGCACGTTATGGTACACTTACATAAGCAACCAAGACTAGCAAAACTAGCCCTAACAAGTCAATCGTAATAAATTCCTTACGTCCATGTATTTGTTTTCCTGTGTCGAAAGCAAGATCCGTACAAATCATGGTTGCGGTTTCAACTGATTGGCTATCAAAGGCTGCTTCCCATGCACTTGGTTCTCGACTGGCTGCTACCCGAACCCATTGATATAGTTTGTCATAAACCTGAAGCCAAGTAAGGTCTTTGCGTCATCTTCTGAAATAGCCATAGACTGTAGACCAAGGTGGTAAATCTCCTGGTAATGCCCGCCATGTAGATCCTTGACTCAGTACGTATAAAATCGCGTTCACTACTGCGTACATACATGTTGTTGTACGTGGAGGGCCACCTGGTTTTGCCTCTGAAAACACCTCTGGGATTAACTCCCACTCGTTCTAGTTTAAATTGCTAGGATAATTCTTAGTCATTAGCTCACGGGGTGTTGTTTTCTATAATTCTCAGCATATGCCTTGTGAGTTTTTTTATAATACTTACCACCTTTTAAAACATGCTCTTAGGTAATCTGAGGGGGTTCGAAGAACTACAAGAAAGTGAAGTTGGGCAAAAAATAGCTCAACCGGAACGATTTCTAGTTGAAATCTGGCTCAATAGAGCCAATTTAGACGTAATTATCCCACAGCTTTAGGATTTTTATTCTCCCAAAATGCATAACGTTTGAACTTGTAGACTAAATTCTTCACTCCAATAGTCGCCTTGACTGACTGCTTACTAATGGAACCCATTAACTTGCCTCCCATTTCATTAACCCAGTGACCAAAAACGTGTTCGACCTTAGCTCTGACTTGAGAACGCTCTGGATTATCTTCTTTGTGTTTTGCACTCAATGGATGATTGCCGTAGGGTCCTTCATGAATGTGACTGAGGAATTGTAAAATCTGTAGAATCCATTCAATAATAGATTCACTACGATAAGCACTATCTGCCCAAATATCTTACCCCTGGTTATCCTGATCCAACAGTGCCCCTAACACTTGGGAATCATGCACTGAGGCATCCGTTACTTCATAGCGACGAATAAAACCGTACTCCACATCTATACTGATGTGCTTTTTATAACCAAAGGAACTTTGACCATTCTTTTTTGTCCAGGGAGCATCAGTATCCTTCTGGGACAAGCTATGAGGCTTTTGCTGCCAACTTTCGGGAATTTCTCCTTGGGCAAGTGTTTGCTTCTCTTCCTTAGTATTATGCTGCTTGGTAACTGGAATCATTGTGGCATCTACTATTTGACCCCCCTTAGCTTGGTAGCCTTGGTCTCTCAGGTGGCTATCAAATTAATTGCTCAAACAGTTCTTCAATAAGATCCTGCTGCTTCAACTGCTGCCGAAATAACCAAACTGTAGTTGCATATGGTATTGGTTCTGCTAGTCCCAAGCCTCAAAATATCATGAACGATACTCGGTCATTGACCTGGTACTCCAGTTCTTCATCACTGATGTTGTACAGGTGTTGCAGCACAAGCATTTTGAACATGACTATTGCATCTATGGGCTTTCGCCCAGCATTATTTTTTCTGGCCTTGTCATGCACTTGTTCTAAAATCGGACGAAATTCTGACAACGGCACCGTCTCGTCTAACTTCATCAACAGGGTCTTCTTGCTTTCTAACTTCTGGTATCGCTGTTCAAGTTCCCCGATTTTTTTAATTCCATGGCGATTCAACACCAGCTTCTGCTCTCGCTATACTCTCATCTCGCAAGCGACTTGCTCAATTCTTCGAGGTGCCCATTAGGAATTAGACTTAAAATTCTTGATAATTGTTGACTGCTAACTTGAGAATATTTGGGGGGAAATCCCCCAATTGATTGCTGAGTATCATTAATATTTGTATGCCAATAAGTTTAACAAATTGCTCCAGAATAACTTTTTAGCATTAGCGACCATAATAAATCCTGGCATTACCAAACCCCATATCGTGCAAATAGTCATTCCACTTACGGGCATCTGAGCCCTGGGCAAAGGGACCAACCGCTATATGGTGCCCTAGTCCATGATTTCTGGCACTAATTCCTCGGTAAAACCCTGTATGCTGTTGAATGCGATTCGCTATGTTCGTCGCATCTTCAGGAGTGCTGGGAATCACCACATAATAGTACCGATAAACTTTTTTTTCTACCCCACCGATCGCATCATTGTTAGGAATTTCTCGTCTTTGATTGAGATTAAAAATCCGGGTGTTATTGACTCCATAAGCTGTTAATTGTCTAATTCTCCTCTGAGCATTGGCTGATTCACTAAATACTCCAGCTTGGATAATGTATCTTCTCTGAAACTGACGAATATAAGCGGTGGGTTCTACCTGAAGCACCTGTTGTAGGGTTTGAAAGTTGTTACTGTCCACATAGACTATGTATCGTTCTGAATTCCGTAAATACTGGTTTGATGGTGTATGATTAACCTCTAAGTCGCTTTGGTTATATCCCGAAGATTGATCGGCATTATTGTAGAATGTCGGAGGAGGGAAATTACTTAACCCTTCATACATCTGTCCCATCGCCGGGGTAGAAATACCGAGAAATAAAGGTGTGCCAAATAATAATGCCTGAATATAATT
>CBZS010000632.1 GCA_000613065.1 Richelia intracellularis | reverse complement strand
CCGAGAAAAACAAGCATTACATGAAGATATTATTTATGTCCAAGGGGAGCGCAATCAAGTTCAAATCGAAGTAGCATTACAGTGGTGTACTGATGCTTACTCCGATAATATTCTTGGTTTTGCCAATAATATTCGTACCATAGATGGTGGAACCCACTTAGAAGGTTTGAAGACTGTTCTCACCCGGAGTATGAATGCGATCGCTCGCAAACGGAATAAAATCAAGGAGAATGAGTCTAACCTGAGTGGGGAGCACGTCCGGGAAGGTTTGACGGGGATTATTTCTGTGAAAGTCCCTGAACCAGAATTTGAAGGACAAACTAAAACTAAGCTGGGAAATACTGAAGTTAGAGGTATTGTTGATTCTTTGGTTGGTGAGGTTCTTACCGAATACTTAGAGTTTCACCCTAATATTGCAGATTCTATCTTAGATAAAGCTATTCAAGCCTTCAAAGCCGCCGAAGCAGCCCGCCACGCAAGGGAACTAGTCCGGCGGAAATCGGTGTTAGAATCCTCCCCACTACCAGGGAAATTAGCCGATTGTGCTTCCCGCGATCCCTGTGAATCCGAGATATTCATTGTGGAAGGCGATAGTGCAGGTGGTAGTGCTAAACAAGGACGTGATCGCAGAACTCAAGCTATCCTGCCTCTACGTGGTAAAATTCTTAACATTGAAAAGACTGATGATGCCAAAATATACAAAAACAATGAGGTTCAATCCCTAATTACAGCATTGGGTTTAGGCGTTAAGGGGGAAGACTTTGATTCTGCACAATTACGGTATCATCGTGTAGTAATAATGACTGACGCGGATGTAGATGGGGCGCACATCCGGACATTATTGTTAACCTTCTTCTATCGTTATCAAAGGGCATTAATCGAGCAAGGCTTTGTTTATATTGCTTGTCCACCCCTGTATAAATTAGAGCGAGGACGTAACCATCAGTATTGTTACAGCGACAGGGAATTACAAGAAGCGATCGCAAAATTCCCAGAAAATGCTAACTACACTATCCAACGATTTAAGGGATTGGGGGAAATGATGCCAGATCAGTTGTGGGATACCACAATGAATCCGGAAACTCGTACCTTAAAACAAGTGGAAATTGAGGATGCAGCCGAAGCGGATCGTATATTCACAATTTTAATGGGCGATCGTGTTGCCCCGCGTCGTGAATTTATTGAGACCTTTGGTTCTAAACTTAACCTTATGGATTTAGATATCTAATCAGATTGGATTACCTATACTCCATGCTTGGCGGTGGGTGTAGGCTGTCCATAAAAAAAAATAATTTAGTGATAGTTGTTAAGAGTAATTACATCAAGAGAAAATCAAATTTAGCTATATATCTATAACCGAAAGAGATAAAATAGTTAAGCCGAAAAATAACCTTATCTCAGCAAGGTTATTTTTCGGTAAGCTATATATCACCATTTGACTTTCCACCATGTCTGGCAATCTCCAAAAGTTATACGAAGGTAAGGCCAAAATCCTCTACATTACAGACAATCCAGAAATTCTCCTAGCAGACTTCAAAGATGATGCCACAGCCTTTAATGCTCAAAAGAAAGGCAGCATTATCGACAAAGGGAGAATCAACTGTAGTATTTCCAGCAAATTATTTCAAATATTAGCAAATAAGGGTATAAAAACTCACTTTATTGACAATCCCACTCCCAATCAAATGCGGGTAAAGGCAGTGACAATTTTACCTATAGAAGTGATTGTCAGGAACATTGCTGCAGGTAGTCTGTGTCAACAAACTGGTTTAGAACTAGGAAAAGTGCTGTTGAAACCATTGGTGGAATTTTATTATAAAAATGACCAATTAGGCGATCCTTTACTAACACGCGATCGCTTATATGTAATGCAACTAGCAACTGCGGAACAAGTTGATACAATTACTCATCTAGCATTGCAAATAAACAAATTACTCCAGGAGTTTTTTCAACAATGTGGCATTACCCTTGTAGATTTAAAACTAGAATTTGGTCTGGACTCCCAACAACAAATCCTGTTAGCAGATGAAATTAGCCCCGATACTTGCCGTTTGTGGGACAATGCAAAAACTGATCCAAACCAGCGCGTTATGGATAAAGATCGTTTCCGCAAAGACTTGGGCAATATAGAAGATGCATATCAGGAGGTTTTACACAGAGTTATACAGGTGACTCTACCCCAGAAAAATAACTGAAGTTGATCTTTTCCCCGGACAAATGTAAATAAACCCCTAGTGTTGCGTTGCAATGAATTTATTTCTGTCTTAACAGAGATAAAACCTAATTGTCAGAAATGGTTACTTTTTCCAGGAAAAGGGCATAATATTTTAAAATTTTGCTTTAGACATGAGAGCATAGTGCCTTGTGATGGTGTGTGGACGTGAAGAGGAATGTAAATAAAATGCGCTTATTCACCGTATTGGCTACAGTCGTGGCAATAGCAGCCCCCCTAAGCACTTCCGTAACAGGAAATGCCCAAACCCCAAAAACTGACATTACAGTAGGGAGAATACCCAAAAAAAATCAATCAAAGCAGTTAGTTAGCAACTCCTCAAGCCAAACTGCAAAAACGACAGTCCCTGAACTGGCTGTAACCACAATTCCTGAACATACTTCAATCATAAAATTCGCTCAGGTATCTACAGTCAAATCAGCGTCAGTAATAGGGAAAAACTCCACTAAACATAGCCATTCCCCCCATTCACTCATAACAGCCCTCAAAACATGGAAAAAATCCTCTTCTCCACAAACTTCTTCACAATCATTGGGGGATAACCTAAAATTTGCTGTTGCAGAGCAAAATCGCAATCAAAACTTCCTAACCAATAAGCCCCCACTTAGTACCCAAGATAAAGCAACTAATACCGTTTCCGGTAAATTAGTTCCCCAAAAAAAAGCGGGGTTAGTATTACCCCTAAAATCTCCAAAAAAAATAGCACAAACCCCCGAAACTACAGCACCATATACCCCTCCCCCAGATACACAGCCCCAAACAGACAGCCCCTCAGATTTTCAGCCCGCTCCTATTCAACCTACCACCCAGAATAATTCAGAAACTCCAACACAAGAAAATACCCAAGAACAAGAAACCCGTGTCTTGGTTTCTGAAGTATTTGTCAAATCCACTACTGGAGAAATTGCATCCGAACTAGAAGACCAAGTTTATCGGGCAATTCAGACAAAACCTGGCAGAACTACTACTCGTTCTCAACTCCAAGAAGATATTAACGCCATTTTTGTCACTGGTTTCTTCTCCAATGTGCGAGCAATACCAGAAGATACCCCGCTTGGTGTCAGGATCAACTTTGAGGTCCAACCTAATCCAGTTCTAAGTAAAGTCCAAGTTGATGCCAATCCAGGAACCAATGTCCCCTCAGTATTAAAGCCAGAGATACTAGATGAAATATTTCAGCTTCAGTACGGAATAATACTTAATTTCCGAGAGTTGCAAGAAGGGGTTAAACAGTTAACCAAGCGTTATCAAGACCAGGGTTACGTATTAGCCCAAGTAGTTGGTTCACCCAAAGTTTCTGAAGATGGTGTTGTTACCCTGCAAGTAACAGAAGGGGTTGTAGAAGATATCCGCGTCCGCTTCCGCAATAAAGAAGGACAAGACACCAATGAAAAAGGGGAACCAATCAAAGGACGTACCCAAGAATATGTAATTAAACGAGAAGTAGAATTAAAATCGGGGCAGATATTTAATCGCAACATGGTTCAAATAGACCTACAGCGATTATTTCGGTTGGGTTTGTTTGAAGATGTCAACGTTTCCCTAGATCCTGGTGATGACCCCAGCAAAGTTGATGTGATATTGAACGTAGTTGAGCGTAGAAGTGGTTCAATTGCTGCGGGTGCGGGTATTAGCTCCGCAAGCGGTTTATTTGGAACCTTGAGTTACCAGGAACAAAACCTCAATGGTAGAAACCAGAAGTTAGGGGCTGAATTGCAGCGAGGACAAAGAGAATTACTGTTTGATGTGCGATTTACAGATCCTTGGATTGCAGCTGATCCTTATCGGACATCCTACACTGTGAATAGTTTCCGGAGAAGTTCAATCTCCTTAATATTTGATGGTCCCGATGATAGGAATATTGAAACCTTTAACCCTAATAATCATAAGGATGACGGCGATCCACCCCGGGTTGTACGGTTGGGTGCTGGTGTAAACTTCACACGTCCTTTATCTGATGACCCTTATAAACGTTCGGAATGGATCGCTTCCGCCGGATTTCAATATCAACAAGTTTCTATTCGTGATGCAGACGGGGATTTGATAAAACAAGGTAAGGTTGAAGGTTCAACCAATGAATTCCTAGATTTAAGCAAATCGGGAGATGGTAAGGATGATTTATTCTTAGTCAGACTTGGTGCATACCGCGATCGCCGTGATAATGCATTGCAACCCACAAAGGGCTCATTTTTCCGTTTAGGTTTAGATCAATCAATTCCCATTGGCAGAGGTAATATTTTTCTCACCAGACTGCGGGGAAGCTACAGCCAATACATACCCGTAGATTTTACCAACTTCTCGAAAAAAGGCGCGGAAACTCTGGCATTTAACATTCAAGGGGGAACTGTTCAGGGAGATTTACCACCTTATGAAGCATTTACTATCGGTGGTAGTAACTCGGTACGTGGTTACGAAGAAGGAGCATTAAGTAGTGGACGCAGTTACCTACAAGCTTCTATGGAATATCGCTTTCCCGTTTTTTCCCTAATTAGTGGTGCTTTATTTGCAGACTTTGGTAGTGATTTAGGTACTACTACCAGAGCGGCAGAACTACTTTATAAAAATGGTATAGGGTTCGGTTACGGTGTAGGTGTGCGGGTACAATCTCCCCTTGGTCCTATTCGGGTGGACTTCGGTTTTAACGATGACGGAGATAATCGGATTAACTTCGGTATTGGAGAAAGATTCTAGTACTAATTTAGGCGTTGCATAAGTGCGGGATGATTTCACTAAATGTTCAACGATTTATCAATGGTTTCAAACGCTAATTCATCCCGCACTTATGCAACGCCCTAATTTATAATTCGCAGTTGGATTTTAGATGGGGAATGTTGACAGTTGATCTCCCCTTCTCTGCGTCTCCGCCGTTCCCTACCCCTTTGTCTCTTAAAAATGTTACAACATACCTTAGCTAGGGAAATTACCCATACAGGAGTAGGACTACATAGTGGTCTGTCTACTCAAGTACGTATACTATCAGCACCACCAGGAAGCGATCGCTATTTTGTGCGGGTAGATTTACCAGGCAATCCCATAATTCCTGCCCAAGTCACATCAGTTAACCATACTGTACTTTCTACCCAGCTAGGTCATGAGGAAGCCAATGTCCGTACCGTAGAGCATTTACTCGCCGCCCTTGCAGCCATGGGTATAGATAATGCCCGTATAGAAATAGACGGCTCCGAAGTACCACTCTTAGATGGTTCAGCCCAGGATTGGGCACAAAGTATCGTCCAAGCAGGGATAGTTAACCAATCTGTCAGCCCAAATACCCCTATAAAGGCCATAAGAGAGCCTATCTGGGTCAGGGAAGGTGATAGCTTTGTTTGTGCCTTACCTGCCTCAGAAAACCGTTTTACCTACGGTATTGACTTTGAACTTCCAGCGATAGGTAATCAGTGGTATAGCTGGAGTCCAAGTACGGATATAGAACTTGCTCGGACTTCCTTTAAGACAGAAATTGCACCTGCACGAACCTTTGGTCTGCTCCATCAAATTGAGCATCTTCAGCAAGCAGGATTAATTAAAGGTGGTAGCGTACAAAACGCTCTAGTTTGTAGTTCTCAGGGTTGGTTAAATCCTCCCTTAAGATTTGCAAATGAACCAGTACGTCATAAAATATTGGATTTAGTAGGAGATTTAAGTTTATTAGGAACTTTTCCTTGTGCTCACTTTTTGGCATACAAAGCTAGTCACAATTTGCATATTCAACTAGCCCTAAAGATTTTAGAGCGTTTGTAGTCATTACAATTGACAGCAACACCAATCTCAAATCTAAAATCAATATGAGAGGCTCTGATACTAATTCGTAATTCCCAGTTGGATTTTGGATGAAAAAGGGTAAAGATTAATATTTATTTCTGCTTCTCTCCCTATCCTCTTCTCCTTTTCTTCCTACACTCACTGAGTGTAGCCAAATTTTTCTCTGTGTATTCTCCCTTTGCTGACACAGTAATGGGATAATTACTTTTTTCGTAGTCCTTAAGGCATACTACACACTGCGACTCAAACTCACAATCAATCATAGTGCCAATGTCAATAGCCACCCAAGAACACATTATCAATACTTCCACATCAACTCCTGCTGAGTTGAAAAAGACCTTCACTTCTGAAGAAATTCAAGCATTACTACCCCATCGATATCCATTTGCACTTGTGGATCGTATTATTGACTATATCCCAGGAGAAAAGGCAGTTGGAATTAAAAATGTCACTATCAATGAGCCTCAATTTCAAGGTCATTTTCCCGGTCGTCCATTAATGCCAGGTGTATTAATTGTAGAAGCAATGGCGCAGGTTGGAGGAGTTGTATTGACACAAATGCCTGAAGCAGAAGGTGGATTATTTGTATTTGCTGGTATAGATAAAGTCCGATTTCGTCGCCAAGTAGTTCCCGGAGATAAACTAGTTCTGACTGTGGAACTGTTGTGGGTTAAGCAGCGTCGTTTCGGTAAAATGCTAGGTAAAGCTGAAGTTGATGGTCAGTTAGCTGCCCAAGGAGAACTCATGTTTTCCCGTGTTGACTAAAAATTACCCAATTATAGTAGAGGCACAATGTAAATGTGCCTCTACTTAGTGATAAATAACAACATCAGTTAACATAACAAGCTATAACGGCTTTTTATAACCATTTATGGTGTTGCATAAGTGCGGGATGAATTAACGTTTGAAACCATTGATAAATCGTTGGAAATTTAGTGAAATCATCCCCTGATTCAGCAACGCCCCATTTATTTTCGCCTCCCTCACACATTAGTCGCTTTACCGACTTTTTTTAGATTACAGAATGATTAAACATCTGGCACTCAAGAATGTTCTGGAGATGCACCTTTGAAGACGCTAATTCACCCTACTGCTGTAATTAATCCTAATGCCCAATTGCATCCTACAGTGCAAGTCGGGGCTTATGCTGTGATTGGAGGAAATGTTAAAGTTGGTCCGGAAACCAGCATTGGTGCTCATGCAATTCTGGAAGGACCACTGGAAATTGGGGCAAGAAATAAAATTTATCCCGGTGCTGTCATTGGTATGGATCCTCAAGATTTAAAGTACAATGGCGAGTTTAGTTGCGTCAAAATTGGTGACAACAACATGATTCGGGAATACGTCACCATTAATCGGGCTACTGGTACAGGGGAAGAAACTCGCATTGGTAACGGAAATTTACTTATGGCTTATGTTCATATAGGCCATAACTGTGTACTCGATGATTCCGTGGTAATTGCCAATTCAGTCGCATTAGCTGGTCATGTCCATATCGAATCGCGAGCTAGACTTAGTGGAGTTCTAGGTGTGCACCAATTTGTCCATATTGGCACCATGGCTATGGTGGGAGGTATGGCAAGAATTGACCGAGATGTACCCCCCTACATGCTAGTTGAAGGCAATCCATCGCGAATTAGATCCCTGAACTTGGTAGGCTTAAAACGTTCTGGAATGGATTCTACTAATTTCCAACTGCTGAAAAAGGCTTTTCGTATCCTTTACCGCTCCCAATTGACATTTAAGGAAGCTTTGCAACAATTGGAGCTGTTGGGAGATACTCCCGATTTAGTCAATCTACGCCGTTTTCTATTGATATCACAAATGTCAGGAAGACGGGGGTTAATTCCAGGTAAAGGGAAAGCTGCTAATCTTTGAAGGTTGAAGGTTGACAGAGGGAGAAAATATTTGTCATTATTAAAGATGCGAATTTTTATTAGTACTGGGGAAGTATCTGGTGATTTGCAGGGTTCTTTGCTGATAAATGCACTCAAGCATCAAACAGCTTTATGTGGCTTTAATTTGGAAATAGTTGCCCTGGGTGGCGAAAAAATGTCCGCAGCAGGGGCGAGTCTATTAGCGAACACTACCGGGATTGGCTCCTTTGGTTTATTCGAAGCCCTACCGTTTATTTTACCCACCTTAAAGGTACAACGGCAGGCGATTGCTTATTTGAAACAATACCCTCCAGATTTGGTGGTACTAATTGACTACATGGGACCCAACTTAGGAATTGGCAATTATCTCCGTCGTCATTTTCCGCAGGTACCAGTAGTATATTATATTGCTCCTCAAGTATGGGTCTCATCGGTAACTGCCCGCGATACATCAAGGGTAATGGCTGTATGCGATCGCATATTAGCAATTTTCCCAGAGGAGGCTCGTTATTTTCAAAGTAAGGGTGCTAATGTTACTTGGGTAGGGCATCCTTTGGTGGATAGAATGGCTGAGTTTCCCAGTAGTGAAGTCGCCCGTTCCCAACTAGGTATTCAAAATGACGTGATCCCTATTGCTTTACTCCCTGCTTCCCGTCATCAAGAATTGAAATATTTGCTACCAGTAATGTTCCAAGCAGCGCAAACTATTCAATCCAAATTGCCTCAGGTACATTTTTGGATTCCCCTATCTATGGAAATTTACCGAGATAAAATACAGCAAGAAATACAAGCCTATGGATTAAAGGCTACTGTTGTTTCCAATCAGCAACAAGAGGTTTTAGCAGCAGCAGATTTAGCAATTACTAAGTGCGGTACTGTCAATTTAGAATTGGCACTGCTGAATATTCCCCAAGTAGTTGTCTATCGCTTAAATCCTTTGACTTACTGGTTAGCAACAAAAATACTCAAAATAACTTTTCCCTTTGCTTCTGCGGTTAATCTTATGGTGATGAAAGGGATTGTACCGGAATTGATTCAAGAAACTGCCACCCCAGAAAATATTATTTCCTCTGCCATGGAGTTGTTGTTAAATCCCCAAAGCAGAAAACAGATGCAAGTTAATTACCAGGAAATGCATCAAAGTATAGGGGATATGGGAGTATGCGAACGCGCAGCTAAAGAAATTTTACAAATAGTTGACGAGGGAACTCAGAGATAATTGATTTAAGTGGTTACTCATTCATGATTACCAAAGCCTCGCATTGAAGTAGTGAGGGAAGCCATAGGAGTTGAGTTAATTAATAGTTGTCAATAGTTTATCGAGATTCATAGGTACCTGAGTACACCCAGACTAGAATTGTAAAAAATTAGCGATCGCCTGGGGAAGTGGGAACACAATACTAATTAATACAGCCATGGCAATTAATCCCAAGGTATCCCGCTTATTATCCAACTCCGTCACATCATTGAGTGCGGGCTCATCCATTGGGGACATAAATAGAAGAATAATTGCCCAGAGAAAAACTCCTGGTTGTAGAAAGGATAACAACAAGAACAGTAAGCGAGAAATTTGACCAATAACAATTGCATTTCTTTGACCAAACATTGCATGGATAATATGTCCTCCATCTAACTGTCCTACTGGTATTAAATTTAATGCTGTCACAATTAACCCCAAACAGGCAGCTATACCCACCGGATGTAAATCAATGGCAGATTGAGGATTTAGTTGGTTTCCTAGAACTAGTTTAGCGGCTAAAGCTAGCAAAAATGAATACTTGGGATTAAGGGCATTAGGATCAATAAATCCCCTCTGTTCGCTTGGTAGGGGGACTATTTGGGAATGAGCTAGTCCCCACAATAGTAAAGGTACGGTGAATAGAAACCCGGCAATGGGACCAGCAATACTGACATCAAATAAAGCTTTACGATTTGGTGTAGGGCTACGCATCTGAATAAATGCCCCCAAGGTTCCTAAGAAAAAAGGAATGGGAATAAAGTAAGGCAACGTAGTGCGTATTTTATAAAAGCGAGCAGTAAGATAGTGACCCAACTCATGAACACCCAAAATACTCATCAAACCCAACGCATAGGGTAATCCTTGGAGAATTACTTGGGGATTTGCTCTCAAAACTTCTATTTCTACCCCAGAAATTAATGCCCCCATCCAAGTTGTTGTCACCAAGGTAGTACCCAGTAAAGCTAAAGCTAAAATTGGTCGGGTTAACTTGTCTTTGGGGGTATTTGACTCCTTCTTTGCTTGAGAATTCGGAACCAATACAAAGAAAGGTTTTCCTTTAAAACCCTCTTGGAAGATAATTAAAAAGCGATCGCCAAATTGATTTTCAATATTATGCTTAATGCGCTGGTAAGCTTTGGTAGAGTTAGTTTTTAACTGACCCCGACAAACCACAGCCTGGGGCAAATATTCAATATTTTGTAGGTAATATACAGACCAAGGGAAGCAATTGCGTAACTGTTGCTCCTCATCTCCTTGCAAAGGACGTACCGATGGTAACGATTGTGGGGTAGGATTAACAACCGATTGTACTTCTGGTTTGGTGGGGGTATTGGGTTTATTGCTCTCCGATTTACGCCCCCATTGGAACAATACCCAGTATGTAATACAACTTACTAGCAAAGGACCGATAGCTACCATGAACGGAAGGTTAGAACCATTTTTTGCTGTCCATAAACTCCATATCACTACTGGCATCATTAGCACCAACCACAAGAGCCAAACAGGTGTCCTAGTCATGTCGGCTACACTACGCTGCACTATGAAGTAAGTAAGTATTGCCAGAATCAGAAGCCAAAAGGGTTGCATTTTTTCTAAATTTTATGGACAAATATCAGACTTGCACTGTAAATATTACAACATCCAACACAAGTAAAAGGGGTTTAATTTTAATCATCACAAGTAAATGATTAATAATGGGGACTAAATCTAGAGGTGAAATTATTCACTAGTTCCACACCATAATTCTATTTTCCATCATTAATCCCATTTCGTCTTTATCCCATGTGCCCCACTAATCCAGAAACTAGTAATACAACCAAGTTACCAAAGGCTTTATTCCCCAATATTTTTGCCTTTTCTCCAAATCGTGACACATTAGGAGGAGCATCTTACTTGATTATAGAAAAAGAAGCTAATATTCTGATTGATTGTCCTGCTTGGGAATCCAGCAATCAAGATTTTTTTAATTTCCATGGAGGAATAGACTATTTAGTTATTACCCACCGAGGAGCGTTGGGTAAAGCTACAGCAATTCAATCTGCGACTAATTGCGAAATTTTCATTCAAGAGCAAGAAGCTTATTTATTACCAGAAGCCAAAGTGAAAGCTTTCAGGGAGAAACTACAACTCACTCCCACTATAGAATTAATTTGGACATCTGGTCATTCTCCTGGTTCATCTTGTGTTTATTACGATTGCCAAGGAGGTATACTTTTTTCTGGTCGCCATGTGCTCCCCAATAAGAAAGGAGAGCCAGTACCCTTACGTACAGCCAAAACTTTTCACTGGCGCAGACAAGTTAACAGCATTAGCTTATTGTTAGAAAAATTCTCTTCAGAGACTCTTAAATACATTTTACCTGGTGCAAATACTGGGTTCCTCCGGGGAAGAGGAATGATAAATAATGCCTATGAGCAACTATCTCAACTAGATTTACAGGATTTATTCACAACTCAACCCCTGTTGTAAGAGCTAGATTAATTTGTTGGACAAACTTCAGTTCATCGGTGGAGACGGATAAAAGGAAATGTTGATGCATATGTAGGGGCGCAGCCCTTGCGCCCCTACATAGTAATTTGCACTACGAATTACAGATCGTAATACTACAGATTAATATCAGCCCTTGACCAAGCTTTTTGAAACTGCTGTTGTACTTCACTTGCCTTCTGATTATCCCCTTGTGCTTGTAACCTTTTTCCTAGACCATTTAAAGACCAGCCATTATTGGGATGCTGTCGTAAATCTTCCCTAAAAATGGCTTCTGCTTCCTGAAATCTATCCGACTTCAATAAAGCTTTTCCGAAGGATTGGCGTACTGGATAATACCAGTATGGTGGTTCCATATAAGGCAAACTATCTTGATATTTGACAGCAGCTTGATATTCTGCGATCGCTGTTTGAGGGTTTTTCTTTAAGTTGGCAATTTCTGCATTTTATAAGCGATGGGCAATTTTAATTAAAGGAGTTACTGCGAATAATCCTGTCTTGGTTTTCTTTTGTTCTAAACAGTTTATCCCACTAATAGCATAAGGTGATAATATGTCTCTTGAGTAAGAGGGCTTATATCATCTGATGACTGACGGTTTTGAAGGACTGAGTAATTTGGAGTGGTCTTTGTTTGAGAATATTTTTCCGAAACCGCCAGAGAAACGCAAACGAGGAATGCCACATTCTTCATTTCGTTATGTACTCAATACCTTACTGTGTATATTGATAACAGGGTGTCGTTGGTGTGACGTTCCAAAAGGATAAATATGGGGTTCAAAGAGCTCTGCACATCGATGGCTCAAACGTTGGCAGTTGGACGCGGGGTTAGAGGCTTTACAACCACGAATATTGGGGATTGGACAAGAGAAAGGGGGTTAATCAACTGGAGTTATGGCGCGGTGGACGGGTCTTTTTCCCCCTGGAAAGGGCGGTGGTGATGGTCTTGCTTACGGTGGAAAAGGAAATGGTATTTTATACACACTCTTACTGAAGGCTCAGGAATGCCTTTATCCAATCGCACCACACCTGCCAATGGTATTGAAACAGATCAGGTGATACCACTTCTAGACAGTGTAAAGGTTAAGACCAACAAACGCGGTAAACCCCCTAAACCCCTGAAAGTGCTTGCTGCTGACAAAGGCTACGATTCTAAGGATAAGGGCGCTGCTTTAGGTAGACGTGGTATTAGGCCGCAATGGCCCAAGGGGGTTTGGAAGACAAAGAAGAACAAGGGCAGACCCATTAAAATTTGCGTCCCATCTGACAACAAGAACATTGTTCCCCATGGTTAAAAAAAAAATATCGTCGTCTTGTTTGTTGTCAGATGGGAAATAATTTCAGCTTGTTTTGATGCTTTTTTGTCTCTTGCAACAATCCATATTTGGATTAACAAAATTACATTAGTGGAATAAGACCAAAGCTAATAAGCCTTTAAGGCTGCTTTCTTCTCCTACAGCACTATTTAAATGACCTTTAGCAGCCCATGCCATACCACGAGCATAATCCCACATAGCTGTAGTATTGGTTAGATCTGCTGGTGGTTTGGGTTTAGTGAGAACTTCATCCCATTTCCTAAACTGTACTAGGGCAAAATAGGGAGTTGGTAAGAAAATTTATGTTTCCGGCATTTGCTTCACTTTGTGAGCAGGAATCTTAGCAACTAAGTTTCTCGCTGCGGCTATTGCCTCTACACTCCCTCCTTCCATACTTGCAACAGTCCAGAAAAAGTGGATATTGTCGGGATAGTATGCTGATGAATACAATCCTTGTTGTTGGGAACCTGCAAGATAAGCCTCATCAGCCTTGATTGCTTTTTGATTAGCGATCGTAGCATCATGCTAAGGACCAATCCCTAGGTATATATGGGATGGCATATGTACCAACCCACATTCTGCACTTCAAAATGTAGCACAAAGGTCAACGTAGTTAACTCCGGCTAAAAGTAAATAATAGTACATAATATGTTCAGTAAATTTGCCTTTATAAATAAACCTGCGCTGCGGAAGTCGTCTCACTTGGATTGCTTAGAAAAAATTGATTACAAGCTTTTGATAAAACTAAATATATATTGGTTCAATCCAAGTGAGACAACCAAAAAGCTAAAAATATTTCAGGGTGAAAAATGTCTTCTATCGAAAATACAGAAATTAAAAATATCGACCACTTAGGAATAGTAGCAGGCTTAATTGATCAAATAGGAATAGTTGAAATAATTAATTCTAAACTAGGAATAGATTCTCGTGAGAAGATTCAGGGTAAGTGCATCTAATTTTGTAGTGAAAATGACAGATTTTTGTACAGAATTGTGGATTCTGTCTTGATTGTCAAGTGCGAACGCCAACGACGGGCACTTCGTGCCTAAGCGCAGGCAACGCCAATGCCCTTTGGGGGGTACTGGAGGGGCATCGCCAAAAAAAAATTGACGCAACTGGGGAAGGCTTACCTAGATTCCTTGGTGCCAGGTAGGGGTATCAAGACCTTGAGTAAGCCCAATAAAGACTCATACTCCCACCTGGCACTCCGCTACGCCACCCAATCTTCCCCAGTTGCTGGAACACTCGTGGGGCACAAAAATGGAGATTTAAGTATTAATCTACTATCCCACTAATATAATTTTGTTAATCCAAATATGGATTGTTGCAAGAGACAAAAAAGCATCAAAACAAGCTGAAATTATTTCCCATCTGACAACAAACAAGAGGACGATATTTTTTTTGAAACCATGGGGAACAATGTTCTTGTTGTCAGATGGGACGCAAATTTTAATGGGTCTGCCCTTGTTCTTCTTTGTCTTCCAAACCCCCTTGGGCCATTGTAGCCTAATACCACGTCTAGCTAAAGCACCGCCCTTATCCTTAGAATCGTAGCCTTTTTCAGCAGCAAGCACTTTCAGGGGTTTACGGAGTCTACCGCGTTTGTTGGTCTTAACCTTTACACTGTCTAGAAGTGGTATCACCTGATCTCTCTTACTACCATTGGCAGGTGTGGTGCGATTGGATAAAGGCATTCCTGAGCCTTCAGTAATAGTGTGTATAAAAATACGCTTTCCTTCTCCACCGTAAGCAAGACCATGACCACCCCCCTTTCCAGGGGGAAAAATACCCGTCCACCGCGCCATAACTTCAGTTGATTAACCGTTTATCTTGTCCAATCCCCAATATTCGTGGTTGTAAAGCCTCTAAGGTCCCCTCCAACTGCCAACGTTTGAGCCATCGATGTGTAGATCTCTTTGATGCCCATATTTCTCCTTTTGGAACGTCACACCAACCACACCCTGTTATCAATATATACAGTAAGGTATTGATTACATAACGAAATGAATAATGTGGCATTCCTCGTTCGCGTTTCTCTCGCGGTTTCGGAAAAATATCCTCAAACAAAGACCACTCCAAATTACTCAGCCCTTCAAAACGTCCAGCCATCAGATGATATAACCCCTCTTACTCAACAGGCATATTATCACCTTCTGTTATTAGTGGGATAGATTTAAAGTTGCTCTGGATCGATGCCTTTGTCTTGCTATTTAGTTAAGAAGTCATGATAACGTTGTTTTTCCTCTGCTAGTTACCGTTATTGTTTTCGCTGTTGTGCCAGTTCCACAGAAGTAAAAAAATTTTTTCCTATCGGGACGGTATATTTCCCAACATTAGGGCGTGATACCAATTTTATATGAAGCGGCATAGAAAAGAGCTTCTAAAATAAAGGGCGTTACTGAATCAGGGGATGATTTAGCAACGCACTTTATTTTAGACAATTGAGAATTATACCGAGTTTTTTTTACTCAGATACCAGCTTTTGATCCTGTTTGTAGCTTTGAGGACGTGGTACTTTTAGTTTTTCCCCCAATAGATATCGAACCAATGCATAAACCGTTCCATAGTCAATATCAAGTCTATGCTTTTTTTTCAACCATTCTACTATCCCACCATAGCTACTAAACCCTTTTCCTGTTTTTAACTCCTGTATGAGTGCTGCGATCGCATCATCATTGATTTTTCGTTTTGCTCCTGCCGCTTTCTTGATTTCTAATAAGCCAAACAGACCAACAGTTCTATACTTCTGCAACCATCTTGTCACTGTTGAAGTATCTCTAGCCAAGGGTTTCCCGATTTATTGCTGCTCCTTTACTTGTCCACTCGGCATTGAGCCACCACAACATCTGTAGTTTTTCTTTCTGGTTTCCCAATCTGGCTGTCTGTAGCAGTTGTTTTAGTTAGCCTTCGCTCTGGGTGATCTCAATCTTAAATGGGCGGATAATGAGTATTTAAACCGTTCAAGTTTGCTTGGCTCTATTATATGCAGTTTGATATTCAATTGGTATTAGCATTTTTTTAACAGAATCTTTTCTTCCCTAAATTAAAAGAAGTAATATCTGCACGGATTTTTACATTTCCATGGGCATCACGGCGTACTTTTCTTTTTTAAGTAACTTTGAGATTGCCTTTAATCCGACATCTATCAAACGAAATACTTTGTAATTTATGAATTTTGAGAGTTTTACGTTTATTTATTTTATAACTCTCTCCCTGCATACCTTGATTGATTTGTGCCATGATTTGCGGTTTAAGTTGATTGCCAAAGACTTCAAAGTAATTACAGTTAATGGCAGCATGAGCTGATTTTTGCTGTATGGGCATCAGGCTGAGGGCGATAAAACTTCCTAAAAAAATCTTAGAGCTTTAAACTTAATAATTTCATCTATCTGAGTTCCTTGGATATTCTTACATACACTAGATATGTATGACTACAAAAATTTATGCAGTTTAAACTTTCCGATCTTCCAAAAAACAAAAAACCCATTTAAAACTTATTTACCTCGATATTCCTCTTCCATCTGTTGATATTGAGGAATACCAATAAACTCCTTAAACTCACGAAAATTGATCATATTGTTAAAATTAGTGGTAGTTCCCAGCTCTTGCAAACTATGCAAACAAGCTGTCATTGCTTGAGTGGCTGCAAGTAAAGCAGAAACAGCAAAAAACACAATTTTATATCCCATATCCTGCAACTCTGATACCGAAAGTTGGGGAGTCTTTCCACCTTCAATCACATTCGCTACTAACGGGACATTAGGAAAAGCTTTTGCGATCGCTTTTAATTCATCAACAGATTGGGGAGCTTCCACAAATAATACATCTGCACCTGCTTCAACATAAGCCCTTCCCCTACGGATGGCTTCCTCTAAGCCCAGATTTGCCCTAGAATCAGTACGAGCAATAATGACTAAGCTACTGTCACTACGAGCATCCACTGCTGCCCGTATTTTACCCATATGCTCCGTCATCGGGATAACTTGTTTGCCCTCAAAATGACCGCATTTTTTCGGCCATTCTTGATCCTCTAAAATTACCCCTGCAATTCCCAACTGGATGGCATCTTTCACAGTGCGGATGACATTCAAAGCATTACCATACCCAGTGTCACAATCAGCAATCAGGGGAATATTCACGGACTGGGAAATCCGCCCCACACTGTACAGCATTTCCGTAGCTGTGAGAAAACCATAATCTGGTAAACCCAAGGTAGAAGCAGCAATACCAAAGCCACTTGTCGCTAGAGCTTGAAAGCCTAACTGTTCTGCTATTTTGGCTCCCAGACAGTCGTAAATACCGGGAATTACGATAATATTTGGGTTTTCTAGTAATTGGCGGAATTTTTGTCCAGAATGCATTTATATAATTCGTAATTTGCAATTCGTAATTTTGAATCACAGGGGAATAGGCAATATTGTTAGTTGACATTTTACAGTTGACAGTTGGCTATTTTATTCCCTCCTCCTCCCTGCTCCCCTGGTTCTTTTTCTCCTGTTTAACCGGGATTTAATACCTTAGCGACTGTCTGCACATCCTTATCACCCCGTCCAGAACAGTTAATGATAATGCGGGGACTACCTTCTAATTGCGGAGATAGGGTTTCCAAATAAGCGATCGCGTGGGATGTTTCTAAGGCAGGAATAATGCCTTCTAGCTGAGATAATCTCTGAAAGGCTTCTAGTGCTTCAGCATCGGTAATGCTGTAATATTCAGCCCGCCCTAATTCTTTCAAGTAGCTGTGTTCGGGACCAACCCCAGGATAATCTAAACCTGCACTAATGGAATGGGGTTCAATTACTTGTCCTTCTCCATCTTGCAACAAGTAGCTCATGGCTCCATGTAATACACCAACCCGTCCTTTTGTCAATGTGGCGGCGTGCTTTTCTGTAGTTACCCCTTCTCCTCCAGCTTCAACGCCAATTAGTCGTACAGAAGACTCATTGACAAATTCGTGGAATAGTCCCATAGCATTGGAACCACCACCCACACAAGCCATGAGGATATCAGGTAAACCACCCCATTTTCCGATAGCCTGGACGCGGGTTTCTTGTCCAATTACCGCATGGAAATCCCTGACGATCATGGGGTAGGGATGGGGACCAGCTACGGAACCGAGGATGTAGTGGGTTGATTCGACATTCGTTACCCAATCACGGATAGCTTGGGAAGTGGCATCTTTAAGAGTTCCGGTACCCGCAGACACTGGGCATACTTCCGCCCCCATGAGGCGCATTCTAAATACGTTTAAGGCTTGGCGTTCCATGTCATGTTCGCCCATGTAGATAACACATTCTAAACCAAACCGTGCACATACCGTTGCTGTTGCGACTCCGTGTTGTCCGGCTCCAGTTTCGGCAATGATGCGTTTTTTGCCCATGCGTTTTGCCAGTAATACCTGACCGATCGCATTGTTTATTTTGTGGGCTCCGGTATGATTTAAATCTTCTCGTTTTAAGTAAATTTGCGGCCCCTTACCATCGGGACGGGCATAATGTGCTGTAAGACGTTCAGCAAAATATAAAGGTGTGGCACGTCCGACGTAGTCTTTTAATAAATCTTGTAACTCAGCTTGAAATTCAGGATCTTTGCGGTACTGCTGATATGCTGCTTCTAACTCAGCTAAAGCTGGCATCAGGGTTTCCGGTACATACTTACCGCCAAAGCGTCCAAAACGTCCTTGGGAATCAGGATATTGGGTATTAGGAGAGGAAAGAGAAAGGGGAGTTGTAGTCACGGATGAATAAAAATAACGGAACAATAACAATTTTAGAACTGTGGGGATGTTTCTAGGGGAAAGATGACAAGAAAAAGGCAGGAATTTAGGGAGATAATACCAATTCACGGAAATATTATTCTCGTAGAATCTCACACACAGCCTCCGATCTTAAACGTAGTAGTAAACGTTTTCATTTCTGTGAAATAACCCTCACTTGGAATAAATAAAGCTGCAAAATTCCCAAGTTATGAAGGTTTGCCAAAATCCCAATTCTTCTAACCCTTTCAACCCCGATGGCAACAAATTTTGCGTCAGTTGCGGTTTCGAAGATTTTTCTACCCTACTACGTAAACGCTTTAGAGTACAAAAATTTATCGGTGAAGGTGGCTTTGCTAGAACCTATTTAGCGGAAAATACGGATAGGTTAGATGCAGCTTGTGTAATTAAACAATTCCTCCCCCAATTTCAAGGAAGAGCAGCACTGAATAAGGGTAAAGAATTATTCAAGCAAGAGGCAAATAGTTTATTTGCATTAGGGGAAAATCATACCCAAATACCAAGGTTACTGGCTTCTTTTCAACAAGGTTCGGGGATGTATTTGGTGCAGGATTTTATTGAAGGGGAAAACTTACTGGCTGAGGTAAAATAACAAACATTTGATGAACCGAAGATTCCTCAATTATTGGATGATTTGTTGGCAATTTTACAGTTTGTTCACGAAAATAATGTGATTCACCGGGATATTAAACCAGAAAATATCATTCGTCGTAGAGATGGGAAATTGGTATTAATTGACTTTGGTGGAGCTAAACAAGTAACCCAAAGCAGTTTAGGAAGGCAAGAAACAGGAATTCATACCATTGGTTATGCTCCAAGGGAGCAAATACAGCGATATGCCTCTGCTGCTAGCAATTTATATGTATTGGGTGCAACTTGTGCCAGGTTGTTAACTAAATCTATACCCCTACAATATGCCTAAGGGATAATTCATGACAAGTTGTATGATGCGGTAAATGCTCAGTGGGTATGGCGAAAATATTTACCGACAGGGGTAACAGTTAATGATGATTTGGGGAGAGTGCTAGATAATTTACTCAAGCATCTACCCAGGGAAAGATATCAATCAGTAACAGAAGTTATTAATGACTTACACTCTCCTGTATCTTCTCTACAATCAACGATTTTGGCTCCTCCTCAACCAACACAACCGAGTCAAAGAAATGTAAATGCAGCTCCTCCAAAGCTATAAATAATCCCATATATCAACAGCCCAACCCAGGAAAGCAAAAACTCAGTTTATCCCTCAATACTTTTTGATTTGAAACTGTTACCCTAGATGAACAAGGAAACATTCTTAATCGTCGCAATATAGAAGCACAATACTTTGGGGACTACATATATGCTTCTGCACCTAAAGGAAAATACAGGAAACAAACCACAGATGTAGGGACTTTTCCACCCAATGCCTTTGGTTTATACGATATGCATGGGAATCTGTGGAAGTGGTGTGAATATACTTGGCATATTAGTTACAATGGCGCAGGTCCGGATGGTACTACATGGTTTGATAATGGCAATGATTATCGAATACTCCGGGGAGGTTCCTGATACGACGATCCTGTGAACTGCCGCTCAGGGTTCCGCACCTATAACGATAGGGCGGGGCGCGACCTCATCGTCAACGGTATTGGTTCTCGGGGTTGCTGAATCAGGGGATCATTTCACTAAATTTTCAACGATTTATCAATGGTTTCAAACGCTAATTCATCCCGCACTTATGCAATGCCAATAAACCATATACCCGCCGCCCAGGAATTCCACAATGGTCATTAAATTACCATCATCCCAAGGCATCATCTACAGAGAAAGCCACGGACAGCCGATGGCTGATAATACCAAGCAATTTGAACTAATAGTATTAATAAAAAATAACTTATATTTAATATTTGCCGATAATCCTAACGTCTTCGTCGCTGGAGACTTGCTTTGGTATCTCGTTGAAGGTAAACCCAATCTAGGTAGGGTTTCCTGAAAAAAGAGAAAAAGTAGTTGCTGTGGGAATATCAGACCAGAGAAATATATTTAGATGCAAGAAAAAAGGAGAAAATAGCACAAAACCCATGCATAACAATACCAGTAACAATACTGCTGCTATTACTACTTATGTACAGTAAATCAGAGCAAACTCAAATTTCAGCATCAAAGTTCCTTCTACCATTTGAGGGAAAGTTGTCTTGTGAAAATAGGTGGGTCATGATGGCTGATTTGATACCCTGGCAAGAATTTTAAGATGAATATGCGAGCCTTTTCTCCGAAGAAATGGGGCACCAGCAAAGTTATTTCCCATGGCATTAGGTGCATTAATAATCAAAGATAAATTGGGGATAAGGGATAGGGAAAAAGTAGAAAAAATAAAAGATAACCCTTATCTACAGTACTTTATAGGAATCTCATCAATTTCTTCATGTAAATAAAATTTATCGGACTAGAGAAAAAATAACTTGGTGTAAAAAACTAGGTATTCAAATGAGTCGTCCACCTTTGGGGAGACCTCCAGCTAATGTGAGTAAAGAACAAAAAAAGAACAAAAAAGACAAGCAAATGAATCTGAGAGGATTCGTAATAGTATTGAGGGAAAGTTTGGCCAGGGGAAAAGAAGATTTAGCTTGAATAGAATCATGGCTAAACTTTCTCATACTTCTGAAACTGCAATTGCTATTACTTTTTTAGTAATGAATTTTTCTACTTGGTTCTGGCGGCTTTTTTTGGATTTTTTATGTCAAGGCATGTCAAGTACGCCTTTTTTATATAAATATGATTACTCAAGTTTATGTTTTAAATACTTTTACTTTACAAAAAATAATCTTTCATTCTTTACTAAATTGTCCATCCCTCCCCACTGAACTTTTTCAGCAAGCCCTAGGTAAAACCCTGGATGTGATGGTAGTTTTTGGTAGGCTGAAAGGCGATCGCGGTTCTTATTTACAATGGCAAGAAGACAGCATTCCCCCACAGGTTATATTTGAAATCCTCTCCCCTGGTAATACCCAAAGGGAAATGATTGAGAAATATGATTTCTATCGTCCCTACGGGGTAGAAGAGTATTATTTATACTGAAGTTCCCCCGGAGCATATGTACTAAACAGACCTTTAAACTTTAACCTTCCAAAACTTGAGGGATTTTACAAAAAAAACGTACCCATGTAAACAAAGATTTCCTTAATATTTTGAAGGGAAAAATATTAAGGAAATCTAGTCATGTATATAGAACGTATTCCTAACAGAAACTCTCCCCCAGCCGTTCTGCTTCGCGAGTCATACCGTGAGGACTGAAAATTTCGTAAACGTACTCTTGCGAATGTTTCCAAACTACCTTCGGAAACAGTAGATGATTTAAAACTTCTGCTTAAAGGAGGTAAAGCAGTAGAATATTTAGAAGAAATATTTAAAATAATTCGTAGCCGCCCTCATGGTCATGTGGGGGCAACACTATCAAGCTTAATAAAATTAGGATTACATACCTTAATTGATACTTAAAACAGCAGAAAAAGAATAATTATTGAGGCTATGATTGTGGCGCGTATTGTCAAACCAGCTTCTAAATTAGCAACAGCAAGAGGGCTAGATGGAGAAACTTTTTTCTCCAGTTTAGGGGAAGTTTTAGGATTATAAGGAGTGGATGAGGATGAATTATATTTGGCGATGGATTTTTTATTGTAATGCCAAGGAGCAATTGAAAATAATCTTGCCAAACTTCATCTGAAGGAAGGATATTTGGTTCTATATGACGTTAGTTCTACATATTTACAAGGAAAAGCTTGTCCGTTAGGAAAAGATGGTTATAACCGTGATAAAAAACGTGTTACATTACAAATAGTATTTGGGCTATTATGTAATGATAAAGGTTGTCCAATAGTAGTAGAAATATTTGAGAAAAATACATCCGATCCAAAGACATTTACTAATCAAATAGATAAGGTTAGCTCGAGATTTGGTATTAAGAGAGTAGTCTGGGTCGGAGACCGTGGAATGATTACTCAAGCAAGGGTTCGAGATGACTTAAAAGATATACTTTAAACTGCTAAAACTTGGATTTTTTTTATGTCTGAAAGTCGACAGTCAATAAGCTTTTTAACTTCTTTTGCTTATCAGTATTAGCGGTAGCAATCCAGGGTAAGCTCATCTAATTTTGTAGTTAAAATTATAGATTGTTGTACAGAATTGTGAGGTATGTATTGATTGTCAAGTGCGAACGCCAACGACGGGCACTTCGTGCCAAAGGGCGTTGGCGTTGCCTGCCCTTTGGGGAGGTACTGGAGCGGCTTCGCCAAAAAAAGTTGACGCAACTGGGGAACCCTTCCCTAGATTCAGTGCTGCCAGGTAGGGGCATCAAGACCTTGAGTAAGCCCAATAAACACTCATATCCCCACCTGGCACTCCCCTACGCCAACCAATCTTCCCCAGTTGCTGGAACACTCGTGGGGCACAAAAATAGAGATTTAAATATTAAAGAAGTTAAGTAGTATGCTAAGGACGCAAAGGCTCTATCTGAACTGAACGGCTTAGTCTAATGGTATCTCTGACAAGAAGGCTTGCGCCTACCGGTTTCAAATCTTCAAAACCAAAGATTAAAAGTTCAAAAAATTTGAGTATAGCCAATACCACTGCATTGACAGAAAAAATGTCATTAGTTTTTAGTGAGATAGAAGACCCACCTGTAGAAAGAACTCGTGTCCATTGATTAACAGATATTTTAATCATTGAAATACTATCAGTGATTGCAGGAGTTAAGGGATGGGAGGACATGGAAAATTATGGATTGAGTAAATACGACTGGTTGGAGCAGTTTTTAGCTTTACCAGAGGCCATCCCAAGTGCACATACCTTTCGACGGGTGTTTGAACCCATTAACCCAAAAGTATTTGAGGGATGCTTTCGACGTTGGGTAGAATCAAGAGTTGAAGCCCCAGGAGCACAGGTAATTCCCATTGATGGTAAGACCCTCAAAAGTTCCTATGATAGAGAACAGGGTAAATCAGCGTTACATCTAGTTAGTCCATGGTCGAGTGAACATCGTATTGTTTTAGGACAAGTAAAACAAGACGATAAATCAATGGAATGAAATTACAGCAATCCCTGCATTCTTGGAATTATTAGACATGGGTGGATGTATTATTACCATTGATGCCATGGGTACGCAAACAGCAATTGCATCCCAAATCTTGAATGCAAAAGCAGATTATGTTTTAGCACTCAAAGGTAATCATCGTAAACTTTACGTACAAGTGAAAAATTGGTTTGAGCAACAGTTATCTCAAGTCTTTAAAGGTATTATCCATAGTTATGATAAACGGGTAGAGAAAGGTCATCATCGTACTGAAAAAGGTCAAATTTGGTGTGTTCCTATTTATTAACAGCAAACTTTGCATAACCAAGACAATTGGGTTGGTCTTAAATCGATTGTCATGGTTGTGCGGGTACCACATCTTTGCAATCAAACAACCCGTGAAGTTCATTTTTATCTAACTAGTTTAAATTGTGATCCTCGTAACTTAGGACAAGTGATTCGTCTTCATTGGGGTGTGGAAAATGGTTTGCATTGGACTTTAGATGTCACTTTTTCTGAAGATGGTTGTGGTGTCCCTACTGGTCATGCTCCACAAAACTTAGCACTTCTGCGGCGAATAGCTCTTAATGCTTTAAACCTAGAGCAATCTTTGAAATGTAGTAATCGCCAAAAATCTAATCGAGCCGCTATGGATAATAATTATATGCTGACTGTTCTTACTGCTTGTTTATCCCAACATGATGATACTTCTCAACCCGCTTGTCAATATAATTTGAGATGCGCTTACCCTGGAATGATTACAAGCAACAGAAAAGCAATTAGACAAAATTGTTGCAGCAACTTCGAAAAACGCTCGTCGACTAAAAGGGGAGGATAATATTGCTGTAAGGGTAGGTAAACTTATCAATAAATTTAATGTTGAAAAACATTTTCTAATTGAGATAGAAGAGAACAGTTTTTCATATCAGAGAAATCAGCCAAAATTTGATACAGAAACAGTATTGGATGGTTTATATATTAGAATTAGTACATCTTTGGATGAAGAAACTTTATCTGCTACGGATACGGTAAAAGCCGATAAAAATCTCTCACCAGTAGAACAAGCTTTCCGTAGTTATAAAACTGTTGATTTAAAAGTTCGTCCAATTTACCACTATACAGCCGAATGTGTAAAATCCCATATATTTCTATGTATTTTTTCTTGTTTTTATGTAAAATGGAATACACAAAAACTTTTAGAGCCAATACTTTTTGATGAAGATGATTGAGAAGCAACAGCAGCGAGAAAATAGTCTGTTGTATCTCCTGCCAAAAAGAGCGAAAAAGCGAAAAATAAAGTGAACAAAAAGCGTACCTCAGATAATTTGCCCGTTCATAGCTTCCAAACTTTATTGGATGATTTCGCTTCAATTGTTAAAAATACAATTTCTACAACAATTGGTAGTAAATCCTTCATTTTTGAGAAGATTACTCAGTCTACAGCTATAGAACAAAGAGCAATATATTTACTCGGAATTAGCATGATTTGTACCCAGTAAGCTTGGACTTGAAATCTCTGTAAATCTCACTACTCATAAGTTTGGTTTCTCGTCAAAGGGTAACTTCAGTTTATATCACCCAGATACGGGTGAATTCTCAGGCTGGGTACGGGTAGATGCAGATTTACAACCAGTTAATGAAATGTCAGCTTGAGTTAGTCCCCGATTCGGAATTCGCTTTGAATTTTCTGATGATGAACTGCAAATTTATCGCCCTGATGCTAAGACAAATCTGGCGTTGCTGAATTAGATCAACAGCGGGAACAGGCGGAAGGAAGGGCTGAACAAGCAGAGGCTGAATTACAAACTTTACGCTCTTTATTCCAAGAACGGGGTATTAACCCTAAGTATTGTACAACTCTGATAAGGGCGCAAGCCGTAGCGCCCCTACAATGGATTTTCGCTTGTGTAACATGACATCGCCCCTCAGATGCTTTCACCCCCTAAAATCATCTCTTTGACGTGCCTTTGAAACTCTTCCATACCAAAATGAGCGATCCCTTGTTCTCTTAACCACTCACCGTCACAACGCGGATCTTCCCTTGTCAATATCTCTATACAAGCATTTGCCACTGCATTATCATCCCGATGAGGCACTTGCCATCCTCATTTACCATTTTGTAAAGGGTCAGCAGAACCATCATCATCACCTGATAACACGGGTATACCACAAGCCATGCCTTCCAAATACGCAATACCAAAGCCCTCTTGGGAAGGCATGACATAGGCATCTGCAAGACGATAATGTTCAATCAATTCTGATTCGGGTACAAAACCAGCAAATACAACGCTAACGCTAACTCCTAAATCTTGAGCTAGTTTTGCTAATCTGGGTTGGTTATCTCCCCTACCAATAACAAAATATCTCACCTCTGGAAACACTTGGGCTATTTTTGGCAATGCCCTAATTGTTACATCCACACCCTTATAAATATCACCAGACCACAGCCTAGCTAGAGTCATCAATAGCTGGTGGTAACATTTTAAACTTAGCCTCATCTAACTGATTTACGGAACAGGCAAGTTTGCGAGTATAGCGGCTAATAGTCCAAATTCCCGCAGCCTTTCGTAAAATTGTTTTAGTTCTTGGTGTCAAAGGTTCCCACACTTCCTTGCCATAAGTAATTACCGTGTAAGGAATGTTTAAATATTAGGACATTATTCCTACTAGGGGTGCAAGCTTGATATGACCCCAAAAAACATGGTTAGGTCGTTGACGCAGTATGCGTAGGAATAAAGCTATCGCTATTTTTAACCTTTCTAGTTGCGGCAAGGGAGATTTAAAGTACTGGAAATTGAAATTCTTTGATAGATAGGGATTTGCCCTATTTAGGGAATATCGCACTAAAAGAACCTCTTGTTTTACATCCTTGTCAAAAGTCGAGTAAGCCGCCAATATCTCTTTGACATAGGATTGAATCCCACCTTCACAACCAAAAACTTCAATAAAAACAAATATATAATTTTTTTTATAATTTAAATGCCTATCCATACTGATAAAGTTACTTGTTTTTTCTCAAACTCATTATAGACAAGTAACTATCAAAAAAAAATCACACAAACCACACAAATATCAGTGTTTTCACGGGCTTAATTGCCTTCTTTCCTTTGCTCCGGGGTAGAAAGATACTTCACAATTAGTAAACAATTGCGCTTACCTGATGCTGCTTGAGAAGAATTGTTCTCAATACGTTCATATTCAACCCGATCAGATAAACGACGCAGGAGAAACCATCCATATCCTCCAGCTTGTAAAGTACCAGGTTCTGGCTCTGGGATCGCATCTGGATCAAATGCTTCTCCTCGATCCCATATCCTAATTTCTAAGTGATCAACCCATAAACTCAATTCAATATCAATATTAGTATCTGGAGGTAAGCCATGGTGGGCATGACGAACGGCATTGGTAAAGCCTTCCGCTAGGGCTAAATTGAGGCGATAAACTTGGATTTCTGACCAACCACACTGATATAAATATTGAGAACAAAATTGCTCAAACCATTTTTGTACTTGGTTGAGAAGTTTTAGTTCACTCTTTATTGTCAGATGGTCTTGCTGCAATATGCTAAGCATTGACCTTGACTGTAATAGACAAAATATGTATTGGAGTAATTAAGTCAACAGTCAGAAAAAATAACTTTTATTTCTTAAATTTGTCAAGGGTATTAATACTCTACATTGTTCACGCAAGAAAATCGAGATAGTTATTCTATTTCTTATCCATCACCCAGCTATAAAAGTAGACACCTGTGGAGTTTCTGTAAAAGCCAATTTCCACTTTTTCAGAAAGTCACAGGTGTCATACTCGTTAAACCTTACTTGAGATTAAGAATCGCAGTGTGTACTTGTACTTATTTACAACCCAAGTTCAAGACCTTTTTAGAATAAGCCTAGTGTCAAAGACTTATCCAATGGGAGTACAGCACCAATACCTAACCATATAGTTACTAAAGTTCCAAACAAGAACACTGTAGTAGCTACTGGACGACGGAAAGGATTTTGGAACTTGTTAACGCTCTCAATGAAGGGCACTAAAATTAATCCCACAGGTACAGCACTCATCAATAAAACTCCTAGAAGCTTATTGGGAATTGAACGCAAAATTTGAAATACTGGGTACAAGTACCACTCGGGTAAAATTTCCAGAGGTGTAGCAAAAGGATTAGCCGGTTCACCAGTCATTGCTGGATCTAATACAGCTAAAGCTACTAAGCAAGCAAAACTTCCCATGATACAAACTGGGAAAATGTAGAGTAGGTCATTGGGCCAAGCGGGTTCACCATAGTAATTATGGCCCATACCTTTCGCCAATTTGGCTCTTAATGCGGGATCGCTAAGATCAGGTTTTTTCAGTATTGACATTTTTTTGATGTGCTCTCCTGCTTCAATTGAGTTAAAGCATTTACCTTAGCTATTAACTTACATCCAGCTTTTATCAAGGAAGTATGTAAGTTTTGGTAACTTGTGACTTTTATTTTTCTATATAGCCACAAGTTTAAACCAAACTCACGATTATGACTATTCCGATGAAAGCTGTTTTATTGTTAATAACTGTTAATTACAAAGGACCAGAAATTCCCTGCTTACGAATCATAAGGAAGTGAAACAGCATGAAAACTGCAATTAACCAAGGTAGTACAAAGGTGTGGGCACTGTAGTAGCGAGTTAAAGTACCTTGTCCAACGCTAGCACCACCACGTAACAAATCAGAAATTGTAGTACCAACGATGGGAATTGCTTCGGGTACACCACTTACAATTTTCACAGCCCAGTAACCAACTTGGTCCCAGGGTAAAGAATAGCCAGTTACGCCGAAGGAAACGGTGATTACAGCCATGATTACGCCACTAACCCAGGTTAATTCCCTAGGCTTTTTAAAGCCACCAGTGAGATAAACCCGGAAAACGTGCAGAATCATCATCAGTACCATCATGCTGGCGGACCAACGATGGATTGAGCGGATCAACCAACCAAAGTTAACCTCATTCATGATGTACTGTACTGATGCATAAGCTTCTGCCACAGTCGGTCTGTAGTAGAAGGTCATAGCAAATCCAGTCGCAAACTGGATGAGAAAGCAAGTTAGGGTAATTCCGCCTAAACAGTAGAAAATGTTGACGTGGGGAGGGACGTACTTACTGGTAACGTCTTCAGCTATCGCTTCTATCTCCAAGCGTTCCTCAAACCAGTCGTAAACGTTCGCCATACAATTAAAAATTCCTAGAAATAGCTTGGGGTTGATGAATCTCCCCACTAATAGTTTGGGGGTTTTAGCTAAGAGCACTTGACTCCTTAGCTATATGGTTGGTTCAGAGTGATATAAGCTTAAATTAACTTAACACTCTGTTAAGGAGGAATGTATTGCGTTCTCCCTGTGCCTCAAACTAATAAATAGTAGGCACAAAGTAGATCTTATCGTTTTGTGAGCAAGATGCACTGCCATCATGCAATTAAACTAAATGATTTTCCAATGCATCACTTCTATAAAAAAAGTAACATAGTCAAGAGAGTAATTTCATCCTCAATAGGGTCACTGCACCAATTTTTCTTCAATTTGGGTTGAAAATAACAATAAACATGGAGTTTATGCATAAACGGATTTTTAAATTGGGATTAATGCTGTTGTTAACAGTCTGGATTGGTTTTTGCAGTTTTGCTCAACCTGCAATGGCTTTGACGGAGGAGCAGCAATTAGTTTTGCAAGCATGGCGAATTGTTAATCGGGCTTATGTGGATGAGACGTTTAATCATCAAAACTGGTACTCTTTACGCAGAAAGGCATTGAAGCAGCCACTTTCAGAACACAAAGCAGCTTATGTGGCAATTCAAAATATGCTTAAAACCTTGGACGATCCATTTACTCGTTTTTTAGACCCCGAGCAGTACCGTAGTTTGCAGGTGAATACCTCTGGGGAGTTAACTGGTGTGGGTTTACAGATTGCTTTGAATCCACAAACAGGCAAATTGGAAGTGGTTTCCCCCATTGCTGGCTCTCCAGCTGAGAAAGCTGGGTTAAGACCCCGCGATCGCATTGTCAAAATTGAAGGAGTTGCCACAGACAAGTTTACCCTAGATGAGGCTGCCCATAGGATGCGTGGGCCTGTGGGTAGTTTGGTTACTTTGTTGATTGAAAGGGATAAGGATGGACAAAAAGAGGTAAGAATAGTCCGCGAGCGCATTACTCTCAATCCAGTTATAGCCCAATTACAATCTTCTCCCCAGGGTTTACCTATTGGCTATTTACGCCTGACTCAATTCAATGCCAATGCTGCCACAGATTTAACTCAAGCCATTACTGATTTAGAAAAGAAAGGGGCTACTGGGTATATTCTTGATTTACGTAATAACCCTGGTGGTTTGCTTCAATCGGGTATTGAAGTTGCCCGTCTGTGGTTAGATTCTGGTACTATCGTATATACAGCTAATCGTCAAGGTATTTTAGGCAGCTTTGAATCTTTTGGACCTGCTTTAACGCAAGACCCACTAGTAATTTTAGTAAATGAAGGTACAGCTAGTGCCAGTGAAATATTAGCAGGAGCCTTACAAGACAATGGTCGTGCTCAATTAGTAGGAGAAACGACTTTTGGCAAGGGCTTAATTCAATCCTTGTTTGAATTGGCTGATGGCTCTGGTTTAGCGGTAACAATTGCTAAGTATGAAACCCCGAATCACCGGGATATTAATAAACTCGGAATTAAACCAGACAAGGTTGTTCGTCAAACAGCCATACAACGCAATCAAATTGCAACACCAGAAGATCTACAGTATGAAGCTGCATTGAAAATATTACAGAAAAGTTCTGTTGTGGCAGGTGCAGCTTAGGGAGAAATAATAAGGTGGTTTGGAATTATTAAGGAAATCCGTAAAATTAAGCCGCACACTAGTAGATAATTCTCCCTACTTTGAAAATGTCAGATTTTTCAGTTACGAGAATTAGAAAAATTTTACTGGGCGTTGCATAAGTGCGGGATGATTTCACTAAATTTTCAACTATTTATCAATGTTTTCAAACGCTAATTCATCCCGCACTTATGCAACGCCGTAATTACCTGTGCTCCTACGGCTTCAACTATTGATTCTACCCAACGTCAAAAGCATCGCTCAAATACTTTTGGGTTAATGGGTTCAAACACCCGTCAAAGCCTATCTGCACTTGGGATGCCCTCTGGTAAAGCTAAAAACTGCTCCAACCAGTCGTATTTACTCAATCCATAATTTTCTATGTCCTCCCATCCCTTACCTCCTGCAATCACTGATAGTATTCCAATGATTAAAATATCTGTTAATAAATGGACACGGGTTCTTTCTACAGGTGGGTCTTCTATCTTACTAAAAACTAATGATATTTTTTCTGTGAATGCAGTGGCATTGGCTATACTCAAATTTTTTGAGTTTTTAATCTTTGGTTTTGAAGATTTGAAACCCGTAGGCGCAAGCCTTCTTGATCAGAGATAGCATTAGACTAAGCCGTTCAGTTCAGATAGACCCTTTGCGTCCTTAGCATATGACTTAACTTCTTTAATACTTAAATCTCCATTTTTGTGCCCTACGAAGCGTTCCCCAGTTGCGTCAACTTTTTTTAGGGATGCCCCTCCAGTACCCCCCCAAAGGGCGTTGGCGTAGCCTGCCCTTTGGCACGAAGTGCCCGTCGTTGGCGTTCGCACTTGACAATCAAGACATGCCCCACAATTCTGTACAACAATCTGTAATTCTCACTACAAAATTAGATGCGCTTACCCTGGTATTTTGTCAAATTTTAGTAGAGTTTCAAAAACAAATAGTTTTTGACAGTATTATGGTCTGCGATAGTGCATTATATAGCAAATAAAATCTCAAATGAATTCAGCATATAAAATGGATAAGTCGAGTACCGATCACAATTAAGAAAGCACAAGAATTAGTTCAGTCTGTAGAGATAGAGGAGATAGATGCAAAAGAAACAAAGAGAAGAGCAGGTTTAAATCTAGACCGATACAAGTGGAAGTCAGAAATAGTAAGTTACGGTGCCATTAAACAAAACTGGCTAATAGTAGAAAGTCAAAAAAGAAAAGAAAGTTATTTAGATAAGCAAAAAAAAAAGCTAAAAAAATAAAAATAAACAGTTGAAAAACTAATTAATGAGTTGAGAAAATAATATTTTGAAAGTCCAGAACAAAGCTGATATAAACTAAAAGAAATAAACAATAACTTTAATTTATGAATTCTCATAAATTAAAGTTATTGAAAGCAATTAAAAATATAATCAGAATGTTTATAAAATGGAAGTAGAGGGAACTGAAAAATTAGAATATATATAAATCCGAAAAAAGCAAGTTGGAAGATTTTTTTTTGCGACTAATTTAGTTGAGAAGCAGAAGTTCGAACCATCCGAAATTCTTACACATTAGAAGAATAAACAATGTTGTGAAAGAGGATTTATCTTTTTTAAAGATCCTTTATGTTTTTATAATAGCTTCTTTGTTGAAAATCATGAACGAATTGAGACCATGTTATTTTTAATGTCTTTGTGTGTGTTCGTTTATAATCTCGGTCAAAGGCAACTAAAGAATACCTTACAAATAATCAAAACCGGAATCAAAAATAAATTAGTTAAGTTAACCATGACTCTTATATTAATATGGGTATTTAAATACTTTTAATGTATGAATCTTTTAAGTTTAGATGGTGTTAATAAAATTGTTAATTTAACGTCATCACGCCATTTTTTTTGAGTTGTCTGCCATCATGTTGCCGAAAATATTATTTGCTTTCTTAACTTAACAAAAATTTGAAACAAAATAAAAATGTATTAACATCTGAATACACATTTATTGCTCCTCAATTTTTTAGTGCTCATATTACCGATTTTATGGTTAAATTTATTCTGTTTAATTAATTTATTTTTAATATATATTCGTTCTGTACTCTATTTATTAATCATTCTGATTCTTGTGTTTTTATTTTACTTGTAATTTATTTGTAATTCAAATTGAAGTGCGGAATGTGGGTTACTAAGATGTTATCTCCATCTTTTTGCCAGATTACTCGCCAATTACCCCAACGAGTCCGCAACAGCTTTCTATATCCCTGCAAAAGTTTAGTATGCTTTTCATTCCCCCGACTAAAACTATACAAAATCTTGTCAACTTCTGATAAAGCACTGGGTGAAAGTTTCTGAATTTCGCGGAAGGCAGCGCGAATAATCTTGATATTTCTGCGGGACATGAGACTAAATATTTTCTTCAAGCTTATTTCCCTATTACAGGTTTATAATTCCCCCGGAAGTAACAAATATTTAGCAATGGAAGAAATATATGTTTTTGTACTCATAAGAACTGAATAACTGATTATGTAATTGCTATTCTCAATATCTGATTTAATTAGAATTATTTTTACAGGAATCTGTAATTGATTTATAGTATTTCTTTATACATTAATGTTAGTCCTATTTTAATTCAGGGAAAAATGAGAGCGGTAGATCCCAGGAGTTGTTGAGTTACCTCTCTGATACTTGACATCTACTGAGCTTTATTCTCTTGTTTTATACAGGGACAATCGATGAGACTACATCATTATATATCCAGATATAGTTTACTCTTATTTTATTTTGTTTGGAAAATTAATTTATTTTGTGTTTGGGGGATCCCTATATTATTGCTACTAGATGTTGTAAGTGTTAAAGCAGTGTCACCGAAGCACAAACAAGAACAATATCTTCTTCTACTGGAGAATACAGGAAAAGATAAAATAACTCAGAAAGATGAATTAATTGCTCAAACTCCCCTACCATCGACAATTAAACCGAATATTGTCCCCCTACCTAAGAAGCAGGGTACCTTTCTCACCCTACCCACTGCCCAACAAGAGTCGAAAGCTCCTTTACTCCCTCCACCTGAAGAATTACTCAATCCTGATAAATCAAGTAATTCTGACCCTGTAAATGATAATTCCCCAGCCAAGATTACTGTAAAGAGATTTGAGCTTGAAGGTAACACTGCTTTTAGTGATGAGGAATTGGTAAAAGTACTCGAAGAATTTACCAATCGTCCCCTATCCTTTAGCGAACTGATTCAAGTCCGTTCCGCAATTACTGACTTCTATATAAAAAAGGGTTACAGTACTTCCGGAGCATTGATTCCACCCCAAACTATGAGTGATGGGGTAGTAAAAATTCGGGTAATTGAGGGAGAATTAGAAAGCATTTATGTTAGTGGACTCAAAAGGCTTAATTCCAGTTACATACGCAGACGTATAGCTAGAGCGACTAAAAAGCCTGTCAACGTTCCCCGTTTATTAGATTCCTTAAAATTATTACAATCAGATTCCCTGGTGGGTAAACTCTCTGCGGAACTTGCAGCAGGTTCCCGTCCTGGACAAAATATTCTAGATGTAAAGGTTTCCGAAAACGATACCTTTGGCACTCAATTTACCATAGATAATGGTCGTTCTCCGAGTGTGGGTAGTTTTCGCCGTCGTGCCCAGGTCAACCAAGGTAATCTATTAGGATGGGGAGATAAACTATCTGTTGGTTATACCAATACCAATGGTAGTAATGCCCTCGATTTGAGCTATGCTGTGCCTATTAATGCCAAAAATGGCACCCTCAGTTTTGCTTACGGCACCACATCAAGTAACGTAATTGAAGATCCCTTTAACGAACTAGATATTATTTCTAAATCTAGTTATTACGAGCTTACATTTCGTCAACCATTATTTCAAAACGTTAATAAAGAATTTAATCTAGGGATTACCGCATCCCACTCAGTGAGTAAAACTTCCCTGTTAGATGTTCCCTTTCCCCTGTCTGCTGGTGCAGACAATGACGGACGTACTCGGATTTCTGCAGTAACATTGTTCCAAGAATGGACACAACGCGATCGCAGTCATGTTTTTGCATTGCGATCACAATTTAATCTGGGTATTGGTGCTTTAAATGCATCTGTTAATGATAATGCTCCTGATAGTAGATTTTTAAGCTGGCGCGGTCAAGGGCAATGGATTAAATTATTAGCCCCTGATACCATGCTAATGCTACGTGGGGATGTGCAATTATCCGATGGTTCTCTTCTACCCACAGAACAATTTAGTTTGGGTGGTTTGGGTAGCGTTCGCGGTTATCGACAAGATTTTCTGTTAAGTGATAATGGAGCGATCCTTTCTACAGAATTACGTTTACCCATTCTCAAAAAGTCCCAAACACTCTTACAAGTGGTTCCCTTTGCAGATTTAGGTACTACTTGGAATAGTGCTTTTCAGGCACCAAAAAATAATACCCTTGCATCTGTGGGTTTAGGTTTGCAACTGGTACAGGGAAATTTATTTAGCATCCGTTTAGACTGGGGTATTCCCTTAATAGGGGTGGGTGGTGAGAAAAGAAGTTTGCAGGAAAATGGGATTTATTTTTCAATCACTAGTAACCCATTCTAAGAAAATAGAGAATGGCGGTGCGATCCTCCAAAGTGTTCAGTAGGGTTTGCTGAAAAAAGAGAAAAAGTAGTTGCTGTGGCAATATCAGACCAGAGAAATATATTTAGATGCAAGAAAAAAGGAGAAGATAGCACAAAACCCATGCATAACAATACCAGTAATAATACTGCTGCTATTAGTACTTATGTACAGTAAATCAGAGCAAACTCAAATTTCAGCATCAAAGTTCCTTCTGCCATTTGAGGGGAAGTTGTCTTGTGAAAATAGCTGGGTAATGATGGCTGATTTGATTCCCTGGCAAGAATTTTAAGATGAATATGCGAGCCTTTTCTCGGAAGAAATGGGCGCACCAGCAACGTCATTTCGCATGACATTAGGTGCATTAATAATCAAAAAAAAAATTGGGGATAAGCGATAGGCAAACAGTAGAACAAATAAAAGATAACCCTTATCTACATTACTTTATAGGAATGTCATATTATATTAATGAAGCACCATTTGATGCATCGACGCTAGTACATTTTCGTGAAAGAATCAGTGCCAATGTGGTGAATAAAGTCAATCAGATGATGGAAAAAAAATACAAGAGACGACCTTTGAGGAAGCAGACGAAAAAAAGAAACACAAAAGGTTTTAGAATCAAAAAATAGAGGTAAATTAATATTAGATGCGACTTGTGCGTCAATTGATCTTAGCTATCCAACAGATTTAGGCATATTAAATAAAGCCAGAAAACAAACATAAATAATTATAGATTCTCTTTCTGATCAGATAAAGGGAAGATTAGATAAAAAGCCAAGGACTTATCGAAAATTGGCAAGAAAAGACTATATAGTAGTGGCAGACAAAAGTCGTATTCGGCACAAACAAAGAAGTAAAGCCATAAAAATAAAAATTCAATATATTAAAATAAACCTATCTCATATTCAGGGTCTAATCAGTTTAGGAGCAACATTCTCAGCTTGAACCAAAAGACAATATAAAATGTTGTTAGTGGTCACAGAAGTCTATCGTCAACAGTTATGCTTATATGAAAATAAAAAACAAAGCATCTCAGACGCGATTCTGAGTCTAAACCAACCACACATTCGCCCTATCGTCAGAGGGTAACCCAGACAATCCGTAGAATTTGGCGCGAAATTATCGGCTAGTTATTTTGACGGATATGTATTCTTAGACCATATTAGTTGGGATAACTTTAATGAATCAGCAGACTTAAAACACAAGTAGAAGGTTTAAAAAACTACACTGGTTATTATCCGGAATCTGTTCATGTAGATAAAATTTATCGGACTAGAGAAAACAGAGCTTGGTGTAAAAAACGAGGTATAAAAATGAGTCGTCCACCTTTGGTGACAGCTCCAGCTAATGTGAGTAAAGAACAAACAAGACAAGCAAATGAATCTGAGAGGATTCGTAATAGTATTGAGGGAAAGTTTGGGCAAGGGAAAATAATATTTAGCGTGAATATAATCATGGCTAATTCATCCCGCACTTATGAAACTGCAATTTCTATTACTTTTGAGAATGATACCGAGTTTTGGCGTTGCATAAGTGCGGGATGAATTAGGGTTTGAAATCATTGATAAATCCTTGAAAATTTAGTGAAATCATCCGCTGATTCAGCTACGCCCGAGTATTTTTTTAACTCAGATACCAGCTTTACATCCTGTTTGTAGCTTTGATGACGTGGTACTTTTAGTTTTGCTCCCAATGCATATCGAACCAATGCATAAACCGTTCCATACTCAATATCAAGTCCATGCTCTTTTTTCAGCGATTCTACTATCCCACCATCCGACCATAGCTACTAAACCCTTTTCCTGTTTTTAACTCCTGTATGAGTGCTGCCATCGCATCATCATTTATTTTTCGTTTTGCTCCTGCCGCTTTCTTCATTTCTAATAAGCCAGACAAACCACCAGTTCTATACTTTTGCAACCATCTTGTCACTGTTGAAGTATCTCTAGCTAAGGGTTTCCCGATTTATTGCTGCTCCTTTACTTCTCCACTCGGCATTGAGCCACCACAACATTTGTAGTTTTTCTTTCTGGTTTCCCAAGCTGGCTGTCTGTAGCAGTTTTTTTAGTTCCTCTTCGCTGTGCGTGTTCTCAATCTTAGAGGATGTTTTAAAAGGTCGGAGGTATGATAAAAAAGCTCACAAGGCATATGCTGAGAATTATAGAAAACAGCACCCCGTGAGCAAATGACGAAGAATTATCCTAGCAATTTAACGTGGGAACAGTGGGAGTTAATCCCACAGCTGTTTCCAGAGGCAAAACCAGGTGGTCGTCCACGTAAAACAACATGTATTGTATGTACCCAGTAGTAAACGCGATTTTATATTTACTGTGTCAAGGATGTACATGGCGGGCATTACCAGGAGATTTACCACCTTGGTCTACAGTCTATGGCTATTTCAGAAGATGGGGCAAAGACCGTACTTGGGTTCAGGTTCATGACAAACTATATCAATGGGTTCGGGTAGGAGCCAGTCGAGAACCAAGTCCATGGGAAGTAGCCTTTGATAGCCAATCAGTTGAAACACCAACCATGATTTGTACGGATGTTGGTTTCGACCCAGGAAAACAAATACATGGACGTAAGCGATTTATTACGGTTGACTTGTTAGGGCTAGTTTTGCGAGTCTTGGTTACTTGTGCAAGTGTGCCAGAACCTGCAGGGGCTAAACGTCTACCTTCTGGCAGGTTTATCAGATGAAAGATAAAGTTAAAAGACTGCACACTATCTGGATGGACAGAGGATATGGGGGGGAAGATTTTGCCCACTGGATAATCGATGTTTTTCGTTGGATTGTGGAAGTGGTTCTCAGACTCTTAGAAAAGAAGGGTTTTACCCTTTTACCAAAACGTTGGGTTGTAGAACGAACTTTCGGGTGGCTCAATTGGTGTAGAAGATTAAGTCAGGTGATTTATAAGAAAGAATTTACCAATGAAAGTAAGATGTAATGTTGATGAGTAAAAAAGCAGGGGCAAGTATTTTGGAGTATGCTAGATCCAGCAGAGGAACCCAAATCATTAACAAGATCACAAACAAATAGAAGACTTGCGGTTGGCAGCATCGAAAATGAATGGAGTAGAACGTCGGGGCTTTCAAGCTCAGATAACGTTGAAATATTGCCAAGGTAGAGCAAGGTTAGCACAAACAGTATTCGGTTCGGGTAGAGAAAATATAGAGTTAGGGTTAGGGGAAAAAAGAACAGGGATAATCTGTGTGGGATTACAATCAGCCTTTAGCACAGCAAAGGGTTGGCAGGAGAAACAACCTCTTCTGTTGTGGCATTATCCCTGGGATAAATTGCAGAATCTTATTCTCAACAAGACCCAACATTTAAAACTTCCTTAGCCTATACCCGGTTAACAGCAACATCCGCACTAGAAAAACTCAAAGAACAGGGATTTAGCCAGGAGCAATTGCCTTGCCCCAGTACAATGGCACAAGTATTGAATCGAATGGGCTATGGTCTTCGTAAAGTAGTAAAACCCAAACCTCAAAAAAAATTCCACAAACCCATGATATCTTCAACAACATCAAAGAATTTGAGCCGCAATCAACAAACAAGCCTCAAACTCAAACCACTAAGCATGGATTGCAAAGCTACCGTTAATATCGGGGGTTATTCTCGTGGTGGAAAAACCAGAGGAGACAATCAAGCTGAGGGTCATGATATGAGATGCACAGAAAAATATACTCCCTGTGGGATTATTGATGAAGATAGTGGGCAATTATTTTATATTAACTTTGGTAGTTCTTCTTATAAAACCAGGGATTTTATTGTTGATACTCTAATTAAATGGTGGAAGACAATGACACCAGAACAAAAGCAGGATACCGAACTGATACAAATTAAAGTTGATAATGGTCCGGAAAGTAGTGGAGTAAGAACTCAATTAAAAAAAAGGATGGTTGAGTTTGTTGATCTGCTAAATATACCAATTCAATTGCTTTACTATCCTCCTTACCATAGTAAATACAATAATCCCATAGAGGGTTGTTGGGATATTATTGACCAGCATTGGAATGGGGGGGCGAAGCTTGTTGATGTTGAAGTCATGCTTTCCTGGGCTTCGAATATGACTTGGAAAAGCTTATATCCTATCTTGAGTTTAAGTAAAACTGTTTACCAAAAAGGGATTTCTCTAACAAAGAAAGCTATGAAACAAGTCGAGTCTAGATTACAGCGAAATCCACTGTTGCCCAAATGGGATATCTTGATTCAACCGCTTTAGCCGGTAATTTATTTTTCAAAAATAATCTAAGGACTATGAAAGGCTACCTGAAACTTCTGAGACTTTAATCTATATTGGAATGATACGTATCATGGTCAAGCGACTTCCATGATTTGTAACTCACTTCGACTTTTAAAATATCCTCTTAAATGGGCGGATCATGAGTATTTAATCCGTTCAAGTTTGCTTGGCTCTATTATATGCAGCTTCATCTTAAATTAGTATGAGTTGAAAATGGATACCGAAATGTGGACTAACCCAATTATTTATATATTGAATAACTTATGAGAAATTTATACTCCGGCGTTGCATAAGTGCGGGATGAATTAGCATTTTAAACCATTGAGAAATAGTTGAAAATTTAGTGAAATCATCCCCTGATTCAGCAACACCTATACTCCCTTCCTAGCTTCGTAACCACCTATTCAGATCATTTGTATTGGGTTGGTCTTGTTAATTTTCTTATATAAATAGTTATTCTTTCTTACTATTTTAACTTCCTAATCCATTTGAACAGCATAATCACTTGCCTCCCTCTTCCTGACGTTTCACTTCTAGGTAAGTAAACTAGCAGTAGGGAATCGGGAGATATATTTATTATTAACTTCAAATTCCAAATGTTCGTTACCAATTCCTGAAAATAGCTTGATTAGCTACACTAAAGAGCAGGAGTTGGTTATTTGTTAAATATTACAGGAAAGGAGTATGGATAACAATAACTGGATGCAACAAATAGTAATGCTGGGAATTGGGACAACATCAATAGTTGCCGACAAACTCAAAGAAGCCAGCGAACAACTAGTCAAAGATGGCAAACTCGATCCTGAGCAAGCTAAAGCTGTTATGGATGACATGGTAGAGCAGTTAAAGTCTGAGCAAGGTGGTTGGGAGGACCAAATGCAAAGACAAATGCGAAATATGCTGCAAGACTTAGGGGTAGCTCGCCAAAACGAAATGGACGAATTAAGGGGAAGAATCGATAGATTAGAACGTCAAGTCAGGGACTTAGAAAATAAACTTTGGCGTTAGATAGGAATTGCTAATTTCCACCCAATGTATTCTACTTACTGATAATCTAATTCTCGAACCACCTGAGTAGGGAGGAAATATTTTGAAAGCGATTTTACTTAGCTTGGGCTTCACGCTCATATGTGTAGTTGTTTTGGTTGTAGGACAAATTGGTGGTACACCACAGAATACTGCCGTTGCATCACAGTTGACTACTGCCACAACAACCCCCACTATTAAAACTGACAAAAATACCTTAATTGCAAAAAATAATAATATGTCTGATACCGTTACTAGCCCCTCTGGTTTAAAGTATCAAATTATCACACCAGGGGAAGGAGAATGTCCCAGTACTGGGGAAACAGTTACAGTTCACTACACTGGAACTCTAGAAGATGGAAGTAAATTTGATAGCTCCCGCGATCGCGGTACTCCTTTCAAGTTTAAAATCGGTGTAGGACAAGTCATCAAAGGCTGGGATGAGGGAGTTGGAAGCATGAAGGTGGGAGAACGTCGCGAGCTGACTATACCTCCCGAGTTAGGCTATGGTTCTCGTGGTGCTGGTGGTGTCATTCCCCCCAATGCAACTCTCATTTTTGATGTGGAATTGTTGGGAATTAATTAATCGTTTCTATTGGTTGTTAGTTCTGCATTAACTAATAACCAATAGACAATAAATTAAGGGGATATTGGTTTTATTCACACACAGAATTATGGAATATGCAGAAGCAAATAATCCCAGGGTAAGCGCATCTAATTTTGTAGTGAAAATTACAGATTTTTGTACATACTTGTGGCGTATGTCTTGATTGTCAAGTGCGAACGCCAATGACGGGGACTTCGTGGCAAAGGGCAGGCTACGCCAACGCCCTTTGGGGGGCTACTGGAGGGGCATCCCCAAAAAAAAGTTGACGCAACTGGGGAACGCTTCGTGGGGCACAAAAATGGAGATTTAAGTATTAAAGAAGTTAAGTCGTATGCTAAGGACGCAAAGGGTCTATCTTAACTGAACGGATTAGTCTAATCCTATCTCTGACAAGAAGGCTTGCGCCTACGGGTTTCAAATCTTCAAAACCAAAGATTAAAAGCTCAAAAAATTTGAGTATAGCCAATGCCACTGCATTGACAGAAAAAATGTCATTAGTTTTTAGTGAAATAGAAGACCCACGTGTAGAAAGAACCCGTATCCATTTATTAACAGATATTTTAATCATTGGAATACTATCAGTGATTGCAGGAGGTAAGGGATGGGAGGACATGGAAAATTATGGATTGAGTAAATACGAGTGGTTGGAGCAGTTTTTAGCTTTACCAGAGGGCATCCCAAGTGCAGATAACTTTCGATAGGTGTTTGAACCCATTAACCCAAAAGTATTTGAGCTATGCTTTCGACGTTGGGTAGAATCAATAGTTGAAGCCGCAGCACAGGTAATTCCCATTGATGGTAAGACCCTCAATGGTTCCTATGATAGAAAACAGGGTAAATCAGCGTTACATCTAGTGGCGTTGCATAAGTCCGGGATGAATTAGGGTTTGAAACCATTGATAAATCGTTGAAAATTGAGTGAAATGATTCCGCACTTATGCAACGCCCATCTAGTTAATGCATGGTCGAGTGAACATCGTCTTGTTTTAGGACAAGTAAATCAGGACGATAAATCAATGGAATGAAATTACAGGAATCCCTGCATGATTGGAATTATTAGACATGGCTGGATGTATTATTACCATTGATGCCATGGGTACGCAAACAGCAATTGCATCCCAAATGTCTAATGCAAAAGCAAATTATGTTTTAGCACTCAAAGGTAATCATCCTACACTTTATGGGCAAGTTAAAAATTGGTTTTAACAACAATTATCTCAAGGCTTTAAAGGTATTATCCATAGTTATGATAAACGGGTAGAGAAAGGTCATCATCGTACTGAAAAACGTCAAATTTGGTGTGTTCCTATTTCTCAACTGCAAACTTTGCATAACCAAGACAATTGGGTTGGTCTTAAATGCGTTGTCATGGTTGTGCGGGTACGAAATCGAAATCTTTGGAATCAAACAAGCCGTGAAGTTTAGTTTTATCTAACTAGTTTAAATTGTGATACTCGTAAGTTAAGACAAGTGATTCGTCTTCATTGGGGTGTGGGAAATGGGTTGCATTGGACTTTAGATGTGACTTTTTCTGAAGATCCTTGTCGTGTCCCTGCTGGTTATGCTCCACAAAACTTAGCATTTCTGCGGCGAATAGCTCTTAATGCTTTAAACCTAGAGCAATCTTTGAAACGTAGTAATCGCCAAAAATCTAATGGAGCCGGTATGGATAGTAATGATATGCTGACTGTTCTTACTGCTTGTTTA
>CBZS010000631.1 GCA_000613065.1 Richelia intracellularis | reverse complement strand
GCCGAATATGCCCCAGTACAACTAGAAAGCCACGCCATAGCCCAAAGCATAGCCACAGGACTCTGCCAACAGTTAGACTTTCCCCGCCTAGTAAATAAATTGTACGCCGACGGAGCCAGAATCTTCATTGAAACTGGTGCGGGTAACGTATGCTCACGGTGGATAGATAAAAACTTAAGCGCTCGCCCTCATCTTACCGTATCTTTGAACCGTCGCGGACTAGATGACCATGCAGGTTTAGTCAAAGCTTTAGCTAAACTTATCAGCCATCAAGTAGATGTAGACTTATCCCCCTTAATAGCTCCCGAATTACCAACCAATAAAAAAGCAAAATTCACCCAGAAAAAAGTAATTTTAGGCGGAGATAGCTTCATTGACAAAATCGTCACAGAAGAGAATAAAAAACTCTTCCACAATATAGCTAATAAAGTTATTAGTTCCCCTCAAACAAAACCAAATATTCCCCAGGTAGAAACCAAAAATAAAATTTATATCCAAGATATTCTCAACCTAACAAAAACACCACCAGCCACACCACAAGTCCTCAAAACTACTACCAAATATCAGCCGCAGCCAGAAAAACCACCCATGTTAACCACAGCTACATCTAATATTCAACCCACAGATAAACAACTACATAAAAACACCAGTATCTTCCATCAAACCCATAACACATTCCTCCAATCCCGCCAAGAATTTAGCCTACAAATGAGCCAAATGATCCAACTACAAATAGCTTGTGCGGAAAAACTAGTGGAAGAACTAAAAAGTCAAAAGTAGTGGAATTCCACATCAGCGTTAGCGTAGCTCCCCTGAAAGGGGCAGCTCCTCTTCTCTACGCCTCCACATTTTATGAACGAAACAAAAAAAACAATAAACTTATAAGGAAACCCATACCGTGAACACAGCCAATGCGGTACTAAATAACGGACTCAACCTCACCTCATCTCATCCCACCTACCAAACCTGGAAAGGCTCCCTAGAAAACATCGCCTTCACTCCCCAAGCCATCAAACAAACTCTACTCACACTCAACAAACCCTGCTACATAGTTAGAGTCGAAGACAAAATCGGTGTCACCAACAACGGCTACATCTGTCCCCTAGAAAACGGTAACACCGCCCAAGTAGAACTGTTGATGGCAACCCCTCCCATCTCTCTCCAACAATTAGGCGATCGCAATTTTCTTTCCTTCCATGGCGTACAATATGCCTATACTACCGGAGCCATGGCTAGTGGTATCGCCTCCGCAGATATGGTAATTGCCCTGGGTAAAGCCAAAATCCTCGCTTCCTTCGGTGCGGGAGGATTACCACCCCAACAAATCGAGGCAGCTATCCACCGCATCCAAAAGGAATTACCCCAAGGACCATATGCCTTCAATTTGATCCACAGCCCCAATGAACCCGCCATGGAACGGGGTGCAGTGGACTTGTACCTCAAATACGGGGTAAAAACCATTGAAGCCTCTGCCTTCCTCGATATTACCTCCAATATAGTTTATTATCGCGCCGCGGGACTTTCTCTCAACTCTGCCAATCAAATCGAAATTGGCAACAAAATCATCGCCAAAATATCTCGCCGGGAAGTTGCTACCAAATTTATGGAACCAGCCCCGGAAAAAATCCTCAAGGATTTAGTAGCCCAGGGGCTCATCACCGAATTACAAGCCAACCTCGCCACCCAAGTCCCCCTCACCGATGACATTACAGTGGAAGCCGATTCTGGCGGACATACCGATAACCGTCCCCTGGTATGCCTTCTCCCTTCCATGATTGCCTTGAGGGACGAAATCCAAACCAAACGTAACTACACTCACCCCATTCGTGTAGGAGTTGCTGGAGGTATCGCCACCCCCGAATCTGCCCTCGCTGCTTTTATGATGGGTGCAGCTTATGTGGTAACTGGTTCTGTAAATCAATCTTGTGTGGAGTCTGGAACCAGCAAACACACCAAAAAGCTCCTAGCCGAGGCAGAAATGGCTGATGTGATGATGGCACCTGCCGCAGATATGTTTGAAATGGGTGTGAAATTACAAGTTCTCAAACGGGGAACTATGTTTGCTCTGCGTGCCCAAAAATTATACGAAATCTACCGCAACTATAATTCCATTGAAGAGATTCCCCAACCAGAAAGATTGAAGTTAGAAAAGCAAATCTTTCGTAAAACCCTAGATGAGGTTTGGGAAGCCACAGCAAATTATTTATCACAAAGAAATCCCGCCAAACTAGGGAAAGCATTGAATAATCCCAAATTAAAAATGGCGTTAATCTTCCGTTGGTACTTGGGCTTATCGTCCCGGTGGTCAAACTCTGGAGAGAAAGGTAGGGAAATCGATTACCAGATTTGGTGTGGTCCAGGCATGGGTGGTTTTAACGACTGGGTAAGGGGTTATTACCTTGCCACGCCAGAAAATCGCCATGTAGTCGATGTTGCCAACCACATGATGATAGGAGGCGCATTTTTATACCGGATACAAAGTTTAAAAATGCAAGGACTACAAATTGCAGATGATTACAGCCACTATTACCCGGTTAGTTCTACATTAGAGAAATAAAAATAATGCCTACAAAACAAGCTTATACCCAGTCAGAAATTCAAGACTGGTTGTGTTGTAATTTAGCAACAGCATTGCAAGTAGAAGCAGAAGAAATCGATATTCAACAGCCTTTAGAAGACTACGGTTTGGATTCTACCCAGGCAATGTTACTGGTGACAAAAACCGAGAAAATGTTGGGGTTTGAAGTATCTCCCACCCTGTTGTGGCATTATCCCAACATTGCCATGCTTTCCCAACGGTTAGCGGAAGAGTCCGCAGAGTGTGGAACAGGAGTAACCCAGACTCAAGCCGAATCCACCATTCTCAAACCAGAAACCCTAGATTTAAGTGCAGAGGTAGTTCTCGAGCCTGCCATTCGTCCCCCTTCCCAATCCTTCCGGTTTGCCGGAAAAGTCGATAATATCTTCTTAACTGGGGGAACTGGCTTTTTAGGTGCTTTTATTATCCATGAACTATTGCAACAAACCAGTGCAGATATCTACTGCTTGGTAAGGGCAGATGATATTAACGCTGGAAAGCAAAAATTACAAAATAACTTAGAATCCTATGCTCTGTGGGAAGAAGAATACGAACCACGAATTATCCCCGTACTAGGAGACTTATCCCTACCCTATCTGGGAATTAGCACCGAAGGCTTTGAGATGTTGGCAGCAAATGTTGATAGTATCTACCATAGTGGTGCCATGCTCAACTATGTGTATCCTTACCCTGCACTCAAAGCACCCAACGTCCTGGGAACACAAGAAGTCCTGCGGATGGCGAGCCTATTCAAACTCAAGCCCGTACACTACATTTCCAGCGTTGCAGTATTTGAATCATCTGCATATGCAGGTAAACTTGTCAAAGAAGACGATGACTTCCAACACTGGGAAGGTATATTCCTCGGTTATTCCCAAACCAAATGGGTAGGGGAAAAACTGGTAAAATTAGCAAGCGATCGCGGTATTCCTGTTACCATTCATAGACCACCTTTAATTGCAGGTGATAGTCGTACAGGTGTGTGCAACACTGATGATTTTATCAACTTAGTTATCAAAGGTTGCATTCAAATGGGATGTTTCCCCGACGTGGATTATATGTTGGATGCATCCCCTGTAGATTACGTCAGCAAAGCCATTGTTTACCTCTCTCAGCAGGAAGACTCCATTGGCAAAGCCTTTCACCTACAACATCCCCAACCGGAACCCCTCAGCCATTTGGTAGATTGGATTGGTTCTGTGGGTTTCCCTGTAGAAAAGATCCCCTATGAAGAATGGCAAGCAAGGCTAATTAATAACTTATCCTCTGCTGACAATCCATTGTATACCTTACGTCCTTTCTTACTAGAAAGATGGTCTGACGAGCAAATTACCATCCCTGATTTATATCTGCAATCTAGAAGACCAAAAATTAGTTGTGAGGAGACATTAAATGCCCTTGCAGGTAGTGGAATTGTCTGTCCTCCCCTAGATTCCCAGTTATTAATGACTTATTCTGCATTCTTAATTCAGAATGGCTTTTTGGGTGTAGCTTAACATTTTTTCGTGCTTATATAAGGGTAAAATTAAAAGGTATTTTTTATTTTAAACAACAATAGAACAGTTAAATTTTAGCTGTTCTATTGTTAGAGCAATAATTTATACTTTGGCAAAAGACAAGATAGATGAAGCTGTATTTTTTTCAAAATACAGCTTTTTTCTATTTATAACTCAAGTACAAAATAAGCATTTAAAATATATATAGTCATTCTAAACAATAACCATGGTTCCCATAATTAGCTAAACTCTTGTTTTAAGGAGCATTCATTTTATTTACAGCATATGGAAATTAATTTGAATGACTATATATGGAGAAGCCCGACTTTTAATATAGTAAAAGTCGGGTTCCCTAACACATTGGAATAAACTGACTTAAATAACCATTAACCGTCAGATATCAATATTGCCAATATTTAGTTTGCCAACCAGAACCATGAATTGCCACAGCGGCAGCAAAATTATCCCGTGCTTTTATTTCTAATAAATGCCAATCATAAATATTTTTGAACTTTGCTGAATCTCTCATCCCAAGGGTAATCTCAATTTCTCTTAACTTAGATAAACCGACCCCAGTAGCTTTTAAATAAGCCTCTTTACAAGTCCAAGAGCGGAAGAACATTTCTTGTTTCTGTTGAGGGGGAAGGGATTGAATTAAACCATATTCTGAAGGTGAAAAAAACTGTTTTGCTAGGGAAAGCAAGTCAGACATAGGACGAATATACTCTAAGTCTATACCCAGAGGACGATGCTCACAACCCACTGCACATAAACCCAAACCCTGAGAATGAGATAAATTGAAACTGATTCGCTTTTTACCATAAAACTGTGCCAATATGGGTTTTCCCATAGGTTCATACTCAAACTGAACCTCACTAGGTTCAACACCTAAATAATTAGCTAATATGCTTCGCAAAATACCACGACCAGCAATAAAGCGATGTCTATGCAACTTCTGATAAAATCTATCTGCACGAGTAATTTCATCTTCTGATAAAGTTTGACGTAATTCCCGCAACTTTGCTTCTGGTAAGTCAAGGTCAATTCGCCAAATATGAACATCATCTAGTAATAATGTCAAATCTGCCGGTACAGCTATCCACTGAGGATTAATAACAGTCATGGAGTTGGCTTGTTTTGTTAATTAAAATCCGGTTTGAGGGGACATTTGGCAAAGCTGGTTTCCCTAACTCCCGCTCTATTTTTCCACTCTTAATTGTCTTTCCCAAAACACTTTAAAGGAATATGTTGCGTTTGAGAAATTTTTTGATAAAGGTGGATCTCTTTTAGTTTTTACTTGTAGCACCACTAACAAAAAAGAGAATAGTTTTTACAGTGATATTCTCTTTTCAGTATCAACAGTATGTGTATAACTGTTGTGAATAAAACGAAAATGGCGTTAATCCAAGGAGACTAACAATGTCTTTGCCAAATAAAAATTATTTTTGGTCTTACGGTTATTATATAACTTTGTGGCTTTTTACTAGTAGTCTATTTGTCAGCAATTGAAAATTATATTGAGACTAAATACCATTTTTGAAATAGAAGACAAAATTTAAACTTACGGCAAGTTATGTGAGTATATTTATGCTGTAATATTATGTCCAGTAGTATAAGCACAATCGGCGTTGCTGAATCAGGGGATAATTTCACTAAATTTTCAACGATTTATCAATGGTTTCAAACGCTAATTCATCCCGCACTTATGCAACGCCGCACAATCAAATCATTTTATGAGCTTTTCATATTTGCCTGAGTTTTGTTCAGGGTATGTAAACGGACATAATGTAATATCCCGTATATTGCTTGCTCAACTTTATGCCAATTAAGATTATGTTTGTTTGCAACAGATCAAGTAGGGGGTTTAGCAGCGCTAAACCCCCTACTTGATCTGTTCAATTTTTTTTGCAAATTTGTATTACCCACTGCACCAAGTATCATATACCCGTGCATCTCTAGCTTCAGGTAACTCATCGCAAAATTCATCAAAAGCAGTTTTAACTACCCTTTCCGCACATTGATGTGCTAGCTCACATTGCAGCTCATCAACCACATCCCAAGCAGCACCACATTCCTCAGAACGAACTCCCTGGCGTTCGCAAGTTGTTCGAGCTTTCTTAATTTCATCTTGGAGTTGCTGCTCTAGCAAAATAGTCCTTGGTTGTTTGAGAAAGCTACTCTTACCCATAATATCAGTAAGGCAAATAATCCCCATTAAGTCCCCCTGGATTACTGGTGCTCTTTGCAGATGATGATCGGCAAATAACCTCGCTACATATTCAACCTCTAAATCCGGATTCACTACAATGCAAGGTTTAGTCATAATTTCATATACACGTACTGTGTTTGGAGCTTGACCAAAAGCAATAACCTTATATACCACATCACTTTCAGTCATAATTCCATAGGCATCCTGTGGGTGAGGACGATCTACAATTAGTGCTTGTCAATCCCTCGCTTTCATAAGTTTGACTGCTTCTGCAACAGTGGCAGAGCTACGGATGGTGGCAACATCTTTAGTCATTACATCTGCTGCTCTCAACATAATGATTTCCCCCGTAATAGCAATTTTTTATGAAGTCCCATAGAACTAGTACCGATATATAAGGCTTTTAAGCCATTAATTCTCTGCAGATTCACACAATAATGGTATAATGCTTCAAAAAATTACCAAGTTGAGTCATGAAGATATGCGATCGAAATTCCTTTGTTTCTATCACTATCTATATTTACAACTTTATGACTCCATTTTGTTTATAAATTAATATTTTGAGGGAGTTGTGAGGATATACATAAAATAGTATTTTTTGCTAGTAAAAAACACCTCAAGCTAATATTATTTATAACTTGTCAGATTAACATCAAGTGAGAATAATAGACAAAATTCCTTTAATTGTGTCTATTAAATTATCTAAACTAGCTTGACGATTCAATAGCGAACGCAAAAAATAATAATATGAATTAGCATTTTGAGCTAATTTATTACTCGGGTAATATTACTTAATAGCAGTTTATTGAGGGGAGACTCAATGACTAAAATTTCCATAACCGATATTCATCTACAAAACACTAAGGTGATTTTTGAAAAATAAATTACCAGCTAAAGCGGTTGAATCAAGATATGCCATTTGGGCAACAGTGGATTTCGCTGTAATCTAGACTCCACTTGTTTCATAGCTTTCTTTGTTAGAGAAATCCCTTTTTGGTAAACAGTTTTACTTAAACTCAAGATAGGATATAAGCCTTTCCAAGTCATACTCGAAGCCCAGGAAACCATGAGTTCAACATCAACAAGCTTCGCCCCCCCCCCCATTCCAATGCTGGTCAAGAATACCCCAACAACCCTCTATGGGATTGTATTTACTATGGTAAGGAGCATAGTAAAGCAATTGAATTGGTATATTTAGCAGATCAACAAACTCAACCATCCTTTTTTTTAATTGAGTTCTTACTCCACTAGTTTCCGGACCATTATCAACTTTTATTTGTATCAGTTCGGTATCCTGCTTTTGTTCTGGTGTCATTGTCTTCCACCATTGAATTAGAGTATCAACAATAAAATCCCTGGTTTTATAAGAACAACTACCAAAGTTAATATAGAATAATTGCCCACTATCTTCATCAAGAATCCCACAGGGACTATATTTTTCTGTGGATCCCATATCATGATCCTAAGCTCGATTGTCTCCTCTGGTTTTTCCACCACGAGAATAACCCCCGATATTAACGGTAGCTTTGCAATCCATGCTTAGTGGTTTGACTTTGAGGCTTGTTTGTTGATTGGGGCTCAAATTCTTTGATGTTGTTGAAGATATGATCCGTTTGTGGAATTTTTTTTGAGGTTTGGCTTTTACTACTTTACGAAGAGCATAGCCCATTCGATTCAATACTTGTGCCATTGTACTGGCGCAAGGCAATTGCTCCTGGGTAAATCCCT
>CBZS010000630.1 GCA_000613065.1 Richelia intracellularis | reverse complement strand
ACAATATATTATTGGATATTCCATGCTTTTTGTACCACAGATTGAGGTACTTTTGTGCCAATTTATCCTAATGAAATAATCTCATATTTTTATAAAAAAACACTATATTATTGACCCTTTAATTGTTTTGATTTTGCTAATTATGCTAACTTAGCAATCGCTAAATCCATACGTGTAACGGCACTAGTAAAAACTGTATTGGGAGCTATCTTTAATTGTTATTTTGTATTGCAATAAGCATAAACATTCTTTTCTTTTGCTGTTTCAATCACCGCCATCGATGCATTATCTAACCATTGATAAATAACATCAGCCCCAGCAGAAATTAGAGCTAAACTTGCTTCCTTTACCTTTGATACATCATTCGAATCACCGGTAAAACTAGAAATCACTTTGACATCGGGCTTTACAGATTTTGCACCCATATCAAAATCCCTTAACTCTTCCTGGGTAGCTTGGAATTTTTGCCCAGCGATATAAGCCACTTGGTTCGATTTTGTCATCAAACCTGCAATTAACCCACAAACGTAACTTGCTTGTAGATGATCTATTCGCAATGCTGCTATATTTTCCCCTGTAATTGCTCCATTCACAGCCATAAAGAATGTCTGCGGGAACTGGTATGCAACCTGTTCAATCGCCGCATCAAATTGTCCTCCATGGGCAAATACTGCACTATACCCCTGACGCGCAAAATCAGTGAGAACTTCGACTTGATCTGTTTGAGGAACCTGCTCTACATAGGTTGTTTGCAAGTTCAGCTTTTGTTTAGCTAGTTGTATAGCTTCGTAACCATACTGATTCCAAGCTTTCTCAGTAATTTTTACAGGAAGAGCGATCGCTATTTTAAAATTATTATCCCCATCAGTCGAGTTCGTGTTGTCGCCAACACCACAAGCCTTCAGCAATATACTTGTACTTACTGCTGCCGAACTGTAACCGATAAATTTGCGTCTGTTAATTGTCATAATATATCCCCGATGCTGTAGTTTCTATTTTAGTTAATTTAACAAGTTGGTATATACTACAGCGTCTTAATAGTATGTTGGCAACGACACCAGTCAAACTTATGGAAGTCAGTAATAATTATAAATATAAGCAATAGACTCAAATAAATCAGAAAAAAAACTTGTTGCTTCATATTTTTCCTTAACTTTCAATTCAGCGTTCACATATTCAATAGCTCTTTGAGTGAGAAGTAGAAAATATTTTCACCAACCCTTGAGTCCTATGCTACGTTAGAGGATGTTTTAAAAGGTGGGAGGTCTCATAAAAAAGCTCACAAGGCATATGCTGAGAATTATAGAAAACAGCACCCCCTGAGCAAATGACTAAGAATTATCCTAGCAATTTAACGTGGGAAGAGTGGGAGTTAATCCCACAGCTGTTTCCAGAGGCAAAACCAGGTGGTCGTCCACCTACAACAACATGTATGTACCCAGTAGTAAACGGGATTTGATACCTACTGTGTCAAGGATGTACATGGCGGGCATTACCAGGAGATTTACCACCTTGCTCTACAGTCTATGGCTATTTCAGAAGATGGGGCAAAGACCGTACTTGGCTTCAGGTTCATGACAAACTATATCAATGGGTTCGGGTAGGAGCCAGTCGAGAACCAAGTCCATAGGAAGCAGCCTTTGATAGCCAATCAGTTGAAACCGCAACCATGATTTGTACGGATGTTGGTTTCGACCCAGGAAAAGAAATACATGGACGTAAGCGATTTATTACGGTTGACTTGTTAGGGCTAATTTTGCGAGTCTTGGTTACTTCTGCAAGTGTGCCAGAACCTGCAGGGGCTAAACTAAACGTGCACGTTCTGGCAGGTTTATCAGATGAAAGATAAAGTTAAAAGACTGCACACTATCTGGATGGATGGAGGATATCGGGGGTAAGATTTTGCCCACTGGATAATCGATGTTTTTCGTTGGATTGTGGAAGTGGTTCTCAGACCCTTAGAAAAGAAGGGTTTTACCCTTTTACCAAAACCTTGGGTTGTACAACGAACTTTCGGGTGGCTCAATTGGTGTAGAAGATTAAGTAAGGACTATGAAAGGCTACCTGAAACTTCTGAGACTTTAATTTATATTGCAATGATACGTATCATGGTCAGGGGACTTGCATGATTTGTAACTCACTTCGACTTTTAAAACATCCTCTAAGGTAAAAGCATTGGATTGTCTTGATATTCTTCTTTAATTAGCTATGGCACTATTATCCTAAATTGCCCCAACGTTACACATGGTGCAAACATAGCAATTATGATTTAAGTTTCTAAGAATCTCTTATAATCAGCGTTCACAACCTTTCCCATAGCCTCCTCAATTTTACCTTCTCATGCTAGACATACCTGTGCCAAAATTATATTCTTGCCTCAAGGATATAATTTTGGCACAGGTGAGAGAATCTGGATATGAATACAGCAAAAACAATACGAAGATTACAAGCACAGTGGGTAACACCAGAAAATTTTCATCCCTATGGACAAGTAATTTTTTCTAGTCAAGATGGAAAACCTTTTGATGCTGAAGATGTCCAATTAATTATGGATAGAGGTACTCCTCGCTTTTACATCATGCAATTACACTGTCGAGGACTCAAATTTAATCGCATTACTCGCCATTTACAATGTACTCAATGCTTGGGTGCTTTGGAAGGGAAAGAGTGGGTTCTTGCCGTTGCTCCCCCCAATAACCAAGTTGATGAACCAGATATTGATCAGATTGCAGCCTTCCGTATTCCTGGCAATTGTTTTATTAAATTAGAACTTGGTACTTGGCATGCAGGACCATACTTTGCCCATGGTTTTATAGATTTTTACAACTTAGAATTAAGTGATACAAATGTGGTCAATCACTTTACTTATGACTGCTTAAAAAATCGCAATTTAGAGTTTGAGATGATTCTAGGAAGAATTGATTACTCTCAGCCACTAGATAAATTTTTGATAAAAAGTTGATTAGTAAGGAAAACAAAAAGAAGATAATAAATTTAACCTATTAACTTTTTCATTTTCAGGCTAGTTTACTTTACCCTGATTTCTGACCAAGGTTGAAAAAAGAGGGGTCTAAAACTGCCAATATGTATGTATATTGCAAAAGAATCTCAGCAGTTTAAAGGATGACCCCAAATAAAAATCATTCTATACCGGAACAGTTTGTATTTGGACAGGTAAAGTCATGTCCAGTTGTAGTCAATTTAAAGGGAGAGCCTGTAACATCGGATGCAGGGTTAGTTAACATTAATTGCGGAACTAGACAGAAAAAGAGAAATAACATCACGATTTGCAAGATGTTTCAAAGATTACCGAGACCCCATGATTAAGCCATATATCCAGTTCATAACTTAATTGCACAAAGGATATATGGCTTAATCATGGGGTCTGAAGACATAATAAATGACCATGAAATTCTACGTCACGATCCAATATTGGCACTTGCGGTAGGAAAGGTTCTTAACTCAGAACAAGAATTAACGGCGTTGCATAAGTGCGGGATTAATTAGCGTTTGAACCCACATTCCGCAAGTTAGTTAGCAAAGAAGATAATATTTACCACAGGGAGCACCAAAAAACTGTAGAATCCAGCACCGCTGTTCACTGAGCTTGGAAATCTGTTTCAAAGAAGCCAACGTTAATAAATGAATTGA
>CBZS010000629.1 GCA_000613065.1 Richelia intracellularis | reverse complement strand
TCTTCGTTGCTAAGTTTGTCGGCATCAAGAACATTGGTGGCAACAATAAACCTGCCAGCCTGTTCTGTGGCAATGGTAATTGCAGTTTCTTTGGGTACAATTTCGGCTTGAATATGGGAAATTAGGGTAGGTTGAGAATCCTTGCCAGGTCTACCACGTCCTCGGTGTTGGCCATATTCAATAACTTCAATATTTGCAAGTTGATGAAATGGCAACTGACTCTCAAATAATTTGGCTGCGTTGAATGGA
>CBZS010000628.1 GCA_000613065.1 Richelia intracellularis | reverse complement strand
AACAATCACACCAGAACAAAAGCAGGATAACGAACTGAGAGAAATTAAAGTTGATAATGGTCCGGAAAGTAGTGGAGTAAGAACTCAATAAAAAAAAAGGATGGTTGAGTTTGTTGATCTGCTAAATATACCAATTCAATTGCTTTACTATCCTCCTTACCATAGTAAATACAATCCCATAGAGGGTTGTTGGGGTATTCTTGACCAGCATTGGAATAGGGCGCGCGAAGCTTGTTGATGTTGAAGTCATGGTTTCCTGGGCTTCGAGTATGACTTAGAAAGGGTTATATCCTATCTTGAGTTTAAGTAAAACTGTTTCCCAAAAAGGGATTTCTCTAACAAAGAAAGCTATGAAACAAGTCGAGTCTAGATTACAGCGAAATCCACTGTTGCCCAAATGGGATATCTTGATTCAACGGCTTTCGCTGGTAAATTCTTTTTCAAAAATAACCTTATGTTCTTGTTGTTGATGAAACTGCCAATACTTATCCCAATTCCCATTGATGTATAAAGAGCTCAGGGGTAAAACAGCCTCAGCACCCCACATGGTCCATCTAGCCCCAGTGATATCCATTCTGTCTTTAATTAAGGTGGCGACAAGCACCCTCAATCACCCCCGTGGCGATGGGGAATCCAGCTTTAAAGTAATCGTCATATTTGAGGTATTTGGCATTGTTAAGTAAATATCTAGCACAGGTATCCACGGGTTTACGTTCTTGGGCGGTGAGTTTGGGTAAAGTCCCACTCCGGCGCATAGCTGGGGCAACTGAACTTGATTTCCCTTCAAGGATAAGCTGTAAAAGTTTGCTATCTCAAGCTTCTGCCTGTATTCAAGTCTGACAATAAAAGACAAATGCAGCTTTCCACAAATACTCAATCACATGGATAATATCCCTGTCTTAGTCCATGAGAATATTGCTGTGCTGGTAGATAAAACTCCCCATCCACAGGAAATAGGGTATTTATCTTTCTTCCTCCATAACCGATTTTATTGGCGATTACTGTGCCAAATAATGTGGTCAATTTCCGCGACAATTTTTCTTGTATGTTCTGTTTACTGAGTCTGTGCATGCACACTCTCCCTTTATTT
>CBZS010000627.1 GCA_000613065.1 Richelia intracellularis | reverse complement strand
TGCTGGTCAAGAATACCCGAACAACGCTCTATGGGATTGTATTTACTATGGTAAGGAGGATAGTAAAGCAATTGAATTGGTATATTTAGCAGATCAACAAACTCAACCATCCTTTTAAAAAATTGAGTTCTTACTCCACTACTTTCCGGACCATTATCAACTTTAATTTGTATCAGTTCGTTATCCTGCTTTTGTTCTGGTGTCATTGTCTTCCACCATTGAATTAGAGTATCAACAATAAAATCCCTGGTTTTATAAGAACAACTACCAAAGTTAATATACAACAACTGCCCACTATCTTCATCAAGAATCCCACAGGGAGTATATTTTTGTGTGGATCCCATATCATGATCCTCAGCTTGATTCTCTCCTCTGGTTTTTCCACCACGAGAATAACCCCCGATATTAACCGTAGCTTTGCAATCCATGCTTAGTGGTTTGACTTTGAGGCTTGTTTGTTGATTGGGGCTCAAATTCTTTGATGTTGTTGAAGATATGATCCGTTTGTGCAATTTTTTTTGAGGTTTGGCTTTTACTACTTTACGAAGACCATAGCCCATTCGATTCAAGACTTGTGCCATTGTACTGGCGCAAGGCAATTGCTCCTGGCTAAATACCAAATCCCTGTTCTTTGAGTTTTTCTAGTGCGGATGTTGCTGTTAAGCGGGTATAGGCTAAGGAAGTTTTAAATGTTGGGTCTTGTTGAGAATCAGATTCTGCAATTTGTCGCAGCAATAATGCCACAAGAGAAGACGTTGTTTCTCCTGGCAACGCTTTGCTGTGCTAAAGGCTGATTGTAATCCCACACAGATTATCCCTGTTCTTTTTTCCCCTAACCCTAACTCTATATTTTCTCTACCCCAACCGAATACTGTTTGTGCTGACCTTGCTCTACCTTGGCAATATTTCAACGTCATCTGAGCTTGAAAGCCCCGACGTTCTACTCCATTCATTTTCGATGCTGGCAACCGCAAGTCTTCTATTTGTGATCTTGTTAATGATTTGGGTTCCTCTGGTGGGTCTAGCATACTCCAAAATACTTGCCCCTGTTTTTTTACTGATCAACATTACATCTTACTTTAATTGGTAAATTCTTTCTTATAAATCACCTTAAATGAAGCCCAGGTAATCCAACTTCTCGAGG
>CBZS010000626.1 GCA_000613065.1 Richelia intracellularis | reverse complement strand
CTTGTAACAACTATCTCAATAGTTAGTATCCATTCTCAAGTAACTTACTTTCTATCTGGGAGTGTTCTAACCCACAAATGGTGTCTGAATCGAATACCATTCTTATGTGAAGATGCACAGAATTAATGGGGTAAAATTATTATATACAAGTACTAATTCTATGCGACTTCATCAAAAAATGGTATAAGTACCTAACTATCTCTTCAAATAGTTCTCGTGCTTGATATCAAAACATACCTTGATTTGATGTAGATGCTTGCATAGAGTGTGGAACTCTTCCTATTTTTTCACTTTTTACAACCCAATTGCATCAAGTACATTTTTGGCTGTCAATACTACTCTGGTTCACTTGTCGTTTGTCATCATTATATCGTACTCCGTACGACCAAAAGAGTCGCACCCAAAGCATTTAAGTCCAGAAATAGGGTCTACAATGATTGCAGTGAAATTTAACTACACTTTTAGATCGCATCTGTTATGGACAACTCTATGTTGCTAAAATCCACAACCCGCCATATTCATATCTTTGCAGCAGAAATTGACCAGGATGGAGAACTAGTTTCTAGCAATCAGGTTTTAACTTTAGATATTGATCCAGATAATGAATTTAACTGGAATGAGGATGCACTGCAAAACGTATACCGCAAGTTTGATGAATTAGTGGAAGCATCAAGTGGTGAAGACTTGACTGATTATAATCTCCGACGTATTGGCTCAGATTTAGAGCATTATGTGCGATCGCTTCTACAAAAAGGTGAGATCACTTACAATCTATCGTCTCGTGTCAATAACTACAGCATGGGATTACCCCAAGTTGCGACTGGAGAAGCTTCATAAGAGTTTATATTGATAAAATTTCAGAAGCTAGTATCCATAATTGTTAAGTTTCCTTTGGAAAAATACATAAATTTCTGCGAATTAAGCAGATATTTCCTACTTCAGGGGAAAATAATGATTTTTTATTGTCAACAGGTAAATGGGCAATGATGGAATTTTCTAGCTGCTGATTTCTTCTAAGTGATAAAAGATGCAAAAATGTGACTATAATTTAATGTTTTTACTCTAGTGAGTATTAATTGTTTCCCAAGTTTTTCACTAAAATCATCAAGTCTAGTACGATCGAGGAATAAGCGACTTGCTACACAATTTATATTGTGCCTACAGTCGGTAATATTTTCCTTCTTTTTATCTAATTCTTATGTATTGGAAGCTGAATTGGTAGGTAGGGCGATTTTAAGAGCTGATACATTTGCTTCTGGTTGAACCTCTGGTCAATTCAAGCGAACTAATGGTACCGTCCCTTTTTCCCATGGTCAAGCAGTGCAAAGATTTTCTGGGGTTATTCCCGGACCAAAGGTAGGAACTTACCTAGTAATTTCTGATAATGGTTTTGATAGTAAAACTAATTCACCTGACTATTTTTTACGGATTTATGCTCTAGGGCCAGATTTGACTGAGGGTAAAGTTTTTCCAGTGGAGATACTAACAAGGGCAAGGCTATCATGTTTTGCTCGCCGAAGTTGGCCTTGCATAAGTGCGGGATCAATTAGCGTTTGAAACCATTGATAAATCGTTGAAAATTTAGTGAAATCATCCCCTGATTTAGCAACGCCTGTTTTGCTAATAATATGGTCTCCTGGTTCAACAAAACTGGCGTAAACTTTCCATCCATCTGTGACAGAAAAATAGCACTTTCAGAAGTAGACAATATCCTACAAAGCTTGAAAGTTTTCTAGACTATGGTCTCCCAGGACCCAAGCTAAAATCCCTTGGCGGAAATGGTCTACTGCTGTGCACAACCAAATTTTGTTTTTTTTAACCGACGAAAGTTTCTAATTCGTCCAGTTCTCTAACTTATGGGATATCCTCTATTAATGGTGCATCTGGCAATTTTTCACCAACTTGTTTTACCCAACTAATTATGGTTGTATGATGAACTCCTTTTTGGCGTTCAATAGCTATAAATCCCGAGCCATTAACCTATGCTTTTAAGCATTCTTGTTTGATCTCATTTGAGTATCCTTTTGGTGGATTATAGATATCTATAAATTGGCGTTCGCACTTTACACAAATGTGATTTTGTTTACCTCGACGTTTGCCATTTTTTCTAATCCTCGTAGACTTGCAGTATGGACAATGCACAGTAGAACACCTCAATAGAACACCTCAAATCTTCCCTCTATTATGCAACGCCCAAAAATTTATGGAAATAAGATTGTACAGGTATCCTTCAATAGATGTATTTATAAACAGATGATGAAATTTTGTTGCCATTCGCTTGACCACAAATCTCAAGAACAGATCTAATCTTCAGTATTAGCATCTGGTTTCATCCACAAGTTACAATCATAATCCAAGGTTGGATATATCAAGATCCAACCTTGGATATATTAACGAAGAATAACGGTCTTGCGTACCGTCACTCAATTACCTTTGAAGAACATGCGAATTGCCGAGCGGTGGGAAAACTATGGAAAATGAAGGGGTAATGCTCTACTGTCCAAAATGTCAGGCATCTAATCCCCTGACTCATAAGTTTTGTCAGCAATGTGCTGCTTCCTTACCCAAGCGTTTGTTATGGGTAGGAGGAGATGGTAGTTCAAAGATCATCAATCCTGGAGAATTATTAGCCGATCGCTATTTTGTCATTGAACCATCAATATTATTAGATACAAAACCTGGTTTATTGCCACAATCTCCAGAATTAGAAACTGTACAAGCTATTCGTCCCTATCTCAGGTTGTTCCCTTACCGTTTACATACTCCCCAAGTTTATGGGGTATTGAAATTGTCCTCAGAACAATCGTCAACAGAATTATTACTTCTAGAAAGTCCGCCTCTATTCGCAGAAACTGAATTACGGCAAGTAAAACTTTATAGCGACTTAATTAATGCCTGGGGAAATGCCTCTGCCATGCGACAACTTAATTGGTTATGGCAAATTGCTCAACTGTGGCAACCTTTGGCAAGCGAAGGTGTGGTTTCAAGTTTGCTAACGCCAGAATTAATACGGGTAGAAGGTTCTCTAGTCAGACTCTTAGACTTGCGTATTGAGAACCAATCACCTGCCCCCAGTTTAGTTGATTTAGGGACATTTTTACAGCAATTTATATCTGCAAGTAAACCCGCGATCGCAAATTTAATCAATCAAATTACAGAAGATTTAATTCAACAAAAAATTTACTCCCCCGAACAATTAATTAAAATTTTAGATCAGGGGTTATCGATGGTCGGACGTTCTCAAATTACCAGTGTCACAATTACTACTAGAACTGACACTGGCCCCCGTCGCCAAAGAAATGAGGATGCGTGTTATCCTCCCAGTGGTACTACTATTGCGAAACCCCCTTATAATAATGCTTTGGCTATTGTTTGTGATGGAATTGGTGGTCACGAAGGAGGGAACATTGCCTCTGAGATCGCAATTAAAACAATCCAACAGATAGTATCAGAACAGACTCATAACCCCCAAGAAAAGATAGATCCATCTACAGGTATTGCGGACTTACAAAAAGCTGTAGCGATCGCTAATGATAAAATTAGCCAGCAAAATGATAGTGAAAATCGCCAGGGTCGTCAGCGCATGGGTACTACCTTAGTGATGGGTTTACCTATCGGTCATGAAATATACATAGCCCATGTAGGCGATAGTCGTGCCTATTGGATTACCCCCCAAGGTTGTTATCAAGTGACATTAGATGATGATGTTGCTTCTA
>CBZS010000625.1 GCA_000613065.1 Richelia intracellularis | reverse complement strand
TGGAAACAGGAGTTGCAGCAGCAGGTTCTCATTTCCCTTTCGCTTTTACCTTAGTGTACGTAGTTGGTTTTATTGCTGCTGTTACCATTGGATCGATAGCTTGGTACAACTCCAAACGTCCCCCTGGTTGGGAAAATAAAGGTCGTCCTGATTTTATCCCTCCTGTAAACGAAGAAGATAAGTAAGTAGGTGTAAGGAAAGCGAACCATGTAATAAAACTTGAAACCATGAAAATCACTGCGATTGCTATGTTTCACTTGCAATAACATACCTTGATTTTTTTATGTGGATCTACTTAATTAGCGATGTCTCACGACAAAACTCTTCGAGTCTAAGTTTATTAAGTGGGATTTTATTGCTAGCTGATAATTAGTTTTGCACTTCAACCCAACTGCGGTACATTTTCTGAATTTTATTGAGAATACTGTTTCTAACTGGTTGGGTTGATTCTTGTTCTAGGGATAAATCCTGTAATTTAGTCAATAATTTCGCTTCTTCAATGGCTACTTCTCCGTCGCTATAAATTAAGCCACTAATCGCTTGAATTAGTTTTTGATAATCTTCTAAGGTGGGACTTTCCCCTAAATATTCTTTTACCCATAGATAACATTCTGAGGGTTTTACAGCCCGTAATTCATACAACCATGGTTTAATCTCTCGATCACTAGCTAAACCTTGTTGAGCTGCTAGTTTGCGTAAATATTCCCTTTCTTCTGGCTGAATTTTACCATCAATCCAAGCTGCTCCTATCAAGATTTTGATGAGTTTTTTTACACTTGCATTATTAACCATTTTTTGTGTCCTTTTTATATAAATTGAGATAAATCACTAGACACTAATATTACAATTACCAATCCACTCGAGCGCTAATTCTTTGCGTTTCTTAAACGCACCATAAAAAAACCATCCATATTATGTTGATGGGGTAATACTTTAATCCAACCAGAGGGACTTGCGTATGTAGCTAGGGATGAGTCCTGAGTAAGTGATTCGATTATTTGCCAATGGGGGTGGGATCTTAGAAATTTGCCAATTACGTCTTCATTTTCTGCTGGGTGGAGGGTACAAGTTGCATATACCATTACACCCCTTGGTTTGACGAAAGTAGCTGCATGGGTAATTAACTCTTGTTGCAGCAATGCTAACTCTTTAACTTTAGTGGGTGTTTGTCGCCAGCGAGCATCTGCATGACGGTTTAAGGTTCCCAAGCCAGAGCAGGGTACATCTAATAAAACGCGATCAGCGATACAATCAAACTGAGATAAGCTACGTCCATCCCCGGTGAAAATTTCGATGGATTTTAAACCCAAACGTTGGGCATTTTGTTGTAATCTACGTAACCTAGAAGTGGTGCGGTCACCAGCATAAATTTTACCTTTATCCCCCATTAATTCTGCAAGATGGGTGGTTTTTCCCCCTGGTGCAGCGCAGACATCAATAATTAGCTCTTCTGGCTGGGGATTCAGTAAATATCCTACCAGTTGGGCACTACTATCTTGTACTGTCCACCAACCAGCATCAAAACCTGGTAAGTTTTGGATATTGCCAGGGCTACTAATTAAGCGTAAAGCTTGGGGTAAGTTAGGTAGGCGTTGATATTGTATCCCCTTGCCCTGCAAAGCCATCTCCACTTCTTCTAGGGAACTACGCAGAGGATTAACCCGTAAATCAATGGCTGGGGTTTGGTTCATCCACATACATAACTTTTCTGTTGCATCAAAACCAAATTGTTCTAGCCATACTTCGATTATCCAGTCAGGAAAGCTGTGTAATATTCCTAATCTTTCTACAGGATTATCTGGTAAGGTCAGTGGCTCTTTTGTTTTTTCAGTTAAGCGAATATACTGGCGTAACAAACCATTTACCACCCCAGTCAATCCTTTAAAGCCATTATCCTTAGCTAGTTGCACCGTTGTATTAACTGCGGCGGAAGCAGGAATTTTTTCTTGGTATCGTAGTTGATATAACCCTAGATGGAGGATTGTACGTAAATCTTTTGCTTGCTGTTGCGCTGATTTTTTACCTAGTTGGTCAATAATTGTGTCTAGAGTGCGCTGTCTTCGAGTGCTACCATAAACTAATTCTGTCAAGAAACGGCGATCGCGTTCATCTAGGTTACCTTTGTGTAGTGCTCTGTCAATGGCAACATCTGTATAGGCTCCCTTATGAACATCTCCTAGAGCAATAAAAGCCAATTGACGGGAAGAAAGCATTATCGAGCAAGAATTAAGAAAGTGTGTAGGCTTTATTATCTCAGAAGGCAGACTGTTTTGGATTTTGGATTGAAAATAGGGGATACTCTACAATTTAATGGGATAAAGCGAATATCACAGTAGGGGTGGGATTTGCCCACCCAAGAGCCATTGGAGAGGATTAAGCATCAAAGGAGTCGAATTTTAACTCGCAAGCTTGAGAAACCTGTTCCGCACTAAATGGATCAAAACTAATCAAAGGTAAATTTTCAGGTTGAGCGAGTATTTCCTTTGCTAATAAAAAGCCTACAATTGTCCAGGTTTGGTATTTACGAGACTGTTTACCAATTAATCTACCCTGTTTACCATCATAATATTCCGGCCACTCATCATGTCTAAGACGTTCTTGAGCAATTGCGATCGCTCTTTGGATTAATTCTCTGCGATTAGTCTTCACACAAGTGGTAGCTAACATCCACATTAATACAGGCCAGTTACCTGCATTATGATAAGACCATGGGATATTCTTGGGGTCGCAGCCTGTAATATATTTGTACTCATCCTTCTCTAATGCGGGAAAGGTGATTTTCATTGGCATGTCTCCCACCAAATCATCCCATCTTTGCTCAATTAAAGTCATAATGGCTTCGGACTGTTCTTCTGTAGTTAAATCAGTAATTACAGCCATTAAGTTACCCAAGGTAAAGAAGCGGGTATCCATTTGAGATGGTCCCACATTACCCGCAAGATAACCACCCCCTTTCGGTAACCATCTATCCAATTCACAGTAAGGTATAGAATCAACATAAATATTGAACTGGTTCACCGCATCCTTACCATACTCTTCTCCCCGATACCGATAGATGTCATTCAAACGATGAAAATCAATCCAATAATGCTTGCGAATATGAGCAATCAGTAAAGGTAAGCGATTATCAATCGCAAGTACTAAATCTTCATTACCCGGACAAATCAATAATTCCCTAGCCGCTCGCAAAGCAGCATAATATAGAGATTGAATTTCTAGAGGATGACCGTAAATACCCAAGCGACGGTCAATCATACAAGCTCCATCAGGCACCAGCAAGGTGGGATACATATCAAAACGAGTTGCCAAACACAACTCTAGGATTAACCGAATGCCCTGTTGAAAATCATCTTGGTATGCTAAAGAGTAATCCTTGGTAGCAACAATATAGGCACGCAGTAAAATTATCCACCATAAAGAAGAATCAACTGGGGTAACTCTAGCGATCGCATGTTCCCCAAAATCTGCCTCTAATTCTTCTTGACCATTATTGAATACTATTTTAAAACTGGCAGGCATTAAACCCCTACCCGGTTTATAAGCATCTAATTGGTCATCTTTTGGCTGTAATTTTAAAGTCTGTTCCAGAAAATTGCGGACAATTTCAGTTCTACCTTTGACCAAAAATAACAATGCAGAAGCTACAAAATCACGGACAAAACATTGGTCATAATTGAGCCCATCTACAGTACCATCTAAAGCTGCTACTGTACCAACAGGATGCCCTTGATAATAGATAATAGTTTTTTCTAGCGTTTCCCAGGCATCTTGATCTATGTCTTGAGATGTTACCACTTTATTTAGTTACATTGCTGGAATAAGTCCATTTTAGTTGCTATATAGTGGTATATACAACTGTTTATATTTTGTTTTTTTTGATGATGTAATTGTTATTTTGGTAGTATACATACAGAATAATATTTGTATGTATAAAGCATCATTTTTGAAGAGTTTTAGTTTATATTTGTCTTTGGTAAAAATCATCTATATAATTCATATTGTTATTTTCGTAATTGTTGCTAGTGTCACTTTGCATTGGGGCGAAAAGGTTAGGTAATTTATATTATTTTATTATCGGTTTATACTTAAATTACCCCAAATCTTTATTACAATGCTTGATGAATGATATTCAACAAAAATGGTAGGTTTTATGTAACTAAAGATGTATCCTAGAGTAGGAATACCATAACTCAATAATTTGTTTTAAATATTGGCTTTCAGTCTGCACTAAGTAGATAATTTCTTGCCAAAAATATATATATTTAGATTACTAATTCACTAAATAAATAGCAGGGTAAGCGCATCTAATTTTGTAGTGAAAATTACAGATTCTTGTACATAATTGTGAGGTATGTCTTGATTCTCAAGTGCGAACGCCAACGCCCTTTGGGGGGTTACTGGAGGGGCATCGCCAAAAAAAAAATGACGCAACTGGGGAACGCTTCCCTAGATTCCGTGGTGCCAGGTAGGGGGATGAAGACCTTGAGTAAGGCCAATAAACACTCATACCCCCACCTGGCACTCCCCTACGCCACCCAATCTTCCCCAGTTCCTGGAACACTCGTGGGGCACAAAAATGGAGATTTAACTATTAAAGAAGTTAAGTCTTATGCTAATAAGGACGTAAAGGGTCTATCTGAACTGAACGGCTTAGTCTACTGGTATCTCTGACAAGAAGGCTTGCGCCTACCGGTTTCAAATCTTCAAAACCAAAGATTAAAAGCTCAAAAAATTTGAGTATAGCCAATGCCACTGCATTGACAGAAAAAATGTCATCAGTTTTTAGTGAGATAGAAGACCCACCTGTAGAAAGAACCCCTGTCCATTTATTAACAGATATTTTAATCATTGGAATACTATCAGTGATTGCAGGAGGTAAGGGATGGGAGGACATGGAAAATTATGGATTGAGTAAATACGACTGGTTGGAGCAGTTTTTAGCTTTACCAGAGGGCATCCCAAGTGCAGATACCTTTGGACGGGTGTTTGAACCCATTAACCCAAAACTATTTGAGGGATGCTTTCCACGTTGGGTAGAATCAATAGTTGAAGCCCCAGGAGCACAGGTAATTCCCATTGATGGTAAGACCCTCAAAGGTTCCTATGATAGAGAACAGGGTAAATCAGCGTTACATCTAGTTAGTGCATGGTCGAGTGAACATCGTCTTGTTTTAGGACAAGTAAAACAAGACGATAAATCAATGGAATGAAATTACAGCAATCCCTGCATTATTGGAATTATTAGACATGGCTGGATGTATTATTACCATTGATGCCATGGGTACGCAAACAGCAATTGCATCCCAAATCTTGAATGCAAAAGCAGATTATGTTTTAGCACTCAAAGGTAATCATCCTACACTTTACGGACAAGTGAAAAATTGGTTTGAGCAACAGTTATCTCAAGGCTTTAAAGGTATTATCCATAGTTATGATAAACGGGTAGAGAAAGGTCATCATCGTACTGAAAAACGTCAAATTTGGTGTGTTCCTATTTCTCAACTGCAAACTTTGCATAACCAAGACAATTGGGTTGGTCTTAAATGGGTTGTCATGGTTGTGCGGGTACCACATATTTGGAATCAAACAACCCGTGGGTGAAGTTCAGTTTTATCTAACTAGTTTAAATTGTGATACTCGTAACTTAGGACAAGTGATTCGTCTTCATTGGGGTGTGGAAAATCGGTTGCATTGGACTTTAGATGTCACTTTTTCTGAAGATGCTTGTGGTGTCCGTACTGGTCATGCTCCACAAAACTTAGCACTTCTGCGGCGAATAGCTCTTAATGCGGCGTTGCATAAGTGCGGGATGATTTCACTAAATTTTCAACGATTTCTCAATGGTTTCAAACGCTAATTCATCCCGCACTTATGCAACGCCCTTAATGCTTTAAACCTAGAGCAATCTTTGAAACGTAGTAATCGCCAAAAATCTAATCGAGCCGCTATGGATAATAATTATATCCTGACTGTTCTTACTGCTTGTTTATCCCAACATGATGATGATACCTCTCAACCCGCTTGTGAATAGAATTTGAGATGCGCTTACCCTGCATCAAATGGTGTTTCATTAATATAAGATGACATTCCTATAAAGTACTGTAGATAAGGGTTCTCTTTTATTTGTTCTACTGTTTCCCTATCGGTTATCCCCAATTTCTCTTTGATTATTAATGCACCTAATGCTATGCAAAATGACTTGGATGCGAATCTTTTGGTAGTACGGATTATGATATAAGAATAATAAATGACAAGTCAACCACAGTAGTATTGACAGCCAAAAATGTACTTGATGGAATTGGCTTGTAAAAAGTGAAAAAACAGGAACAGTTCCACACCCTATGCAAGGATCTACATCAAATCAAGGTATGTTTTGGTCACAAGCACGAGAACTATTTGAACAGATAGTTAGTTGGTTAGACTCAGACAGCATTTGTGGGTTAGAACACTCCCAGATAGAGAGTAAGTTACTTGAGAATGGATACGAACTATTGAGACGGTTGTTACAAACAAAGATATTTTGATAAACGCACTCAAGATGAAATAGAGGGAGAGTGTGCAGCCACAGACTCAGTAAACAGAACACACAAGAAAAATTGTCGCGGAAATTGACCACATTATTTGGCACAGTAATCGCCAATAGAATCGGTTATGGAGGAAGAAAGATAAATACGCTATTTCCTTTGGATGGGGAGTTTAATCTATCAGCACAGCAATATTCTCATGGACTAAGACAGGGATATTATCCATGTTATTGAGTATTTGTGGAAAGCTGCATTTGTCTTTTATTCTCAGACTTCAACACAGGGAGAAGCTTGGGAGAGCAAACGTTTACAGCTTATCCTTGAAGGTAAATCAAGTTCAGTTGCCCCAGGTATGCGCCCCAGTGCGACTTTACCCAAACTCACCCCCCAAGAACGTAAACCCGTGGATACCTGTGCTAGATATTTACTTAACAATGCCAAATACCTCAAATATGACGATTACTTAAAAGCTCGATTCCCCATCGCCACGGGGCCACCTAATTAAAGACAGGATGGATATCACTGGGGCTAGATGGACCATGAGGGGTGCTGAGGCTGTTTTACCCCTGGGTTCTTTATACATCAGTGGCGATTGGGATGAGTATTGGCAGTTTCATCTACAACAAGAACATAAACGCAATCACCTGGCTTTGTACTCTAGTGGTATTCCTTTGATGAAGCAAGTTCTCAAAGCTAGTTGTTCTACTATCCCTCCACCTCTTCCAATACCTGTCTAAGTTCCACTCCCCGTCTTACTAAAGGAGTCGCACCAAAATGACTTTGCTGGTGCCCCCATTTCTTCGGTGAAAAGGCTCGCATATTCATCTTCAAATTCTTGCCAGGGTATCAAATCAGCCATCATTACCCACCTATTTTTACAAGACAACTTCCCCTCAAATGGCAGAAGGAACTTTGATGCTGAAATTTGAGTTTGCTCTGAGTTCCTGTACATAAGTACTAATAGCATCAGTATTGTTACTGGTATTGTTATGCATGGGTTTTGTGCTATTTTCTCCTTTTTTCTTGCATCTAAATATATTTATCTGGTCTAACATTCCCACAGCAACTACTTTTTCTCTTTTTTCAGCAAACCCTAATTATTTTGTGATGGTAATTTTATATACAGACAGTTGAAGTCAGCAATATAAATTTATGATAAAGTATAGGGTTAAATTTAACAGGTTAGTAAAGTGTATTCTGTTTGGAAGCAGGAAAAATTAAGTTAGGAAGGAAAAAAGTCATACCTTTGGTCTGATAACTTAAAATGACAGTCTAGTAACTTTTTTATTTTTAAATAGAAGACTTTTTGATTAGGTGTTCCCAATGATTGTAGATTCAAGTATAGGAGATAAGGTGAAGCAAATACACAAGGGAATACTGTTGCCAATAAAGGTGATATCCACTCTTCTCATCCTGAGTGCGATCGCAGTAGAGATATGGAATATTTATACTGTTTGCGCTCATGTAGAAATGCCTAATAAAATTAGTTCATTGTTTTGGCTCGAACGCCTTGTTGTCACTGCACACCTGATGGAAGCGTTAGTTGCTGCTTACTTCGCATCAAAGAAAGATAAAAGTTTGGTTAAATATGCGACCTATACATTCTTTGTTGGCACAGTTGGCTTATTGGAGCTATTTTCGTCAAAGTCATAATAATAAAGTTTGTATTAGCTAATGTATGTTTAATCCATAAAAATTTTGTACGAGGTGGCTAGGTGTACCCACCCCAAATGGTTACTTTCTCAACTAAATGCGTGCCCGGAGCGCAGGGTTAGGGAATAGATTTTTAAACCCAGCTTGACGCTGTTGAGGTTTTTCCTGAGCCTTTTCCCATAGACTTTCATAATAAAAAAAGATTACACCCAAACCGCGACTTTTAGCTGCTCCAGCTTGAGATTGAATCAGATGCATAGGCATGGGCTTATTGCGTAAGCCTGCCATAATTCCCACTCCAGTGGAAATTTTCTGCTGGACTTCTCGCATTTCTGGACGGGCAATTTTTTCCACGAAGCTCCGTAAATTGGGACGATAAACTTGTACTACAAGTTCATCCACAGCATCTTGTCTGACCCAAGCTAACCAATCTTGCAATTGTAGTTTGTAGGCAAAATCATAATAGTTAGGGGAAACGGCAAATATTGCATTAGGTTTTCTGGCTTTAACAGCTTGGTTGAGTCGCACTATAAAAGCTGTAATTTTATCTGCACGCCATTTTACCCACTCTGGATCTTTGGGATTACTGGGAGGTGCTTTTCGAGTTTCTTGTCTATATAGATTCACCGTATATGGGTCATAACCAAAGTCACGGGGTAAACTGATGTGGTCATCAAACTGAATCCCATCAACGTCATATTTGGTAACTACTTCCAGGACAAGATTAGTAATAAATTGTTGTACCTCTGGTCGGAAAGGGTTAAGCCAAGCAACTTCACCCGCAACCCTAATAGAAGTACGACTACCGTCTCGTTTTTGTGTTAACCACTGGGGACGATTTAAAGCTAACTCTGAGGTTTCGGGAGTCATAAAACCAAACTCAAACCAGGGAATGACCATTAATCCTTTTTGATGGGCCTGTTTAATCAAATCGGCAAGTGTGTCTTGTCCATTAGTACCGCGAAAAAAAAAACGGAATAGCAACTTGTCTGGCTACAGAACTAGGATACTTGGTATAACCAGAATTCCATACTACAGGGTAAATGGTGTTGAAATTTAGGTTTCGTAGTTTAGTAACTGCTTCGTTTACTTTATAGCTAGATCTGAGTACATCAAAATCATTGGTAGTCATCCATACCCCACGAATTTATTGGCGGGGTATTTTGGGAGTTGGAGGAGTTGGAGGAGTTGGAGGAGTTGGAGGAGTTGGAGGAGTTGGAGGAGTTGGAGGAGTTGGAGGAGTTGGAGGAGTTGAAGGAGTTGGCGGAGTCGGGTAAGTTAGGGGAGGTGGAAACCCTTTATTTGGTAGGGGGTAAAGGATTAATTTGAGTTATGGGGGGTATTTGTGCGATCGCGCTCTCTATTTCATCGAAAGCGATCGCAGGGGTCAAATTATGGACTACTATTGCTGTAACTAAAGACACTACACACAATAGGGGAAAAATTTTCTTTTTTAATTGTCGCCAAAATTGAAAAAGAAAATTAAAAACAGTTGTCATAAAAATACAATAATTCTTAACTTTCTTGATAAAATCTGGATGGCTAATTTCGTATGCGTCAAAGCACGGTAAAATTAGCGACGTATTTATTGCTTCAGTAGTGCCCCAGTGAAAGAGTGAGGTGAGTGTATACACTTTTTAAGTCTCTACCTTCTTTCTCTGATTATTCCCCTTTTTGATACTCTGCAATCAATTGGGGAACATAGTCGTAACCATCTACCCCAATGACAGCAATAATACGGGGACGGTGCTTTTGCAAGCTTTCCTGAAAAGTTGTTTTTCCCATTTTGCCCTGTAAAATACTCAGCAATCCTGCTGGTTTTCGCCATTCATAGGCAGCAATTTGATTTAATAAGTACATTCCTAAACATCCTGTATAAATTGCCCTATCTAGATTTTGCAGACTGTAATTCGCTTCTGCGAGATTAGCTAGGTTCAACCCTTGAAGATATAAGTCCCCAGAAACTTGAGCTACTTTAAATGCTGCTTCTAGATTTGTTATGGCATCCTCATATTGCTCAATTACCTGGTAAGCTACGCCCAAACTACTCAAACAGAGGGCTTTACTTTGTATATCTCCCAATTGCTCTGATAGTTTCAAACCCTGTTGCAAATAATTAATTGCCATCTCATAGGTTTCTGGCTCTAGCTTTTCTAATTCTTGGGCTTGCATAACTTCGCTATAACCCAAGTTAGCCAATGCATTTGCTTCACCGGTTTTGTCACCAGCTTGTCTACTTAGAATTAAAGCTCTTTGACTATAATCAATTGCATCTGCATAGGTTTCTTCTGCGACACAGGTACGGCTGAGGTGGTTGAGATTAGCAATTTCACAGGAGTGATCGCTAGCATTTCTAGCAAGTTCCAAAGCTTGCTCGTGAAACGATATGGAGTCTTCATACTCCCCTAATGCCCGTTGAGAATAACCTAATAGGGTTAAAATTCTAGCTTTTTCTTGAGTTCCTTCCGCAAGTTGCAGTGGACGATCTAAATAACTTAATGCATCCCGCAGATAGCCTCCAGAAAAGGAAGCAAATATACCTCCATATAGAGGGAAATACGGTCTTTGCGTAAATGTTCGCAATATTTGCAACATCACTTGGGAAGACCACTTTCCGTATTCACTATCTATACCCAAACTATTTGCCAACTGGCTCCAAATCACTGCAAAGGTCAAAAATGTAGAAATTGATAATTTGGAACCAGCTTCGATGTTATAGGGTTGGTTGTCAAACCAACTTACCAGTCCACGTTGAATATATTGCAAAACAAGGGTTAACTCCACCCATTTATCTAAAGCAATTTCATCCTCATCATAGTTATCTATAAATTCCGCTACAGACTCTTCCATGGCCAAGGTGCGTAATAACACCTGTAGTGGTGAGCTATCTACCTTTTTTGCCCACAGTGCCCAGGGGCCTTTTTCTCCGGGAACACCACCGAAACCGAGGTTCTCTTGACTTTCATACATCCAACCCAATAGATGTTCCTGTAATTTTCCCCAGGTATTGACGCCACAAATAATACCATCAGCTATTTGCTGTAAATCAGAATCTATTTGGGCAAACTGACGTAAAGATTTTGATAATTGTTGTAGTTGCTGAGTATTGAGGGAATATTTGCGATTAGGATCAATGGTACTTAATAAAACACTCAAGCGTTCATCCGATTCTGCAATGGTGATTTCCTTAATTGCATTTGCGATCGCTTCTGCGGCTTTATTTTGTTCCTGAGCTTTTACCCATTGACTTTGAATGGTGTTAATGGCTCTTAAGCTACGACTGGCTTTTGCTCGTCTGAGTTCATCTGTCTCTGCGTCTAATTGTAGCTGGAAAGAATTCATGCGATCGCTCAAAGCCATCTCAAAAATTTCCCCTGTTCCTATGGTCATACCTTCGATTAGCATCCGATACACTTGACCCCCAGAGCTAATTTGACCTTTGAGGGTAGCTTGCACTATTTTATCAATTAAGGATAGGTATTTTTCTCGAAATGACACAGATTCAGACACATTTATAACCAGAGAGCATCATGTCAATTTTAGTGGATAGTTGGTAATTGATGGTTGATAGTTATTCTATTCCCTGATTTACTTCAGTTTTTCTTGGATACCCGAAAGGGCTATAGGTTTAAGGCAAGACTGTCAGTAAACAACTGTTCTCCTTTTCCTTGCCAGGTTAGGGTTTTCAGAATCTCGGCGATAATTGAGGAAGTTCTCCATTGTTTAACGTGGTTTGGTAACTTCAGCATTTAAGCATTGGCAGAAACAAAGAAAAAAGGCGTTGCTGAATCAGGGGATGATTTCACTAAATTTTCAACGATTTCTCAATGGTTTCAAACGCTAATTTATCCCGCACTTATGCAACGCCAGAAAAAATTACCAAATACAAAATACCTACCCATAAAAGCCCTCCAACATTTCCATTAAAAAAAAATAATGTTCAACCGATTTATAATGACAACAATTACCATGGAAATTAAAGAATAAACATAATAGTGAGCATCATATGGCTACTAAAAAGCAATTTAATAGTTTTGAGGAAATGTTATCTAGCTCCGATCTCCCCGTATTGGTAGATTTTTATGCTGACTGGTGCGGCCCTTGTCAGTTAATGGCAAGGGAACTAGAAATGGTTAATGCTGAGCTCCAGGGTAAATTACAAATTATTAAGATTGATACAGAGAAATATCCTGAATTAGCCAGTCAATATCAAGTTTACGCTTTACCAACCTTAGTATTGTTTAAAAATGGTCAACCAGTGGAGCGAATTGAAGGTGCACTCAAGGCTAAAGAAGTGGTAGGAAAAATACAGACTTATACTTAGACTCTCCATGAAAATAATTATACCAGTGAGGAGGGCGCAAGGCTTGGGCCCTAAGGTTTATTCGTTATCATCTGGTAATTTTAATTCAAGCAATCTCCTTAATATTAACCAAGCTCTTGGTCTTTAAGGTCCCGACTTTGCCTCTTTTGGGAGTCTGCGACTGAAAATGAAAAGAATGAAAGCTCCCAAATTTATTTTAAACTGAAGTTTCCCCTTGATAACAAAAAAACTATGCATAGTGAGGCTTTCAGAGATTTCAAGTCCAAGCTTACTGAGTACAAATTATGCTAATTCCGAGTAAATCTATTGCTCTTTCTTGTATAGCTGTAGGCTGAGTAATCTTCTCAAAAACGAAGGATTTACTACCAATTGTTGTAGAAATTGTATTTTTAACAATTGTAGCTAAATCATCCAATAAAGTTTGGAAGCTATGAACGGGAAAATTATCTGAGGTAGGCTTTTTGTTCGCTTTATTCTTAGCTTTTTCGCTCTTTTTGGCAGGATATACAACAGACTCTTTTCTTGCTGCTACTGCTTCCCAATCATCTTCATAAAAAAGTATTGGAGCTAAAAGTTCTCGCATATGCCATTCTACATAATAATAAGACAACATACATAGATATGGGCTTTTACACGTTTGGCTGTGTAGTGGTAAATTGGACGAACTTTTAAATCAACAGTTTTATAACTACGGAAAGCTTGTTCTACTTGTGAGAGATTTTTCTCGGCTTTTACCGTATCCGTAGCAGATAAAGTTTCTTCATCCAAAGATGTACTAATTATAATATAGAAACCATCCAATACTGCTTCTGCATCAATTTTTGACTGATTTCTCTGAGATGAAAAACTGTTCTCTTCTATCTCAATGTTGAAATGTTTTTCAACATTAAATTTCTTGATAACTTTACCTACTCTTACACCAATATTATCCTCGCCTTTTACTGGACGAGCTTTTCTCGAAGTTGCTGCAAAAATTTTATCTAATTCCTTTTCTCTTGCTTGTAATAATTATTCTCGATTTTTCTTTCTTTCTGCTGCCAATAAAGGATTTAGAAAAGCTATTAATCTTTACCCTGGATAATCTTCGCTTTTAATTGATGCTAAATTTCGTTCATAAAACAGAGCTAATTGAATAGCTGATTGTTCTACTAATTTCTTGATTTGAGGCACTCGCTCTTAAAGCGCTAATCCAGTCTAAACCTTCTTTATCTTTTAAGTCTTCTCGAATCCTTGCTTGAGTAATCATTCCACGGTCTCCGACCCAGACTACTCTCTTAATACCAAATCTCGAGCTTACCTTATCTATTTGATTAGTAAATGTCTTTGGGGCGGATGTATTTCCCTCAAATACTTATACTGCGATTGCACAAGCTTTATCATTACATAATAGCCCAAATACTATTTGTAATTTACCACGTTTTTTCTCACGGTTATAACCATATTTTGCTAACGGACAAGCTTTTCCTGCTAAATATGTAGATCTAACGTCATATAGAACCAAACATCCTTCCTTCAGATGAAGTTTGGCAAGATGATTTTCAATTTATCCTTGGGGTTCCAATAAAAAATCCATCGCCAAATAGAATTCATCCTCATCCGCTCCTTCTAATCCTAAAAGTTACCCTAAACTGGAGAAAAAAGTTTCTCCATCTATCCCTCTTGCTGTTGCTAATTTGGAAGCTGGTTTGACAATACGCGCCACTATCATAGCCTCAATTATTCTTCTTATTCTGCTGTTTGAACTATCAATTAAGGTATGTAATCCTAATTTTATTAAGCTTGATAGTGTTGCCGCCACATGACCATGAGGACGGCTAGGAATGATTTTAAATATTTCTTCTAAATCTTCTACAGCTTGACCTCCTTTAAGCAGAATTTTTAAATCATCTACCGTTTCCGAAGGCAGTTTTGAAAGATTCGCAAGGGTACGTTTACGAACTTTTCCGTCCTCACGGTATGACTCGCGAAGCAGAACGGCTGGGGGAGAGTTTCTGTTAGGAATACGCTCTATATTCATGACTACAATTGTCTCATATTTCTCCCCTGAAAATATTAAGAACATCTTTTTCCCCATGGGTACAATTCTTTTGTGTAAAAACTCTCAAGCTTTGGAAGGTTAAAGCTTAAAGGTCTGTTTAGTACATATGCTCCGGGGAAACTTCAGTTTAAATCCCGAAAAAATTCTATAAGGAAGCTATCTCAAGGGAGGTTTCCTAATTAATGCTCCCTGTTATCTAAATTTCTTCAGAACGTCTTGCATTTAAACAACACCATTCTTTTCTTTTCCACAGGGTAGCAACTAACCAGCCGTTTTCTTCTAATACGTCTGCGACCTCTCCAGACTGTTCAGTTAAAATGCCGCTAAAAATAGCCCAAGTGGTTGGTTTAGCGATTGCGCTCATTTGGTAAATTAAATCTATAATTATATGAGTTAAAATATTGCATACAATTCCATCTACAGGTGCAGTAATCATTTGAGATAAGACATCAACACTTCCCTCAGCAGACATCAAATTTTCTGGTGTAATGTTATTTAGAGCAAGATTGTCACCAGTTGATTTGACCGCAAGGGGATCTGTATCTACTGCATATACTTGTTTTGCCCCTAATAGTAATGCACCAATGGAAAGGATACCAGATCCACAACCAATATCCGCAATTACCACATCCTTCTTTTCCTGCTTTCTACTAAAGGGAGCGGCGGAAAACCGCATTTCTAGGGATTCTAAACATAATTGGGTAGTAGGATGATTTCCTGTACCAAAAGCTACGCCTGGATCAAGTCTAAGAATTAACCGTTCAGAACTTTCTGGTGTTGGCAACCAAGCAGGATTAATTAAAAAGCGATCGCCAATTTCTTCCGGTTGCCAATGCTGCTTCCAACTGCTTGCCCAATCTTCCTCATCAATTAACTGCCAGGACATCTTGGGTTTTCTACAGTTCAAACACAAGGCGTCCTGTCGTATGAGCAATGACAAGGCAGATAAATCTAATAATTCAACCTTAATTTTGGGTATGTAGGCTTTAACACAAGAGCTATTTCCCCTTAGTTTTGTTGCCTGAGTGTTAGAAAAAGCACTGTGATCACTTTTTATTTCACTAGCAGTACCCTGACAACCAAAGTTTTCCAATCGCCAAAAGATAGAATCCTCTTGAGCTGGTTCGCAGATAATTTGTATTTCCCACCAGGTATTGGACATATGTGAAATTTGAATTGTCAAAGATAAAGGATGAAATAGCGATTATTTCATCCCCTATCCTAACCTGCAATCAGCACCATTCAGCAAGATTACATGGTTCAAAGGACTACAGTATAAGCATCTCGGATACCTTGTACTTTGGTAATTTCCGTTAAAATTCCTTCTGGTAAGGGATCATCAATGCTCAAAACCATGACTGCATCACCACGGACAATTTTCCGTCCTACCTGCATACTGGCAATGTTGACATTAAAACTACCCAACAAGGAGCCAATTTTACCAATAATTCCTGGCAGATCCCGGTGTACGGTAAATAGCATATGTTGACTTGGGGGAACATTAATGGGGAAACCATCAATATTGGTAACCCGGATTTCTCCATCACCCAACAAAGCACCAGTGACTGAGTGAGTACCTAAATTTCCAGTAGCTTCCAGGTGTAGAGAACCAGCATAATCTTTAACAACTTGATCTCTGGTTTCAATTACCCGGATACCCCTTTCCTTTGCTTCAATATTGGCATTGACATAATTTACCCTTTCTCTCAAAGCTTGATATAGCAGTCCTTTGAGGGAAGCAATTACCAGAGGCTGACTCTTATTAGTTGCTAGTTCGCCTTGTAGCCGTACATTTAGCACTTCTACCCTACCACCAGCCAGTTGCCCTACCAAGTTACCCAAGCTTTCAGCTAGCTGCATATAGGGTTTTAACTCTTCCAACACATCAGGACTGAGTCCTGGAATATTTACCGCAGAACGGGCAGGTAATCCTAGTAAAACATCTCGAATTTGTTCTGCCACATCAATCGCTACATTTACTTGTGCTTCAGTAGTAGAAGCACCGAGGTGAGGTGTCAAAAGAACTTCTTTACCCAAATCCTTTAAAGAAGAATCTCCCAAAGGTTCAGACTCAAACACATCCAATGCAGCACCAGCGATTTGCCCATTTTTCAAGGCAACAGCTAGAGCTTCTTCATCAATAATTCCCCCCCTAGCACAGTTAATAATCCTGGCATGGGGTTTCATCTTTGCCAATCTTTCGGCATTGATGAGATGTGTAGATTCAGGAGTTTTGGGAATGTGCAGAGTGATATAGTCTGATTGTTGCAGCAATAAATCCAAATCCACCAATTGACAGCCAATTTGTTCGGCACGTTCTGCAGAATAAAAGGATCGAATGCCAATAATTTCATTCCCATGGCTTTAGAAACCTTGGCAACATGGGAACCAATTTTACCCAAACCTACAATACCAATGGTTTTCTTGTATACTTCTGCCCCGACATAAGTTTTACGATCCCAACCACCACTTTTCACTGAAGCATTGGCATCGGGAATATAACGGGACAGAGACATCATCATAGCTAAAGCGTGTTCAGCTGCGGCGATGGTATTTCCTTGAGGGGAATTGACAACTACAATTCCTTTACGAGTAGCGGCTGGGACATCCACATTATCCACGCCCACACCAGCACGACCAATAATTTTCAAATTGGTTCCAGCGGCAATGATTTCTTCGGTTACACGAGTTCCAGAACGGATCATCAGGGCATCATATTCACCTATGATTTGGACTAATTCTTCTGGCTTAAGCCCTGTTTTTACATCAACTGTTGCGACTTGGGATAAAATATCAATCCCTGTTTGGTTAATTGGATCGGAGACGAGAACCTTAGACATGATTGCTTAGTTTTTCTGTTTAGAGGTAATTGCGGTCTGTGGACTTTTTAGTTTAAGGTTTATCTGCACCCATTAAGCAAGCATTATTTTTTATATCAAGCACAACCACACCTCTGTTTCATGGCATGAGAGTACTAGTGGAATTAATATTCCATTGTTTGAACATAACAGGATTAGGACACCCACGGCGTAAATATAAACTACGAAGGAGGTAAATACCTATTTTTTTATT